>NZ_JAUQTA010000001.1:1968362-2296423 GCF_030580915.1 Nocardioides jiangxiensis
CATCGATGCCAACGGCGCCTGGGACGTCGACACCGCTGTCGCCGCCCTGGCCGCACTGGACCGTGCTGCCGGCGGCCTGGAGTACGCCGAGCAACCGGTCGCCTCGGTCGAGGACCTCGCGCGCGTGCGCCGTCGGGTCTCTGTGCCGATCGCGGCGGACGAGTCGATCCGCCGTGCCGCGGACCCCTACCGGGTGCGCGACCTCGAGGCGGCCGACATCGCCGTCCTCAAGGTGCAACCGCTCGGGGGTGTCCGGAGCTGCCTGCGCATCGCGGAGGAGATCGCGCTGCCGGTCGTCGTGTCGAGTGCACTCGAGACCTCCTTCGGGATCGCGGCGGGGGTCGCGCTCGCGGCCGCGCTGCCGGAGCTGCCCCACGCCTGTGGCCTGGCCACAGTCCAGCTCCTGACCGACGACGTCGCAGAGCACCCGCTGCTGCCGGTGGACGGTGCGCTCCCGGTCGCCCCTGTGCACGCAGACCGGGCCGCACTGGGCCGGCTGGCCGCCGACTCCGAGCGCACCGCCCACTGGCAGGCGCGGCTGGACCGGGTGCGGCAGGATCAGCGCCTGTGAACGCCTCGACCCTCCTCGCCCGCGCCTGCATCCAGGAGCTGGTCGACGCCGGCGTCACCGACCTGGTCCTCGCGCCCGGAAGCCGCAACGCCCCGCTCGCGTTCGCGGCGTACGACGCGGACCGGCAGGGCGTGCTGCGCCTGCACACGCGCATCGACGAGCGGACCGCGGGCTTCCTCGCGCTGGGGCTGGCCAAGAGCGGCCGTCGGTCGGCGGTCGCCTGTACGAGCGGCACCGCCGTCGCCAACCTGTTCCCGGCGGTCATGGAGGCCGCGCACACCGGCGTGCCGCTGGTCGTGGTCACGGCCGACCGGCCTGCGGGACTGCGCGGCACGGGCGCGAGCCAGACGACCGACCAGGTCGAGGTCTTCGGGCGCTTCGCCCGGTTCCTCGACGTCGCTGCCGCTGACCTTTCGGGACCCGACCTCGGCGATGTTCGATCGCTGCTCGCCTTCCCGTCGGGCCGGTTCGCCATCGACGACCGCCGCCCGAGCGCGGTCGCGCACCTCAACCTGCAGTTCGAGCTTCCGCTCACCCCGCCGGTGGACGGTCCGGCGACCTACACGGCCAGGGCGACCGAGCCCGGCTCCTGCCGGGTCGCGGTCACCTCCGCCGACGCCCACCAGCTGGCGCCCGGTCCGCGCACGGTCGTCGTGGCGGGTGACGACGCCGGTGCCCGCGCGCGCCAGCTCGCGGAGGCGGGAGGCTGGCCGCTCTTCGCCGAGCCGACCTCGGGGTCGCGGACGGGCCCCCACGCGCTGCGGACCTACCGCCTCCTCCTCGACGGCGACCTCGGCCGCTCCATCGAGCGCGTGGTGGTGGTCGGCCATCCGACGCTGAGCCGTCCCGTGGCCCGCCTGCTCGCCCGCGACGACGTCGAGGTGATCTCCCAGCGGACGGCGGGCATCTGGCCGGAGCGCCCGTTCGCGGTCGCCTCCGAGCACGACGCCCTGTGGGCTCCCGACGCCGAGCCGGACACCGCCTGGCTGGACGCGTGGCGCGACCTCGACCGGTCCGTCTCGCGCCAGCTGGACCGCCTCCTCCAGGAGCAGCCCGAGCTGACGCCCTGGGAGGTCGCCGCGGCGACCCACGCGGCGCTTCCTTCGGGAGGCCTGCTCGTGGTCGGCGCCTCCAGCCCGATCCGTGACCTCGACGTCATGGCGCCGCCCCTGCCGGTCGGCGGCCGGCGCAAGGTCATCGCCAACCGGGGCCTGGCCGGCATCGACGGCACCGTCTCCACCGCCATCGGTGCCGCGCTCGCACGCAGCACCCGCGACCCCGACGCGCGCACGATCGCGCTGATGGGCGACGTGACCTTCCTCCACGACGCCGGTGGCCTGGTCATCGGCCCGGCCGAGCCCCGCCCCGACCTGACGATCGTCGTGGTCAACGACGACGGTGGCTCGATCTTCACGATGCTGGAGCAGGGCGCGCCGACGTACGCCGAGCAGTACGACCGCCTCTTCGGCACACCCCACGGAGTCGACATCGCCAGCCTGTGCGCGAGCACCCGCACGCCGCACTGGAAGGTCGAGAGCCTGCCGGAGCTGCAGCAGGCCCTGGACAGCCCCAACGGCGGCATCGAGGTGATCGAGGTGCGCGTGCGTCGCGACAACCGCCGCGAGCTCGACGCAGCCATCCGCGCCCTCGGCTGACCCGACGCCCGCCGGCACGGCAGGATCACCCCGTGGAGATCGCTTTCCTTCTCGTCCTGCTCGCCGTCGCGGTGCTCGCCGGCACGTCGCTCTCGGAGCGCATCGGCCTTCCGGCGCCGCTCGCGCTGATCGCGATCGGTGTGGTGGGCGCCTACGTCCCCGGGATCCCGGAGGTGCACCTGCACCCCGAGGTGGTCCTCCTCGGGCTGCTGCCGCCGCTGCTCTATGCGGCCAGCCTCCAGACCAGCCTGGTCGACTTCAACGCCAACCGCCGTCCGATCCTGCTGCTCAGCGTGGGCCTCGTCGTCTTCACGACGGTCGGGGTGGGGGCCGTGGTGCACGCCCTCCTCCCTGGTGTCGGCTGGCCTGCGGCCCTCGCGATCGGCGCCGTCGTCGCCCCTCCCGACGCCGTCGCCGCGACCGCCATCGCGCGCCGCATCGGCCTGCCCCGTCGCCTCGTCACCATCCTCGAGGGGGAGTCGCTGCTCAACGACGCGACCGCGCTCGTCGCCCTGCGCACCGCCGTCGCCGCCGGCACCGTCGGCGTCTCCGCACTCCACGTCACCCTCGACTTCGCCCGCGCTGCCGGCGGCGGCGTGCTCGTCGGTCTGGTGGCCTTCGTCGTGGTCGCCAAGGTCCGCCGGCTGCTCACCGACGCCGTGCTCGACACCGCGGTCTCGCTGGTCACCCCCTTCGCGGCGTACGTCGCGGCGGAGCGCCTCGAGGCCTCCGGGGTCATCGCGGTCGTGGTGGCCGGGCTCCTGCTCGGCCACAAGGCGCCCATCCTGCAGTCGGCGCCGAGCCGGATGGCGGAACGGACCAACTGGCGCACGATCGCCTTCGTGCTCGAGCACGCGGTCTTCCTCCTCATCGGCCTGCAGGCCGCGTGGATCGTGCAGGACGCCGCGCACTCGGCGTTCGGCTGGGGACGGATCGCGGCCGTGTGCACCGCGAGCCTCGCCGCCGTGATCGGCCTGCGCCTCCTCTGGGTCTTCCCTGCCCGCTACCTGCTGGTCCGTCCCGGCCCGGACCTCGCGACGGGTCGGCAGACGCCGTGGACCTACACCTTCCTGCTCGGTTGGGCGGGCATGCGTGGTGTGGTCACGCTGGCCGCTGCGTTCGTGATCCCGGACGACACCCCGCACCGTGAGGTGCTGCTGCTGGTGGCGTTCACGGTCGTGGCCGGCACGCTCTTCATCCAGGGCCTCACGCTGCCGGTGCTGGCGCGCCTCCTGCGGGTGCCGAGCCCGGACCCCGCCGAGGACGCCCTGGCCCGCGCCACCCTGCTCCAGCAGGCGACGAAGTCGGCCCACGCCCGCCTCGAGGAGCTCGAGTACGACGACCGCCACGGCGTGGTCGACCTCGTGCGGCAGCAGATGGACCGCCGCAACTTCGCGGCCTGGGAGCGGCTCGCGACCGCCGAGGACCACGAGAGCCCGAGCGACCTCTACGCGCGGATCCGGCTCGAGCTGATCGCGGCGGAGCGCAGCCGCGTGCTGGAGATCCGGAGCGAGGGCACCGTGCCGTCGACCGTGGTGCGGCAGGTGCTCGCGATGCTCGACGTCGAGGAGTCGGTGCTGCTCACCGCCACGGCCGAGCGGGCCCGCGTGGTCAGCGCCGCGAGCATGCGCCAGAGCGGCGCCGACTGCGCCCACCTGCGCGCCGCACCTGCCATCGTGACCACGGGCACGGCCTGCGAGGAGTGCGTGGCGGAGGGACGCTCGTGGGTCTCGCTACGCGAGTGCCTCGCCTGCGGGCACACCGGGTGCTGCGACTCCTCGGCGGGCCAGCACGCGACGGCACACTTCCACGCGACCGGGCACCCGGTGATCCAGTCGGCCGAGGCCGACGAGGACTGGCGCTGGTGCTACATCGACCACACCACGGCGTAGCGTCGGGCCCATGCGGATCATCAAGTTCGGTCACTCCTGCGTCCGGATCGAGCACGAGGGTCGTGTTCTCGTCATCGACCCGGGCGGGTGGACGAGCGCCGAGGCGGTCGACGGCGCGGACGGGGTGCTCATCACCCACGAGCACCCCGACCACGTGAGCGCCGACCTGCTGCGGCGTACCGATGCAGAGGTCTTCACCATCGGCGGAGTCGCCCAGCTGCTCGCCGCGGAGGCTCCCGACGTGCGGGAGCGGGTGACGGTGCTGCAGCCGGGTACCGGCCTCACGGTCGCCGGCTTCCAGGTCGAGACCGTGGGCGAGATGCACGCGGAGATCCACCACGAGATCCCGCGGATCCACAACAGCGGCTACCTCGTGAGCGACGGTCACACCCGGCTCTTCCACCCGGGTGATGCGCTGACCGCGCCGGGGGAGCACGTCGACGTGCTGTGCCTGCCGGTGAGCGCCCCGTGGCTGAAGATCGGCGAGGCGATCGACTTCGCCCGCGGTGTCGGCGCCGCCCACAACCTGGCGATCCACGACGAGATCTACAGCGAGCGCGGCCTCGGGGTCGTCGACGGGCACCTGGGCCGGTTCCTCGGCGCCTCAGGCCTGGACTACGCGCGTGTCCCGGAGGCGACCGAGCTCAGCTGGTGAGCGCGTCGCGCACCGGCACGAACTTCGCCTGCGACTCCGCCAGCTCCGCCTCGGGGTCCGAGCCGCCGACGATGCCGCAGCCGGCGAAGAGCCGGACGGTCGAGCCGTCGATGACGCCCGAGCGCAGCGCGATGCCCCACTCGCCGTCGCCGCTGGCGTCCATCCAGCCGACGGGGGCGGCGTAGCGGCCGCGGTCCATGCCCTCGATCTCGCTGATCAGCGCACGCGCGACGGGTGTGGGGGTGCCGCCGACGGCGGCGGAGGGGTGCAGGGCGGCAGCCAGCTCGAGCGAGCTCTCGCCGTCGCGCGCGACACCGGCGACGTCGGTCGCGAGGTGCAGCACGTTGGGCAGATGCAGTACGAACGGCGCCTCGGGCACGTTCATCGAGGAGCAGTACGGCTCGAGCGCCTCGGCGACCGAGCGGACGGCGTACTCGTGCTCCTCGAGGTCCTTGCTGGAGTGGGCGAGCATCGCGGCCAGAGCGAGGTCGCGCTCGTCGTCGCCGGTGCGGCGGATGGTGCCGGCGAGCACGCGGGAGGTGACCAGGCCGCGCTCGCGGCGGACCAGCATCTCGGGGGTGGCGCCGAAGAGACCGTCGACGTGGAACGTCCAGCACGTCGGGTACGCCGAGGCGAGCCGGCGCAGGGGCCAGCGCGGGTCGATCGGGGCGGAGGCCTCGGCGATGAGGTCGCGGGCGAGCACGATCTTCTCCAGGTCACCGGCCTCGATGCGGGAGACCGCGTCGGCGACGACCGCCATCCAGGCCGGTCCGCTGAGCGCGCCGTCGCTGAACCGGAGGTCGGCAGGCGCGGCCGGGGCATCCGTCGGCTCGAGCGACGGCTTCGCCCCGCCGACGGTGGTGACCCAGAGGAGGTCGCCGCGGCGTCCGACGACGACCGAGGGCACGACGAGGACGGAGTCCGAGGCCCCCGGCTCGTCGGAGAAGGTGAACGCGCCGAAGCAGACCAGGCCGCTGCCGGGCTCCTCGACCTCGTCGGTGACGGTCGCCAGCGCCGTCGTCTCGGACCACCACTTCGCGGCGTCGGAGAAGCGCGTCGGGCCGGTGGTGCGCACCGAGGCAGCGACGCCCCAGCCCACGAGCCCCTCGCCGCGGCGCAGCCAGCTCAGCGGGGCCTCGGCCGGGAGGAGGTCGACCAGCGCGCCGACCGCTGCCGCGTCCGACGCGGGGACCAGCGCGGTCCGTACGTCGAGGGGGGTGCGGACCTCTGAGGTCCCCCCGGCGGTCTGGGTCATGCGCGCAGCCTAGTCCGGCGACCATCGCGCACGTGGACCGCCTAGTCTGTGCCCCGTGACCCGAGCCGAGCTGGACAAGAAGCCCACCGACGTACGCCGCATGTTCGACGCCGTCGCCAAGCGCTACGACGTGACCAACACCGTGCTCTCGGCGGGCATCGACCGGCACTGGCGCAAGGAGATGATCGCGGCCGTGGGCGCGCGCCCCGGCGACCGCGTCCTCGACCTGGCTGCCGGCACGGGCGTGTCGTCCGTGCCGTTCGCGGAGGCCGGCGTCCACGTCGTGCCGTGCGACTTCTCGGTCGGCATGCTGCAGGCAGGCAAGAAGGTCCGCCCGACCCTCAACTTCGTCGCGGGCGACGGCACGAAGCTGCCGTTCGCCGACGACACCTTCGACGCGGTCACCATCTCCTTCGGCCTGCGCAACTTCGTCGACACCGTCGCGGGCCTGAAGGAGATGCGGCGCGTTACGCGCCCCGGCGGCCGGCTGGTCGTCTGCGAGTTCTCGCACCCCACCAACGGTGCCTTCCGCACGCTCTACCTCGAGTACCTGATGAAGGGCCTCCCGGCGATCGCCAAGGCCGCGTCCTCCTCGCCCGACGCCTATGTCTACCTCGCCGAGTCGATCCGTGCCTGGCACGACCAGGCGGGGCTGGCCCGCCTGCTCCAGGAGGCGGGCTGGACGCACGTCGAGCACCGCAACCTGACCGGCGGCATCGTCGCCCTGCACCGAGGTGTGGCCTGACCATGAGCTCTCCTGCTGACGCGCTCTTCGGACTCGGCACCCCCGCGCGCGACGAGCGCGAGGCCCAGGTCATCGTCGTGGGCGCCGGACCGGCCGGTGCCGCCACGGCGTACCACCTCGCGAACGCCGGGATCGACGTGCTGCTGCTGGAGAAGTCGTCGTTCCCGCGCGACAAGGTCTGCGGCGACGGCCTCACCCCGCGCGCGGTCAAGCAGCTGATCGGCATGGGCTTCGACCTCGACGAGCCGGGCTGGCAGAAGAACAAGGGCCTGCGCATCATCGGCGCGGGCCACCGCATCGAGCTGCCGTGGCCCGAGCTCGCCAGCTTCCCGGCGTACGGCATGGTGCGGCCGCGCATGCAGCTCGACGAGCTGCTCGCCCGTCACGCCCAGAAGGCCGGCGCCCGCCTGCTCGAGCGCACCTCGGTGACCGGGCCGGTCCTCGACGCCGCCGGCCGCATCGTCGGTGTCACCGCCAAGCCCCTCGACGCCAACGGCCGCCGGGCCGGCGACGACGTGACGTACCGCGCGCAGCTCGTCGTCGCGTGCGACGGCGTGTCCTCCCGGCTGGCCACCGGCCTCGGCATCACGCGTCGCGAGAACCGTCCGATGGCGGTCGCAGCACGCGCGTACTACAAGACGCCGATGCACGACGACCCGTGGATGGAGTCCTGGCTGGAGCTGTGGGACGGCAAGCCGGGGGAGTCCAACCAGCTTCCCGGCTACGGCTGGATCTTCCCGTGCGGCGACGGCACGGCCAACGTCGGCCTCGGCATCCTCGACTCCTCGGCAGCGTTCCGGACCTACGACTCCAAGGCCGCGATCCGCACCTGGCTCGCGCACACGCCGGAGGAGATGGGCTTCAGCGACCCGTCCAACCTCGTCGGCGAGGTCCGCTCGGCCGCCCTGCCGATGGGCTTCAACCGCAAGCCGCACTACCGCAACGGCCTGCTCCTGGTCGGCGACGCGGGTGGCATGGTCAACCCGTTCAACGGCGAGGGCATCGACTACGCCCTCGAGGCCGGCCACATGGCGGCGGAGGTCATGGTCCAGGCGCTGGCCCGTCCGGCGGGCCTGCAGCGGGAGCGGGTCCTCCACGGCTACCAGGCGGCGCTCGACCAGGCCTACGGCGGCTACTTCACCCTCGGCCGCGGCTTCGCGAAGCTGATCGGCAACCCGAAGGTCATGAAGCTCGCGACCAGGCACGGCCTGCCGCGCCCGGCACTGATGCGGTTCACGCTGAAGCTGATGGCGAACCTCACCGACCACAAGGGCGACGCCCACGACCGGATCATCAACGCGCTGGCGAAGATCGCGCCCGACGCCTGATCGTTGCGGCTGCGCGACCTCTCGCACGTGCAGTACGCCGCGCCGAGCTCCGGCACAGCGTGGGCGCATCGTCATGCACACGCAGGACGACGCAGCGCGACACGCACGTCGCGGATCCGCTTCCCGGTGCATCCCGACGCGCGTTCTCGACGGCCGGACCCCTGCAGCACAAAGGAATCCGGGTGATCCGGACACGCATCCGGGGTGCCCTGTTGACGTCACCCCCTGGGTCGTACAGTGTGAGCCGGGCCACTCAAGTGAATGGATTCACAAGCGCGCAGGAGGGTGTGTGGAGCTCTACGTCCCGGTGTTGGCGCTGGCCGTGCTGGCGGCAGGATTCGCGATCTTCTCGGTCGTGATGAGCAGCTTCACCGGCCCGAAGCGCTACAACCGCGCGAAGCTCGATGCCTACGAGTGCGGCATCGAGCCGACGCCCAACGCGCTGAGCGGCCGCTTCCCGGTGAAGTACTACATCGTCGCGATGCTCTTCATCGTCTTCGACATCGAGATCGTCTTCCTGTACCCGTGGGCGGTCCACTTCGACGCCCTCGGCTGGTTCGGGCTGGCCGAGATGGCGATCTTCCTGGCGACGGTCTTCGTCGCCTACGCCTACGTGTGGCGCCGCGGCGGCCTGGACTGGGACTGAGGGAACACTGATGGGTCTCGAGGAGAAGCTCCCCAGCGGAGTCCTGCTGACGACGGTCGAGGGGCTGGCCGGCTACATGCGCAAGGCCGCGTTCTGGCCGGCGACGTTCGGGCTGGCCTGCTGCGCGATCGAGATGATGACGAGCGGCGGCCCGAAGTACGACCTGGGCCGCTTCGGCATGGAGGTCTTCCGGGCCAGTCCGCGCCAGGCCGACCTGATGATCGTCGCCGGGCGCGTGAGCCAGAAGATGGCTCCCGTCCTGCGTCAGATCTACGACCAGATGGCCGAGCCCAAGTGGGTGCTGGCCATGGGCGTCTGCGCGAGCTCGGGCGGCATGTTCAACAACTACGCGATCGTGCAGGGCGTCGACCACGTCGTGCCCGTCGACATGTACCTCCCCGGCTGCCCGCCGCGCCCGGAGATGCTGATCGACGCGATCCTCAAGCTCCACGACCAGGTCCAGCACGGCAAGCTCGGCGCCCACCGCCAGAAGCAGATCCTCGAGCTCGAGGAGCAGGGCCTGATCGCCACCCCGACGAGCCTGATGAAGGGCCTGATGCGTGGTGAGTGAGAAGGACCCGCAGCCCGTGACCCACGAGGGCAGCTCGCCCGAGGTCGAGGCGACCACCGACTCGACCTCCGGGTTCGTCCGCAGCCCGGCGGTCGGCGTACGCACGGGGATGTTCGGGGCCAAGGGCTCCGGAGACACCAGCGGCTACGGCGGCCTCGTGGCGCCGATCGTCTACCCCGGCCAGGCCGAGCGGCCCTACGGCGGCTGGTACGACGTGGTGGCCGACAGCATCGACGGCCTCGTCGAGCGTGTGGTCATCCATCGCGGCGAGATCACGTTCCACGTCGCGCGCGAGCACGTGCGGGAGGTCCTGCAGCGGCTCCGCGACGACCAGCGCTTCGAGTTCTGCGCCGGCGTCGACGGCGTGCACTACCCCGACGACACCGGCCGCGAGCTCCACGCGGTGTACAGCCTGCTGAGCATGACCTTCAACCGCCGGATCCGGGTGGAGACCTCCACCCCCGACGACGACCGGCACCTGCCCAGCGGCGTTGCGATCTACCCGACCCTCGACTGGCACGAGCGCGAGGCCTGGGACTTCTTCGGCATCGTCTTCGACGGCCACCCGGCGCTGACCCGGATCCAGATGCCCGATGACTGGCCGGGCCACCCGCAGCGCAAGGACTACCCCCTCGGCGGCATCCCGGTCGAGTACAAGGGCGGCACCGTGCCGCCGCCGGACCAGCGGAGGTCCTACTCCTGATGAGCGACGCATACGCACCCTCCACCGACACCACCGAGGGCCGTGTCTTCACGGTCGGCGGCCAGGACTGGGACCAGTTCACCGACGAGCTCAACCCCGACGCCACCGAGCGTGTCGTGGTCAACATGGGTCCGCAGCACCCCTCGACCCACGGAGTGCTGCGGCTGATCCTCGAGCTCGAGGGCGAGACGGTCACCGAGGCCCGCTGCGGCATCGGCTACCTGCACACCGGCATCGAGAAGAACATGGAGTTCCGCAGCTGGGTGCAGGGCGTCACGTTCTGCACCCGCATGGACTACCTGAGCCCGTTCTTCAACGAGGCCACCTACTGCCTCGGCGTCGAGCGGCTGCTCGACATCGAGGACGACATCCCGGAGAAGGCGCAGGTCATGCGCGTCCTCCTGATGGAGCTGAACCGGATCTCCAGCCACCTGGTCTGCATCGCCACCGGGGGCATGGAGATCGGGGCCCTGACGGTGATGACGATCGGGTTCCGCGAGCGCGAGCTGATCCTCGACCTCTTCGAGCTGATCACCGGCCTGCGCATGAACCACGCGTTCATCCGTCCCGGCGGCGTCGCCCAGGACCTCCCGCCCGGTGCCCTCGACGAGATCCGCTCGTTCGTCGCGCTCATGCGCAAGCGACTCCCCGAGTACGCCGCCCTGTGCAACGCCAACCCGATCTTCAAGGCCCGCCTCGAAGGTGTCGGTCACCTCGACCTCGAGGGCTGCCTCGCCCTCGGCATCTCGGGCCCGGTGCTGCGCAGCACGGGCTACGCGTGGGACCTCCGCAAGACCAGCCCCTACTGCGGCTACCAGGACTACGACTTCGACGTGATCACCTGGGACACCGCCGACGCCTACGGCCGGTTCCGCGTCCGCCTGGCCGAGATGGAGGAGAGCCTGCGCATCGTCGAGCAGGCCGCCACCCGGCTGGCCGGCCTGGAGGGCGCGCCGGTCATGGTCGCCGACAAGAAGATCGCCTGGCCCAGCCAGCTCGCCATCGGCGCCGACGGCATGGGCAACTCCCTCGACCACATCCGCCACATCATGGGCGAGTCGATGGAGGCGCTGATCCACCACTTCAAGCTGGTCACCGAGGGGTTCCGGGTCCCCGCGGGCCAGGCCTACGTCCCCGTGGAGAGTCCGCGCGGCGAGCTCGGTGCGCATGTCGTCTCCAACGGCGGCACCCGCCCCTACCGCGTGCACTTCCGCGACCCCAGCTTCACGAACCTGCAGGCCACCAGCGTGATGAGCGAGGGCGGCGCGGTCGCCGACGTCATCGTCGCGATCGCCAGCATCGACCCGGTCATGGGAGGCGTCGACCGATGATCACGGAGAAGACGTACGCCGAACTGCAGGAGATCGCCGCGCGCTACCCGCACGCGCGGTCGGGCCTGCTGCCGATGCTCCACCTCGTCCAGTCCGCCGAGGGCCGTGTGACCGCCGAGGGCATCAACGCCTGCGCGGAGATCCTCGGGCTCACGGCCGCCGAGGTCAGCGGTGTCGCGACCTTCTACACGATGTACAAGCGCAAGCCGGTCGGAGAGCACCACGTCGGTGTCTGCACGAACACGCTCTGCGCGGTGATGGGCGGCGACCAGATCTTCGCCGAGCTGAAGGAGCACCTGGGCGTCGGCAACGACGAGACGACCGCCGACGGCAAGGTCACCCTGGAGCACGTCGAGTGCAACGCCGCGTGCGACTTCGCCCCGGTCGTGATGGTCAACTGGGAGTTCTTCGACAACCAGACGCCGGAGTCGGCGAAGCAGCTCGTCGACGACCTCCGCGCGGGCCGCAGCGTGACCGCGACGCGTGGCGCGAAGATCTGCAGCTGGCGCGAGGCCGAGCGCGTCCTCGCCGGCTTCGACGACGGCCGCGCCGACGAGGGCCCGTCGGCGGGCGAGGCGTCGCTGGCCGGCCTGAAGACGCTGGAGGGCAAGTGAGCAGCCCGATCACCCCCGTCCTCACCGCCAACTGGGGCACCGACCGCAGCTGGACCCTCGAGGCCTACACCGCCCAGGGCGGCTACCGGGCGCTCGCCACCGCCCTGACCAGGACTCCCGACGAGATCGTCGACGCGGTCAAGGAGTCCGGCCTGCGCGGCCGCGGTGGGGCGGGTTTCCCGACCGGCATGAAGTGGGGCTTCCTCCCGCCGTACGACGAGAGCGACCCGCAGCCGCGCTACCTCGTCGTCAACGCCGACGAGTCAGAGCCGGGCACCTGCAAGGACATCCCGCTGATGATGGCCAGCCCGCACACCCTGGTCGAGGGCGTCATCATCAGCAGCTACGCCATCCGCGCGAAGCAGGCCTTCATCTACGTGCGCGGGGAGGTCCTCCACGTGATCCGCCGCCTGCGTGCCGCCGTCGCCGAGGCGTACGCCGCGGGCCACCTCGGCCCGGACAGCCCGTCCGGGGTGGACCTCATCGTCCATGCCGGCGCCGGTGCCTACATCTGTGGCGAGGAGACCGCGCTGCTCGACTCCCTCGAGGGTCGTCGCGGCCAGCCGCGCCTGCGCCCGCCGTTCCCGGCGGTCGCGGGCCTCTACGCGCGTCCGACCGTCATCAACAACGTGGAGTCGATCGCCTCGGTCCCTTCGATCATCGGCAAGGGGGCCGACTGGTTCGCGGGGCTCGGCACGGAGAAGTCGAAGGGCTTCGTCATCTACTCGCTGTCGGGCCACGTCACCCGCCCGGGCCAGTACGAGGCGCCCCTCGGCATCACGCTGCGCGAGCTGCTCGACCTGGCCGGGGGAGTCCGGCACGGCCACCAGCTGAAGTTCTGGACCCCCGGCGGTTCGAGCACCCCGATCCTCACCGACGCGCACCTCGACGTCCCCCTCGACTACGAGGGAGTCGGCGCCGCGGGGTCGATGCTCGGCACGCGCGCGCTGCAGGTCTTCGACGAGACCACCTGCGTCGTCCGCGCCGTCCTGCGGTGGAGCGAGTTCTACAAGCACGAGTCGTGCGGCAAGTGCACGCCGTGCCGCGAGGGCACGTGGTGGCTGGTGCAGGTGCTGAGCCGCCTCGAGGCCGGCCAGGGCACCGCCGCCGACCTCGACCAGCTGCTCGACCAGTGCGACAACATCGCGGGCCGCTCGTTCTGTGCGCTCGGTGACGGCGCGACCTCGCCCGTCGTCAGCTCCATCCAGCACTTCCGCGAGGAGTACCTCGCGCACCTCGAGCACGGTGGCTGTCCCTTCGACCCGGCGGCCTCGACCGCCTGGGCCCCGCGCCAGGAGGTGCACGCATGAGCACGCCGGCGAAGTCCGACGCGAAGGTCACGCTGACCATCGACGGCCAGTCCGTCACCGTTCCCGCCGGGACGCTGGTGATCCGCGCGGCCGAGCAGGTCGGCGTCCAGGTGCCGCGCTTCTGCGACCACCCGCTGCTCGCGCCGGTCGGCGCCTGCCGCCAGTGCCTCGTGGAGGTCCCCGACGGCGGCAACGGCCGCCCGATCCCGAAGCCGCAGGCCTCCTGCACGCTCACCTGCGCCGAGGGCATGGTCGTCGAGACCCAGGTGACCAACGAGGTCGCCGAGAAGGCGCAGCGGGGCGTGATGGAGCTGCTGCTCATCAACCACCCGCTCGACTGCCCCGTGTGTGACAAGGGGGGCGAGTGCCCCCTGCAGAACCAGGCGATGTCCAACGGCCAGGACGAGAGTCGCTTCGCCGCCCAGGGCGGCGTCAAGCGCACCTTCGTGAAGCCGATCGCGATCTCGCCGCAGATCCTGCTGGACCGCGAGCGCTGCATCGTCTGCCAGCGCTGCACCCGGTTCGCGGCGGAGATCCCGGGTGACCCGGGCATCGCGCTGATCGAGCGTGGTGCGCAGCAGCAGATCGGCACGCCGACCGACGCGCCGTTCGACTCCTACTTCTCCGGCAACATCGTCCAGATCTGCCCCGTGGGTGCGCTCACCTCGGCCGACTACCGCTTCCGGGCCCGCCCGTTCGACCTGGTCTCCAGCCCGAGCATCGCCGAGCACGACGCGTGCGGCGCGGCGATCCGCGTCGACCACCGCCGCGGCAAGGTCGTCCGCCGGCTGGCCGGCAACGACCCGGAGGTCAACGAGGAGTGGATCTCCGACAAGGACCGCTATGCCTTCCGCTACCAGCGGCCGGCTGCGCGCCTCACCCACCCGCTGGTGCGCGACGCCGCGACCGGCGAGCTGCGCGCGGCGAGCTGGCCCGAGGCGTTCACGGTCGCGGCCCGCGGACTCGCCGCGGCGAAGCAGGCCGGCGGCGTCGGCGTGCTCACCGGCGGCCGCGTGACCGGCGAGGATGCCTACGCGTACTCCAAGTTCGCCCGCGTGGTGCTCGGGACCAACGACATCGACTTCCGCGCCCGCCCGCACTCCGCGGAGGAGGCGGAGTTCCTCGCCTCGACGGTGGCCCTCGCCTCCGACGTCACGTACGCCGACCTCGACAACGCCTCGACGGTCGTGCTGCTGGGCCTGGAGCCCGAGGACGAGGCCGGCACGCTCTTCCTCCGGCTGCGGAAGGCGGTCAAGGGCGGCCTCGCGGTCGCCTCCGTGGCGCCGTACGCCAGCCGCGGCCTCCGCAAGCTGGCCGGCAGCCTCGTGCAGGCGGCGCCGGGCGAGGAGGCCGGGGCCATCGTGTCCCTGGATGTCGACGACCGCAGCGTGATCCTCGTCGGCGAGCGCCTGGCGACCTCGCCGGGTGCCCTGAGCGCCGCGGCGGCACTGGCGCAGCAGTCCGGCGCCCGCCTGGCCTGGGTGCCCCGGCGCGCCGGTGACCGCGGTGCCGTCGAGACCGGCTGCCTGCCCAACCTGCTGCCCGGTGGGCGTCCGGTCGAGGAGCCGGCCGCCCGCATCGACCTCGGTGCCGCGTGGGGGGTCGAGCACCTGCCGGCGACCGTGGGCCGCGAGGGCGACGCGATCCTCGCGGCCGCGGCGAGCGGCGAGCTCGGCGGCCTCGTGATCGGCGGGGTCGACCTCGACGACCTGGCCGACCCCGCCGGCGCCCGTGCGGCGATCGACGCGGCCGGTTTCGTGGTCAGCCTCGAGCTCACCGCGACCGACGTGACCCGCGCAGCCGACGTGGTGTTCCCGGTCGCGCCGGTCACCGAGAAGGCCGGCATGTTCGTCACCTGGGAAGGTCGGCCGCGCCCCTTCGCCCGGATCTTCGACGTCCCCGGATCGCTCGCCGACCTCCGGGTGCTGGCCGGGATCGCCGAGGAGATGGCCCAGGTCGGTGCCGGGAGCCCGCTCGGCTTCGCCACCACCGAGGGCGCCCGCGCCGAGATGGAGCAGGTCGGCCCCTGGGACGGCGCCCGCCCGGCCGCACCCGCGGCGAAGCCGGGGCCCGCCCGCAAGGTGCTCAAGACCAAGCTCGCGCTGGCGACCTGGAAGCAGCTGGTCGGCCACGGCGCCCTCCTCGCGGACGCCGACGTCCTCCTGGCGACGCAGCGTCCCGCGGTCGCCCGGATCACCGCCGAGACCCACGAGATGCTCCGCGGCGCGACCGAGGTGACCCTCACCGGCGACCGTGGCCAGGTGACCCTCCCCGTCGAGGTCGCCGACCTGCCCGAGGGCGTCGTCTGGGTGCCCGCCAACGCCTGGCCCGGGGGAGTGCTCGCGACGCTGAGCGGCCCCGGCGGCTCCGTCTCCGTGAAGGGAGTCCAGCGATGAAGGCACTCGTCGGCATCGCCGCCGTGACCGAGGACCTCTCGGCGTTCGGCAAGGACCCGTGGTGGCTGATCATCGGCAAGGTCGTCGCGATCTTCCTGGTCCTCGTGCTGCTGACGCTCTTCAACATCTGGTTCGAACGCCGCGTGGTGGCCCGCATGCAGCACCGCATCGGCCCCAACGTGCACGGCCCCTTCGGCCTGCTCCAGTCGCTTGCCGACGGTGTGAAGCTGGCGCTGAAGGAGGACATCATCCCGAAGGCCGCCGACGTGGTGGTCTTCGTGCTGGCCCCCGTCATCGCGGCGATCCCGGCCTTCATCACGTTCTCGGTGATCCCGTTCGGCCCGGAGGTGACCGTCTTCGGCCATCGCACCCCGCTGCAGCTGACCGACATGCCCATGGCGGTCCTCTTCGTGATGGCGATCGCCTCGATCGGCATCTACGGGATCGTGCTCGGCGGCTGGGCCTCCGGCTCGACGTACTCCCTGCTGGGCGGTCTCCGCTCCAGTGCGCAGATGATCTCCTACGAGGTCGCGATGGGCCTGAGCCTGGTCGCGGTCTTCCTGTACGCCGGCTCCATGTCGACGTCCACGATCGTCGCCGCCCAGGACAAGGTGTGGTTCGGCATCGTGCTGCTGCCGAGCTTCGTCATCTACGTGATCTCGATGGTCGGCGAGACCAACCGTGCGCCGTTCGACCTCCCGGAGGCCGAGGGCGAGCTGGTCGGCGGCTTCCACACCGAGTACTCCAGCCTGAAGTTCGCGCTCTTCTTCCTCGCCGAGTACATCAACATGGCGACCGTCTCGGCGCTCGCGACGACGCTCTTCCTGGGCGGCTGGCGTGCGCCGTTCGGCATCGCGCAGGTCTGGGCCGGTGCCAACGAGGGCTGGTGGCCCGTGCTCTGGTTCTTCGGCAAGCTGCTCTGCTTCATCTTCTTCTTCGTGTGGCTGCGCGGCACGCTGCCCCGGCTGCGCTACGACCAGTTCATGGCCTTCGGCTGGAAGGTGCTGATCCCGATCTCGCTGGTCTGGATCCTGCTCGTGGCGACGATGCGGGTGGCGCGCAACGAGGGCACGTTCGACTCGTTCTTCAGCGGACCGGTGCTGCCGGTGGTCGCCGGGGTCGCCGTCGTCGGGTGCGTCGCCCTGGTCTTCTGGCCCGCCCGCACGCCGGAGGCGGCGGTGCCGGCTCCGGTCCAGCGGCCCGAGCCGCGCGCCGGGGGCTTCCCGACGCCGCAGCTTCCCGAGGCCGGCGCCGTGCGCGGCGCTGCTGCCCCGCTCGTGTTCGACCAGTCAGGGGAGGTGCGCTGATGGGCGCCAAGGAGACGCTCTGGGACCCGGTCGCCGGGTTCGGGGTGACGTTCCGGACGATGTTCAAGAAGCCCGTCACGGAGCAGTACCCCTTCCAGAAGGAGCAGACGGCGCCGCGCTTCCACGGACGGCACCAGCTCAACCGCTGGCCCGACGGCCTGGAGAAGTGCGTCGGCTGCGAGCTCTGCGCGTGGGCCTGCCCGGCCGACGCGATCTACGTGGAGGGTGCGGACAACTCCGACGAGCTGGACGCCGACGGCAACAGCCAGCGGTTCAGCCCCGGTGAGCGCTACGGCCGCGTCTACCAGATCAACTACCTGCGCTGCATCCTGTGTGGCCTCTGCATCGAGGCCTGCCCGACGCGTGCGCTGACGATGACCAACGAGTACGAGCTGGCCGACGACAATCGCGCCGACCTGATCTACGAGAAGGCCGACCTGCTCGCGCCGCTGCAGCCGGGCATGGAGCAGCCGCCGCACCCGGCGCGCTACGGCGACGAGAAGAACTACTTCCGCGGCGAGTTCGTCGAGGAGCCCTCCTCGCTGACCGAGCTGCTCGAGGCGACGAGGGAGGAGCGCGCGTGATCGCCTTCTGGTGCCTGGCCCCGATCATGGTGGTGGCCGCCCTCGGCATCCTCGTCGTCCGCAAGGCCGTGCACGCGGCCCTGCTGCTCGCGGTCGTGATGATCAGCCTCGCCGTGCTCTACGCCAGCCTGGAGGCGCCGTTCCTCTTCGCGGTGCAGATCATCGTCTACACCGGCGCGATCCTGATGCTCTTCCTCTTCGTGCTCATGCTCGTCGGCGTCGACGCGTCCGACTCCCTGACGGAGACGATCAAGGGCCACCGCGTCGCCGCCCTCGTCGTGGGTGTGCTCTTCGGCCTCACGATCGGCCTCGCGGCCGGCCAGGTCGGCTACGGCACGGCGACCGGGCTGACGGCGGCCAACGAGGGCGGCAACGTCAACGCCCTCGCGGACCTGCTCTTCTCCGACTGGGTGCTCGCGTTCGAGACCACGTCGGCACTGCTCATCACCGCGGCCGTCGGCGCGATGGTCCTCGCCCACCGCGAACGGCTCGAGCCCCGGGCGGGGCAGAAGGAGCTCGCCGCCCGACGGGTCCAGGAGTACGCCGCATCCGGCCGCCACCTCGGCCCGCTCCCCGCGCCGGGTGTCTACGCGCGGCACAACGCGGTCGACACGCCCGCCCTGCTGCCCGACGGCACGCCGAGCGAGCTGTCGCTCAACCGCACGCTGGTCGGCCGCCACGACGAGAAGGCGCCACCGAAGGACGTCAAGGCGATCGAGAAGATGGTGGAGTCGCACGGGGAGGGCGGTCGGTGATGACCCCGATGGTCGTGTCAGCGTTCCAGGTCGGTCCCTACGTCGTGCTCAGCACCATCCTCTTCACCATCGGCTGCGTCGGCGTGCTGATCCGGCGCAACGCGATCGTGGTCTTCATGTGCGTCGAGCTGATGCTCAACGCCGCCAACCTCGCGCTCGTCGCGTTCGCCCGCTACCACGGCAACCTGACCGGCCAGATCGCCGCGTTCTTCGTGATGGTGGTGGCCGCGGCCGAGGTCGTGGTCGGCCTCGCGATCATCATGACCCTGTTCCGCACCCGCCGTTCGGCCTCGGTCGACGACGCCAACCTGCTGAAGCTGTGAGGCGCTCGTGCTTGCTCTGATCATCGGCCTCCCGCTGCTGGGTGCCGCCGTCCTGCTCCTCGGGGGCCGGGCCACCGACCGCTGGGGCCACTGGCTCGGCGTCGCGACGGTCGCGACGTCGTTCGTGCTGGGGCTGGTCACGTTCGGCCAGGTCGCGAGCGAGTCGGAAGGCGGTGGGGTCCACCAGCACCTGTGGGAGTTCCTCCACGTCGGCACCTTCCAGGTCGGCGCCGACCTGTACGCCGACCGGCTCTCGATTCTCTTCGTCCTGCTGATCACGGGCGTGGGGTCGCTGATCCACGTCTACTCAGTCGGCTACATGGAGCACGACGAGCGGCGCCGCCGGTTCTTCGGGTACCTCAACCTCTTCGTCGCCGCGATGCTGCTGCTGGTGCTCGGCGGCAACTACCTGATGCTCTTCATCGGCTGGGAGGGCGTCGGCCTGGCGTCGTACCTGCTGATCGGCTTCTGGCAGCACAAGCACTCCGCGGCGCTCGCCGCGCGCAAGGCCTTCGTGATGAACCGCGTCGGTGACATGGGCCTGCTGCTGGCGATGTTCCTCTTCGTGTCCCACGTGGGAACGCTCGACTTCGTCCAGATCGGCGGCTCCCTCGACGGCGAGTCCGAGCGCACCCTGACCCTCATCGGCCTCGCGCTGCTCCTCGCCGCCTGCGGCAAGAGCGCGCAGGTGCCGCTCCAGGCCTGGCTGCTCGACGCGATGGAGGGACCGACCCCGGTCTCGGCCCTGATCCACGCGGCCACGATGGTCACCGCCGGCGTCTACCTGGTCGTCCGCAGCGGCGTGGTCTTCGAGGCCGCCCCGGTGGCACAGACCGCCGTCGTCGTGGTCGCGGTCGTGACGCTCCTCTGGGGTGCTGTCCTCGGCTGCGCGAAGGACGACATCAAGAAGGCGCTGGCGGGCTCCACGATGAGCCAGATCGGCTACATGATGCTCGGCGCGGGCCTCGGCCCGGTGGGTGCGGCGTTCGCGATCTTCCACCTGCTCACGCACGGCTTCTTCAAGGCGAACATGTTCCTCGGCGCCGGCTCGGTCATGCACGCGATGGACGACGACGTCGACATGCGCCACTACGGCGCGCTGCAGAAGATGCTGCCGGTCACGTTCCTGACCTTCGCGATGGGCTACCTCGCGATCATCGGCTTCCCGGGCTTCTCCGGATTCTGGTCCAAGGACAAGATCATCGAGACCGCGTTCGCCGACAACGCCGTCGTCGGCGTGCTGGCGATGCTCGGCGCGGGCATCACCGGCTTCTACATGACCCGGCTGATGCTGCTCACCTTCTTCACCGAGAAGCGCTGGAGCGAGGGCGTGCACCCGCACGAGTCGCCGCGGGTGATGACGATCCCGCTGATGGTCCTCGCGGCGCTCAGCGTCCTCGGCGGCCTCATGCTGGCCGGTGGCTGGATCACCGACTGGCTGCGTCCCGTCGTCGGCGAGGCGCACCACGAGGAGCTGCCGATGCCGGCGTTCGTCATCACGCTGCTGGTCTTCGTGACCGTCGCGGTCGGCGTGGCGACGGCGTGGTTCACGGTGGGCGAGCGGTTCGTGCCGCGCAAGGCTCCCTCGGACGTGGCCTGGCCCGTGAAGGCCGCCCGTGCCGACCTGTACGGCGACGCGATCAACGACGTGCTCGTCGTCCAGCCGACGGTGCGCCTGGCCGAGGGCCTGATGGTCTTCGACAAGGCGGTCATCGACGGCGTCGTGATGGGGCAGGCCGCCGCGACCGTCGGCGGCTCGCTCCAGCTGCGCCGGATCCAGAACGGCTTCGTCCGCTCCTACGCGCTCTCCGTGCTCGGCGGCGGCCTGCTCGTCGTCCTCGCGCTCCTGGTGGTGAACATCTGATGCTGAGCCTGCTCATCGCCCTCCCGCTGGTCGGGGCCCTCGCGGTCGCGCTGTTCCCCAGCCGGCCCGGCGACGCGCTGCCGAAGTGGAGCGCGCTCGCGTTCTCGATCGCGACGCTCATCGGCGGAGCAGTCGTCGGGATCGCCAACGCCGACACCGGCGAGACCTGGGCCGAGACGCACACCTGGATCGCGCCGATCGGCGCTCACTGGGCGCTCGCGGTCGACGGGCTCGGCGTCACCATGGTGCTGCTCACCGTGATCCTCGTGCCGGTCGTGATCGCGGCCAGCTGGCACGACGCCGACGACCGCAACACCAAGGGCTTCTTCGCGCTGATGCTCGTCGTCGAGGCGCTCGCGCTCGCGGTCTTCTGCGCCCAGGACGTCTTCCTCTTCTACCTCGTCTTCGAGGCGACGCTGATCCCGGCGTACTTCCTCATCGGCAGCTACGGCCACGGGCCGCGCCGCACGGCGGCGGCGGTGAAGTTCCTGCTGTACATGCTCGCCGGCGGCCTGGTGATGCTGGCGGCGGTCGTGGCCCTCTACGCGTTCTCTGCGCAGACCGGCCATGCGTCGTACCTGATCGAGGACCTGAAGCAGGTCGCGCTGACGACCAGCCAGGAGCGGATGCTCTTCCTCGGCTTCTTCCTCGCCTTCGCGATCAAGGCGCCGATCTTCCCGTTCCACACCTGGTTGCCGGACACCACGGGCAACGCCACCCCGGGCACGAGCGTGCTGCTGATCTGCGTGCTCGACAAGATCGGCACCTACGGCATGCTCCGCTTCTGCCTCGAGCTCTTCCCGGGTGCCGCGCACTGGGCCACGCCGGTGGTGGTCACCCTCGCGCTGATCTCCATCGTGTACGGCGCGCTGCTCGCGCTCGGCCAGGACGACCTGCTCGTGCTGACCGGTCTGACCTCGCTGAGCCACTTCGGCTTCATCGTGCTCGGCATCTTCGTGGTCAACGCCCAGGGCGTCTCGGGTGCGACCTTCTACATGTTCAACCACGGTCTCGCGACGGCCGTGCTCTTCCTGGCCGCGGGGTACCTGATCAGGCGCACCGGCACTGCGCGCCTCTCGCAGATGGGCGGCGTCGAGAAGAAGGCGCCGGTCCTCGCCGCCCTGCTGCTGCTGGGTGGACTCGGAACGCTGGGCCTGCCCGGCCTGTCGCCCTTCGTGTCGGAGTTCCTGGTCATGCTGGGCGCCTTCGAGCACCACTGGTGGGTCGGCACGATCGCCGTCTCCGGCGTCGTGCTGGCCGCGGCGTACGTCCTGCGGGCCTACCGCCTGGCGGTCACGGGACCCGAGCGGCCCGAGCTGGCCGGCGTGAGCGAGGTGGGCACGCGCGAGATCGCGGCCGTGGCGCCGCTGGTCGCGCTGATGATCCTGCTCGGCTTCGTGCCCCAGCTCGCCCTGTCGGTGATCAACCCGGCGAGCGACCACACCATGTCGACCATCGAGGCGGGGGCGCAGAAGTGACCACCTTCCAGAGCCCGCACCTGGGCTACGACCTGATCTGGCCGCTCCTCGTGGTCCTCGGCGCCGCCTGCGTGGGCATCGTCGTGGAGGCCTTCGTGCCGCGGGCCTGGCGCTACGTCACCCAGGTGCTGCTCACGCTGGCCACCCTCGCGGTCGCCTTCGGCGGCACGGTCTACGTGGCCACCGGCCTCGACGAGCGGGGCCACGGCGCGGCACGGGGCTCGGTCGTCGCCGAGGGCGCGGTCGCCGTCGACGGGCCTGCGGTCTTCGCGTGGGGACTGCTGCTGGTCGTGGCCTTCCTCGGTGTGCTGCTCTTCGCGGAGCGCCACCTCGACGGCGGGGTGTCGGCGTTCTCCGGCCAGGCGGCGGCGCTGCCCGGCACCGCGGCCGAACGCCGTGTCGGCGAGCGCGGCCTCGAGCACACCGAGGTCTACCCGCTGCTGCTCTTCGCGGTCGGCGGCATGCTGCTCTTCGCGGCGGCGAACGACCTGCTCACGCTCTTCGTCGCCCTCGAGGTGCTGTCGCTGCCGCTCTACCTGCTCACCGGCCTCGCGCGCCGCCGTCGCCTCCTCTCGCAGGAGGCCGCGATGAAGTACTTCCTGCTCGGCGCGTTCTCCTCGGGCTTCCTGCTCTACGGCATCGCCCTCGTCTACGGGTACGCCGGCACCGTGCGCTTCGGCGGCATCGCCGACGCCATCGCCAACACCTCCGGTGAGCGCGGGCTGCTCCTGGCCGGTATCGGCCTGCTGTCGGTCGGCCTGCTCTTCAAGGTCGGTGCGGTGCCGTTCCAGGCCTGGACGCCCGACGTCTACCAGGGTGCTCCGACGCCGGTGACGGCGTTCATGGCGGCGGGCACGAAGGTCGCGGCGTTCGTCGCGATGCTGCGCCTCTACTCCGTGGCCTTCGGCGGTGAGCGCTGGACCTGGCTGCCCATGCTCTGGGCGATCGCCCTGCTGACGATGGTGGTCGGCGCCGTCATGGCGGTGGCGCAGACCGACGTGAAGCGGATGCTGGCCTAC
Organism: Nocardioides jiangxiensis; assembly: GCF_030580915.1. Taxonomy (NCBI): domain Bacteria; kingdom Bacillati; phylum Actinomycetota; class Actinomycetes; order Propionibacteriales; family Nocardioidaceae; genus Nocardioides; species Nocardioides jiangxiensis. Next base: position 1,991,365 of record NZ_JAUQTA010000001.1, read on the forward strand.
TCCTCGATCGCCCACACGGGCTTCGTGCTCACCGGCATCCTCGGCACGGGCGCGACGCTCGGCGAGGACCAGGTCGGTTCGACGCAGGCGGTGCTCTTCTACCTGGTGACCTACGGCCTGATGACGCTCGGTGCGTTCGCGGTGCTGACGCTGGTGCGCGACGCGGCCGGCGAGTCCGGTGAGCTCCGCGGCTGGGCGGGCCTGGCGAAGACGTCGCCCGTCGTCGCTGCGGTGTTCTCCCTCTTCCTGCTCTCGCTGGCCGGCCTGCCGTTCACGGCCGGCTTCACGGGCAAGTGGATGGTCTTCGCCAGCGCGATGGGCGGGGGAGCGTGGCCGGTCGTCGTGGCTGCCGTCCTGACCTCGGCCATGGCGGCGTTCTTCTACATCCGGGTGATCGTCCTCATGTACTTCTCCGAGCCCGCGTCGGATGCTCCGGCAGTCGTGATCCCGAGCGTCCTGACCTCCGTGACGATCGCTGTGACGGCCATCGCGACGGTCGTCCTGGGCGTCGTACCCGGCCCGGTTCTCGATCTCGCGGCGCATGCGGGAGACTTCATCAGGTGAGCACGACTTCGTCCGGTCCCGCCCTGGCCCTCCCTGTCCTCGACGAGGCCCTCGCGGCGCGTCTGAAGGCCCGCCTCGTCGAGGTGGAGGCGGCCCTGGCCGACCACATCACGAGCGAGGCCGACTTCGTCACGGAGGCGGCCCGCCACCTCATGGACGCCGGCGGCAAGCGCTTCCGCCCGCTGCTGGTGCTCCTCGCCGCGGAGACCGGCCCCGACGCCGCTTCGTCGCAGGTGATCGACGCGGCCTGCGTCGTCGAGCTCACGCACCTCGCGTCGCTCTACCACGACGACGTCATGGACGAGGCGGCCCTGCGTCGTGGCGCCGACTCGGCCAACGCCCGCTGGGACAACCACGTCGCCATCCTGACCGGCGACTGGCTCTTCTCGAAGTCCTCCGAGCTCACCGCCGCCCTCGGCCCCGACGCGGTCAAGATCCAGGCCCGGACGTTCTCCCGCCTGGTCGAGGGCCAGATCCTCGAGACCGTGCCGCCGGCGTCGGAGGAGGTCGCGCTCGAGCACCATCTCCGTGTCGTCGCCGGCAAGACCGGTTCCCTGATCGCCACCTCCGCGCTCTACGGTGCTCGCTTCGCCGGTGCACCCGCCGAGGTCGAGGAGGCGCTCGCGGCGTACGGCGAGATCGTCGGTGCGGCGTTCCAGATCAGCGACGACATCCTCGACATCGCCTCGGAGACCGAGGAGTCCGGCAAGACCCCGGGCACCGACCTGCGCGAGGGCGTCCCGACCCTGCCCGTGCTGCTCGTCCGCCGTGCCAAGCGCGCGGAGGACGCTCGCCTGGTCGAGCTCCTCGACTCCTCTCTGGAGTCCGACGCCGACCTCGCCGAGGCACTCGGCCTGCTCCGGGCACACCCGGCGATGGACGAGGCCCGTGCCTACGTCATCGCGCGCGCCCAGGAGGCGAAGGACCTGCTCAAGGTCCTGCCCGAGGGTCCGGTCCGCGACGCCCTCGAGGCGTTCGCCGACGTGGTCGCCACGCGCACGGCCTGACGCGGGCGGCCCCGGGTAGCGGGTCAGACCGCGGCGGCCTCGGCGGAGCGCACGAGCTGCTGGCGCCGGTGGTGCAGCAGCGACTCGACGGTCAGCAGGGTCAGCGCCGACCAGACGAGCCCGAACCCGATCCAGCGTCCGAGCGGCATCGCCTCGTCGAAGACGAGCAGGCCGAGGGTGAACTGGATGATCGGCGCGAGGTACTGCAGGAGGCCGAGCACGACCAGCGGCATCCGCGTGGCGGCAGCGCCGAAGAGGACCAGTGGCACGGCGGTCACCACGCCGGACGACGCCATCAGGGCGGCGTGCCCGGGCCCTTCGGACGCGAACGTCGAGTCCCCGGCGGCGGCCAGGCCGATGACGTACGCGAGGGCGAGCGGGGCGAGGAAGGCCGTCTCGAGGGTGAGGCTCTCCACGGCCCCCGCGGCGGCCTGCTTCTTGGCGAGCCCGTAGAGGCCGAAGGAGACCGCCAGGACCAGGGCGACCCACGGCGGCCGGCCGTAGTCGAGCGTGAGCACGACCGCGGCGACCAGCGAGAGCCCGAGGGCGGCCCACTGGAGACCGCGGAGTCGCTCCCCGAGGACGGTGACCCCGAGGAGCACGGTGACCAGCGGGTTGATGAAGTAGCCGAGGGACGTCTCGACGACGTGGCCGTGGTTGACGCCCCAGATGTAGCCGCCCCAGTTGCAGGCGACCACGACGGCGGCGACTCCGAGCCAGCGCAGCCTCCGTCGGTCGGCGACCAGCGCCTGCACGGCGTTCCAGCGCCGCAGCACGAGGATGACGAGGGCCATCGTGAGGGCGGACCACAGCACGCGGTGGGTGAGGATCTCCAGCGCTCCCGCCGGCTCGAGCAGCGGGAAGTAGAGCGGGAAGAGCCCCCAGATCCCGTACGCCGCGGCGCCCAGCAGGAAGCCCCGCCGCTGTTCTGACATGGCTCCCAAGCTAGTGGGCCCTGCAACCGTTTTTCCGTCCCCCGTACGCGGGTCCGCGCCGGTCCTTCGCGTGCGACGCGGGTTACATCTCAAAGTGCACCGAGAAAGATGACAAAGAAACGAAAGTCCCCTAAGGTTCTCGACATACGCCGGATCGACATGGGGTCCCCGGCGCAGATGAAAGCGAGAAGCATCATGAGCAAGAAGCTCACGACCGCAGTGGCCGCGACTCTGGTGGGAGCGCTCGGCCTGACTGCATGCGGTTCGTCGGACGCTGCCGGTGGCAAGGGCACGACCATCGACCTGGTCGCGTACTCCACGCCGCAGACGGCGTTCACCTCCATCGAGAAGGCCTTCGAGAAGACGCCGGCCGGCAAGGACGTGAAGTTCTCCGAGTCGTACGGCCCGTCCGGCGACCAGAGCCGTGCGGTCGAGGGCGGCCAGCCGGCCGACTTCGTCAACTTCTCCCTGGAGAGCGACGTCACCCGCCTCGTCGACGCCAAGCTGGTCGACTCCGACTGGAAGACCCAGACCGGCCACGACGGCATCGTCGCCGACTCCGTGGTGGTCCTCGTGGTCCGCAAGGGCAACCCGAAGAAGATCACCGGCTGGGACGACCTGGTCAAGCCCGGCATCGGCATCGTGACGCCGAACCCGGCCTCCTCCGGCGGTGCCCGCTGGAACACCCTCGCGGCCTACGGTCACGTCCTCGCCAACGGTGGCACCGAGGCCGACGCGAAGAAGTACCTCACGGAGTACTTCAAGCACGCGGTCTCGCTGCCCGGCTCGGCGCGGGACGCCCTGACGTCCTTCACCTCTGGCAACGGCGACGTCCTGGTCTCCTATGAGAACGAGGCGATCCTCGCGAAGCAGAAGGGCGAGGACATCGACTACATCGTCCCCGACCAGACGCTCCTCATCGAGACGCCGGCGGCGGTCACCAAGGACGCCCCGAAGGCGGCCGCGGACTTCCGTGACTTCCTGTTCACCCCCGAGGCCCAGAAGGACTTCCTGGCCAGCGGCTACCGCCCGGTGATCGACGGCATCACCGGCGAGGTCCAGGGCGCCAACGACCCGGCGAACCCGTTCCCGACCCCGAAGAAGCTGCTCACCATCGCGAAGGACTTCGGTGGCTGGGACGCCGCGAAGGACAAGTTCTTCGACGAGGAGAACGGCATCGTCACGAAGATCCAGATCGCGACGGGCACCTCCGAGTGACCACAGCGACCACGCTGACCCCGACGGATGGGGTCCGACCCGGCCGGGCGGCGCACAAGCGCCGCCCGGCTCGGGCCGTTGATGCACTGACCACGTCGTCGGGCCTCGCGCTCGGCGTCTCGCTCGTCTGGTTCAGCCTGCTCGTGCTCATCCCGCTCGCCGCCGTCGTCGTCCAGGCGAGCACCGGCGGCTGGGACGGCTTCACCAAGGTCCTGCAGAACCCGCAGACCTCCGCCGCCCTCAGGCTCACGGTCATCCAGGCGCTCGGCGTCACCCTCCTCAACGTCGTGATGGGCACGACGATCGCGTGGGTGCTCGTCCGCGACCGCTTCCGCGGCGCAGCGATCCTCGACGTCATCATCGACATCCCGTTCGCGCTGCCGACCATCGTCGCCGGCCTCGTGCTGCTCTCGCTCTACGGCCCGAAGAGCCCGATCGGCGTCAACGTCGCCAGCACGAAGACGGCTGTCTTCCTGGCCCTTGCGTTCGTCACGCTGCCGTTCGTCGTCCGCACGGTGCAGCCGGTGCTCGAGGAGCTCGACACCGACGTCGAGGAGGCCGCGTCCTCGCTCGGGGCCACCCGCTTCTACACGTTCCGCCGGGTGATCCTGCCCAGCCTGGTTCCGGCGATCGTGGCGGGCGCCGGAATGGCGTTCGCGCGGGGCATCGCCGAGTACGGCTCGCTGGTCCTGCTGAGCGGCAACCTGCCGTTCAAGACGGAGGTCGCGTCGGTGCGGATCATCAGCTCCATCGAGAGCGGCAACACGGCTTCGGCCGCGGTCGTCGCCACGATCCTGCTGGTGATCGCGCTGGTGGTCATCGTCGCCCTGGACCTGCTGCAGAGGCGGGTGACGAAGCGATGGTGAAGACGCCCCCCGCCCTCCGCTGGGCGCTGCGCCTGCTGGTGGTGGCGTACCTGTTCCTGCTGGTCGCGTGGCCGGTCTCGCTCGTCGTCCGCAACACCTTCGCGGACGGCTTCGACGCCCTGTCGCACGCCTTCGGTGACCCGTACGTCGTCCACTCGCTGAAGCTGACGCTGATCGTGGCCGTGAGTGCAGTGGTCATCAACACCGTCTTCGGTGTCACCGTCTCGCTCCTGCTCGTGCGCCACAGCTTCTGGGGTCGCCGGGCGCTCTCGGTGCTGCTCGACATCCCGATGTCGGTCTCGCCGGTCGTGGTCGGACTCGCGCTCGTGCTGGTCTACAGCCCCACCAAGGGCTGGTTCGGCCAGCCGCTCGCCGACGCGGGCGTCCAGGTCATCTTCTCGACTCCCGGCATCGTGATGGCGACCGTCTTCGTCGCCCTGCCGCTGGTCATCCGCGAGGTCGTCCCGACGCTCCAGGAGGTCGGCGACGAGCAGGAGTGGGCGGCCCGCAGCCTCGGGGCGAACGGCTTCCAGACCTTCACCCGGATCACCCTGCCGAGCATCCGGTGGGCGGTCATCTACGGAGTGGTGCTGTCGCTGGCCCGCTCCCTCGGCGAGTTCGGCGCGGTCAAGGTGGTCTCCGGCAACATCGTCGGCAGGACCCAGACCGCCACGCTCATCGTCGAGGAGCGCTACCAGAACTTCGACCAGCCGACGGCGTACGCCACGGCGTTCCTGCTGGCCTCGGCCGCGGTCGCCTGCATCGTCGTCGTCGCCCTCCTCCGCCCCAAGCACACGGCTTCCTGAAGGACCCTTCCATGAGCATCGAGATCACCGGTGTCAACAAGTCCTTCGGGGACTTCGTGGCACTCGAGAACATCAACCTGTCCCTCCCGACCGGTCAGCTGACCGCGCTTCTCGGCCCGTCCGGCGGTGGTAAGTCCACCCTGCTGCGGATCATCGCCGGCCTCGACCGCGCCGACACCGGCTCGGTCGAGATCGAGGGCACCAACGCGACCCACCTCCCGCCGCAGAAGCGCAATGTCGGCTTCGTCTTCCAGCACTACGCGGTCTTCAAGCACATGAGCGTCGCCAAGAACGTGGCGTTCGGCCTGGAGATCCGCAAGAAGCCGAAGGCCGAGGTCAAGCAGCGGGTCGCCGAGCTCCTCGAGCTCGTGCACCTGTCGCAGTTCGCCGACCGGCTGCCGTCGCAGCTCTCCGGCGGGCAGCGTCAGCGTCTCGCGCTGGCCCGTGCCCTCGCGGTGGAGCCGTCGGTGCTGCTGCTGGACGAGCCGTTCGGCGCGCTCGACGCGAAGGTCCGCAAGGAGCTCCGTGACTGGCTGCGCCGGCTGCACGACGAGGTCCACGTGACCACCGTCTTCGTCACGCACGACCAGGAGGAGGCCCTCGAGGTCGCCGACGAGATCGTCGTCATCAACCAGGGTCGCGTGGAGCAGGTCGGCACCCCCGACGAGCTGTACGACGCGCCGGCGTCCGACTTCGTCATGTCGTTCCTCGGGGAGGCGACCACCCTCGGTGGCCAGCTGATCCGCCCGCACGACATCGAGCTGACGACCGCCCCGACCGCGGTCGGGGCGATCGAGGGCGTCGTCTCCCGCGTGCTCCGCGTGGGCTTCGAGGTCCGCGTGACCGTCCTGACCGATGCAGGGGAGGAGGTCGTCGTGACGCTCACGCGGACGTCGGCCCGCCACCTCGGCGTCGACACCGGCCGCCACGTCTGGCTGAGCGCGGCCGCCGGTGCTGTCACGCTGCCGTCGGCCGGTCTCCCGTCAGGTACGCCGCTGACCGTCGCCTGATCCGACCTGGGCGCCACCACGGCGCGGAGGCGAGCGCAGCGAGCCCCGCGCCGGTGGCGTTCAGGAGCACGTCGTCGACACCCGGTCGAGCCGCAGCACGTGCTGCAGCGTCTCGATCCCCGTCGAGACCACGGCCCCGTACCGCTGAAGGTCAGCAACGCGGGGGAGGTGCTCGACGCCGGGCGCCTCGCCACGTTTGTCGAGCCCTTCCAGCTGGACCGCGTCGTCGCCGCGCACGGCGGCGAGATGACGCTGAGCCCCCGCCGTAGGGGAGGGCTCAGCGTCGTGGTGGTGCTGCGTCAGCGGTAGTTGGTGAACTGCACCGCGAAGTCGTAGTCCGCCTCGGTGACCAGGCGCTGGACGGCCTGCAGGTCGTCGCGCGACTTGGAGGAGACGCGGAGCTCGTCGCCCTGGATCTGCGCCTTGACGCCCTTCGGGCCCTCGTCGCGGATCAGCTTCGAGACCTTCTTGGCGTTCTCCGAGGAGATGCCCTCCTTGAGCGTGATCGTGATCTTGGAGAGCTGGCCGGACTGGCGCGGCTCCGAGGCGTCGACGATCTTGAGCGACTGGTTGCGCTTCACGAGCTTGCCCTTGAAGACGTCGAGGATCGCGTTGGCCCGGTCGTCGGCGGACGCCTCGATCTCGATGCCGTACTCGCCGGACCACTTGATCGCTGCGTTGGTGCCGCGGAAGTCGTAGCGCGTCGCGATCTCCTTGGCCGTCTGGCCGAGCGCGTTGTCGACCTCCTGGCGGTCGATCTTGCTGACGATGTCGAACGACGAGTCGGCCATGGCCTTGCTCCTCCTGCGCCCAAGGGTGCGGGCGTTTTCGCTAGGGGTCGGGTGCTGCGCTATTCTTCCACCCGTTGTCGCCGGGGTGACCCGGGGCTCAACACGGCAGGTTGCCCGAGCGGCCAATGGGAGCGGACTGTAAATCCGTCGCGAAAGCTTCGAAGGTTCGAATCCTTCACCTGCCACAGACAGGCCCCGCCGGTTTCCGGCGGGGCCTCGCTGTTTTTCGGGGTGTGGCGGTCGTCATCGCTTACGCTCCCCGCATGCGGAAGGTCTGCGCGGGCATCGCGGCGGGGTTCACGGCCACGGCCGTCGCCGCGGGCGTCGCGCTCGCCAGCCCGGTGGCGCCGCCCGTCGTGGCGGCACCTGCCGCCACACACACCGTCCAGGCGGTCACGACCCATGCGCGGAGCGCGCCTCCGTCGTACACGCTGGTGATCGGTGACTCGATCGCCCACCGCAGCCGCGACCAGCTCAAGGCCCGGCACCCGCACTGGATCGTGGACGCGGTCGAGGGGCGCAACGTCGACCGGCTGATGCCCCTGGTGCGCGGTTGGGTGGAGCGCAAGGGCCGCGCCCCTGCCCAGCTCGTGGTCGAGCTGGGCACCAACTGGTCGACCACGTGGGAGGCCGCTGACTACGAGCGGGTCCGGGCCCTGCTCCCGCACGCGCAGGTCGAGTTCGTGACGCCCTTCCGCTCGCCGACGGCGAAGCACCCGCGCTCCACCGGCCGCTACGCCTTCGACCGCACCGGCCAGTACGCCGCCGCGATGCGCCGTCTGGCGGCGGCCGGCGAGGGGGTCTGCGTCGCGGAGTGGCGCGACTGGGCCCAGGCACACACCGACCAACTGGTCGACGGCGTGCATCCGGCCCGCAGCGCCAAGGTGGTCTGGGCGGACCTCGTCTCCTCGGCGATGCGGGGCTGTCGCTCGGAGGTCGGCTGAGCCTGTCATGCTCGATGGCGTGGAGGTCTCCCCGCTCGGGCGTGAACGCGAACAGATGCACGACATCGGGCGCCGGCGCGCCTGGGCGATCTGGGCCGCGGCCCTCTCGGCGTACGGCGTGGCGATCTTCCACCGCAGCTCGCTCGGCGTCGCGGGCCTGATCGCTGCCGACCGGTTCGACATCTCCGCCAGCCAGCTGGCGGCGTTCACGGTCCTCCAGCTCGCGGTCTACGCCAGCATGCAGATCCCGGTCGGTGTGCTCCTGGACCGCTTCGGCTCCCGACGGATGATCCTGGCCGGCCTGGCCCTGATGACCGCCGGGCAGCTGGCGTTCGCCTTCACGGACACGTTCGCGGCGGCGCTGCTGGCCCGGGCGGTGATCGGTGCGGGTGACGCGATGATCTTCGTCTCCGTGCTGCGGCTGGTGGCGGTCTGGTTCCTCGTCCGGCAGGCCCCGATGGTGGCGCAGCTGACCGGCCAGATGGGCCAGCTCGGCGCGATCGTGGCCGCGGCACCGCTGAGCATCGCGCTGCACGCGCTGGGATGGACGAAGGCGTTCGCGGGCTTCTCCGCCGTCGGCCTCGTCGTGATGGTCGCGGTCGCCCTCCTCGTGAAGGACTCGCCCTACCGCGACGCCGGCCACGAGGCGACCAAGCTGCGTGCCCTGGCGCGGAGCCTCCGGGTGATCTGGTCGCACCCGACGACCCGCCTCGGCATGTGGTCGCACTTCACGTCGCAGTTCGGCGCGACGGTCTTCTCGCTGCTGTGGGGCTTCCCGTTCCTGGTGTCGGGGGAGGGGCTCTCCCGTGGCACGGCCAGCGCGCTGCTGATGCTGATGACCGGCTGGATCGTCGTCGCCGGTCCCGTGCTCGGCAGGCTCGTCACGCGCCACCCCTTCCGCAGGTCGCAGCTGGTGCTCGTCGTCGTCGCGGCCAGCGCCCTCGCCTGGGCCGTCGTGCTGCTCTGGCCCGGACCCGCGCCACTCTGGCTGCTGGTCGTCCTGGTCTGCGTGATCGCGACGGGCGGACCCGCGTCGATGGTCGGCTTCGAGCTGGCCCGCACCCTCGCACCCGTCCAGGCGGTCGGCCGCGCCAACGGGCTGGTGAACATCGGCGGCTTCACGGCCTCGCTGCTGACGCTCTGGCTGGTGGGCGTCGTGCTCGACCTGCGCGAGCCGGCCGGGCCCTCGGCGTACGACCTCGGGGACTTCCGGGTCGCGCTCTCGGTGCAGTACGTCGTGTGGGCGCTCGGCAGCATCCAGATCCTGCGGTACCGGCGCCGGGCCATCGCCCACATGCACCGCCATCACCCCGACGAGCTCGACGCGATGCGGGCCGGCACCCCGGCGGCGCACCTCGGGTTCACCCCGCGCTGAGGCTTCACGCTTCCGTCACGCAGCCGCGCCTACGGTGCCGGCGTGCTGCTCCGTGGAACCACCGGCTCGGTGCTGGTCCTGCTCGGGGGACTGGTCATCGTGCCCATGCCCGCCGGCAACCCGGTCCTGCTCGCGCTGCCCTGGCTGCGGCTCCTGCGCCACCACGACCCGCACGGGCGCGTGCTCGCGCTCGGCGTCGTCCTGACCGGTCTGGCGCTGCTGTCGTGGGCCTGGTGCTCACTGCTGCGCACGACCGGCCGGCTCGACGACCGGGCCGGCGTCCGGCTGGCGCGCAGCGCCGTCACCACCTGGTCGCTGCCACTGGTCGTCGCGCCGCCGCTCTTCTCCCGTGACGGCTGGAGCTATGCGGCGCAGGGGATGATGACCCGGCTCGGGATCTCGCCGTACGAGCACGGGCCGGCGGTGCTGACCGGCCCGATCGTCGCGGCCGTCGATCCGCAGTGGATGCACACGCTCACCCCCTACGGGCCGTTGCCGCTGGCGCTGGGCAGCCTGGCCGCGCGGGTGACCGGCGACCCGTGGCTGCTGGTCATCGCCGACCGGCTGGTCGCCCTCCTCGGGCTGGCACTGCTGGCCTGGGCGGTGCCGCGGATGGCAGCGTGGGCGGGCACCAGCCCGGGGTGGGCGTCGGCGTTCGTGCTGGCGTCCCCGCTGATGCTCGCCCACGGCGTGGGCGGCCTGCACAACGACGTGCTGATGGTCGGCCTGATGGCGGCCGCGCTGGTGGTCGGAGTCGAGCGGAGCTGGGTCGCGGGGTGCCTGCTCGGCGGGCTCGCGGCTGCCGTGAAGGTCCCCGGGGGCCTGGTCTGCGTGCCGTTGCTGCTGGCGAGCCTGCCGGTCGGTGCGTCGTTCCTCCGCAGGTGCGGCCGGCTGGTGGTGGGCGCTGCCCTCGCCGGCGCGGTCCTGGTCGGGGTCGGCCTCGCCTCGGGGCTCGGCGTCGGCTGGGTCCACGGCCTCTCCGTGCCCGCGGTCATCGACACCCCGCTGTCGGTGCCGACCGAGCTCGGCGACCTCCTCGGCCGGCTCAGCCACCACCTCGGAGGACCGCCCCACCGGCGCGTGCTGCACAGCGTGCGCGCCGTGGCGACCGCCGGGTCGCTGCTGGTGGTCGTCCTCGTCGCCCTCCGTGGACGCACGGGGAACCCGCGTGCGGGCCTCCGCGCCGCCCTCCTCCTGTACGGCACGCTGGTGCTGGGCCTGCCCGCGGTCCAGCCCTGGTACCTGCTGTGGCTGCTGCCGTTCGCCGCCGCGGCCGGCATGCGCCGTCGTACGGCTGCCCCGGTCGGTGCGCTCCTGGTCCTCGGGAGCCTGCTCGCGCCGCTCCAGTCGACCTTCCACGTCGTGTACCGCCAGACCGTCCTCGACCTGGTGCGCCTCGGCATGGCCGTGGTCGTGCTCGCCGGTTGCCTGGTGACCGTGCGGGCCGTCCGGCGTCGGCGCCCGCGGGACCCCGGGACGGCATCGGACGGCCCGGCCGGCGGACTGGCGGTGGGACCGTGACCACGCGTTCGGGTGTCGTTCACCCCGGTGTCGGTCACCAGCCAACGCCTGCTCGTACGGTCCCGCGTGTGCTGACTCGTGGCCTCGCCGGTTCCGTCCTGGTCCTCATCGGAGGGCTGGTGGTGTCGACCCTGCCCGACTCCAGCTTCCTGCTCGACAGCGAGCAGGTCGTGGCGCTCCGGACCCACCCTGCCGGCCGCATGCTGGGCCTCGCCGTGGTGCTCGCCGGTCTCGGCATGCTCGCGGCGGCCTGGCTGTCGCTGTGCCGCTCGCTGGCGCGCAGCGACCGGCCAGGCGGCCTCGAGCTGGTCCGGCAGGCGACGGTGCTCTGGGCGCTGCCCCTGCTGGTCGCGCCGCCGCTGTTCTCCCGCGACGGCTGGAGCTACGCCGCACAGGGCACGATGACGCGCCTCGGCATCTCCCCCTACGAGCACGGCCCCGGGGTGCTCGCGGGGCCCATCGTGGAGGCGGTCGACCCCCGCTGGATGGAGACGCTGACGCCGTACGGCCCGCTGCCGCTGATCCTGGGCGACCTCTCCTCGCGCCTCACCACCAACCCGTGGGCGCTGGTCATCTGCGACCGGGTGGTGGCACTGGCCGGCCTCGCGCTCATCGCCTGGGCCGTGCCGCGGCTCGCGGCGTGGTCCGGTGTGCGTCCGGCCCTGGCTTCCGCGGTGGCCATCGCCTCGCCGCTGATGATCGCTAACGGCGTCGGCGGGCTCCACAACGACCTGCTCATGGTCGGGCTGATGGCCGCTGCCCTGGTCGTCGGCATCGAGCGCGGCTGGCTGTGGGGCGCGGTCGTCGGAGGTCTCGCCGCGAGCGTCAAGGTGCCCGGCGGCCTGGTCTGCATCCCGATCGTGCTCGCCTCCCTCCCCGCCGGAGCCCCGCTCCTGGAGCGGGTGAAGCGCCTCGGTCTGGCGGGCGCCGTCGCTGGATCCGTCCTCGCAGCGGTCGGCTTCGCGTGGGGGCTCGGGCTCGGCTGGGTCAGCGCCCTGTCCGTGCCGGGCACGGTCTACACGCCGCTGTCGCCGCCGACGTTCGTCGGGGGGATCTTCGACCAGATCGGCCACCTCGTCGGCATGGAGCTGGAGGAGCACACGTTCGCCGACGCCTTCCGCAAGGTCGCCTCCCTGCTGTCGCTGGTCCTGGTCGGAGCGGTCGCCCTCCGCTGGCCCACGGGCAGCCGGCTGCGGGCGCTCGAGGGCACCGCGCTCCTCGTCGGCGGTTTCCTGCTGACCTTGCCCGTCGTCCACATCTGGTACCTGATGTGGGTGGTCCCGTTCCTGGCCGCGATGCGGCTCCCGCGCGCTGCCTCGGTCGTCTTCGTCGCGGTCTCGGTCGTCGGTGGCATGGTCGCCCCGCTCGACTCCTCCCTCCACGGCGCCTGGATCCTGATCATCATGGGCTCGATGTACGTCGCGCTCGCGACGGCGGTCCTGATGCTGTCGCGCTTCGGTCGCGAGCGCGTCCGGCACATCGCCGAGGTGGAGTGGCTCCCGGCTGTTCGCTGATCACGCCGGGGTCACGGCGCACCCCTGAAGGGATCCGGACAGCACGGTTCGGTCACGGCCCTTCCGCAGGACCCCCGACCTGAGCATGCTGGCTCCCATGAGGGTGGGAGTTCCCAAGGAGATCAAGAACCACGAGTACCGCGTCGCCATCACCCCGGTCGGGGTGACCGAGCTGGTCGCACACGGTCACACGGTGGTCGTCGAACGCGGTGCGGGCCTCGGCAGCGCCATCCCCGACGAGGAGTACGCCGCGGCAGGCGCGACGCTCGGCTCGGTCGACGACGCCTGGGCCGCCGACATGGTGCTCAAGGTGAAGGAGCCGGTCGAGGCGGAGTACCCGCGCCTGCGGGAGGGACTGGTGCTCTTCACCTACCTGCACCTGGCCGCCGACCGGCCGCTGACGGTCGAGCTCGTGGAGCGGGGCGTGACCGCGATCGCCTACGAGACCGTCCAGCTGCCCTCCGGCGCGCTGCCGCTGCTCTACCCGATGTCGGAGGTGGCCGGCTGCCTCGCGCCGCAGGTCGGCGCGCACGCGCTGATGAAGGCGCAGGGCGGGCGCGGGGTGCTGATGGGCGGTGTCGGTGGCGTCGCGCAGGCCAAGGTGGTGATCCTCGGTGCGGGCGTCTCGGGCCAGAACGCCGCCAACATCGCCCTCGGCATGGGAGCCGACGTCACGCTGATCGACACCGACCTGGACAAGCTCCGGATGTCGTTCTGGCGCTACAACAACCGCGTGCACGGGCTCGCCTCGTCGCGCCTGGTCATCGAGGAGCAGGTGCGCGAGGCCGACATGGTCATCGGTGCCGTGCTGATTCCCGGAGCCGCGGCCCCGAAGCTGGTCACCAACGCCCTCGTCGCGCAGATGAAGCCCGGCTCGGTGCTGGTCGACATCGCCATCGACCAGGGCGGCTGCTTCGAGGACTCCCACCCCACGACCCACGCCGACCCGACGTTCCAGGTGCACGGGTCGATCTTCTACTGCGTGGCCAACATGCCCGGGGCGGTGCCGCGCACCTCGACGTACGCGCTGACCAACGTCACCCTGCCGTACGCCGTCGCGCTCGCCGACCGCGGGTGGCAGGCGGCCTGCCTCGCCGACGCCGCGTTGGCGAAGGGCCTCAACACCCACGGGGGAGCCCTCGTCTACACGCCGGTCGCCGAGGCTCACGGGCTGGACTCGACGCCGCTGGCGGCGGTGCTGGAGGGCTGACCGGCCGGGCCGGCGTTCACACACTTGTTACCGCGAGGGCGACACGGCGGAAACGCCCGGCCGATGGAGTAGTCCATGACCCGCTACCGAGCGGGGCGCCCCTAGGGTTCCGCTTCCCGTGCACACGCTGCCACGGGAGGGCCTGGTCCGAGAGGGGAGGCGGAGGGACGACGGTGTCGCTCCGCTCCACGGCGGGATAAAAGCCCGGGAGGCCGAATGGCCCCGGCTGCCGTGCGCCCAGTCAGGCGTCGCGGTGTCGGGCCTACCGTTTCGGAGGCACCTCTTGTCCACCCATCTCGCAACCCCCGGCGCTGACGCGCTCAGCGCGACCGATCTCCACAGCTTCGGCTACACCCAGCAGCTGGCCCGGCGCGTCGGCAGCTACGCGTCGTTCGCGGCCGGCTTCTCGTTCGTGTCGATCCTGACCACCGTCTTCCAGCTCTTCGGCCTCGGCTACAGCTTCGGCGGCACGGCGTTCTTCTGGACCTGGCCCGCCGTCTTCGCGGGCCAGATCCTGGTCGCGCTCTGCTTCGCGGAGCTGGCTGCGCGCTACCCGCTCTCCGGCGCGATCTTCCAGTGGTCGCGTCGCCTCGGCGGCTCGGTCCTCGGCTGGTTCGCCGGCTGGACCATGATCGTCGCCCAGATCATCACCGTCGCTGCGGCCGCGATCGCGCTCCAGGTCGTGCTGCCGGCGGTGTGGGCCGGGTTCCAGGTGATCGGCACCGACCCGTCGGTCTTCTCCGCCGACGGTGCCGCCAACGCGGTCTTCCTCGGCTGCGTGCTGCTGGCCGCCACGACGACGCTCAACGCGCTGTCCGTGCACATCACCGCGGTGGTCAACTCGGTCGGCGTCACCTGCGAGCTGATCGGTGTCGCGCTGCTCGCCGTCCTCCTCTTCGGGCACGCCGAGCGCGGTCCGTCGGTGGTCCTGCACCACACCAACCTCGACGCCTCGACCGGGTACGTCGTCCCGCTGCTGATCTCGTCCCTGATGGCGGCCTACGTCCTCGTCGGCTTCGACTCCGCCGGCGAGCTGGCCGAGGAGACCCACAAGCCGCGCGCCACGACGCCACGCACCATCCTGCGCGCGGTCGTCGCCTCCGGCATCGGTGGCGCGTTCCTGCTCCTCGCCGCCCTGATGGCCGCTCCCAGCCTCGCCGCCGACGACCTCGGGTTCGGTGGCCTGCCCTACGTCCTGACCAGCCAGCTCGGCACCTTCTGGGGCAAGCTGCTGCTCGTCGACGTCGCGCTCGCGGTCTGCGTGTGCACGCTCGCCATCCAGACGGCCGCGGCCCGGATGATCTTCTCGATGTCGCGCGACGACGTGCTGCCGTTCTCCTCGGCCCTGCGCACGGTCTCGCCCCGCACCGGCACCCCGGTGCTCGCGACGGTCGTGCCGGGTGTCGGCGCCGCGCTCTGCCTGCTGGTCAACGTCAAGAACGCCGGCCTGTTCCTCGGCCTGTGCAGCGTCTGCATCATGCTCATGTACATCGCCTACCTCGCCGTCACCGGCTCGATGCTCGTGCAGCGCCTGCGCGGCACCCTGGAGACCGGAGGTACCGACGAGAACGGCAAGCCGCTCTTCTCCATGGGTTCCAGGGTCGGCCTCGTCGTCAACGTGCTCGCGGTCGCCTACGGCGTCTTCATGGCGGTCAACCTCGGGCTGCCGCGCGCGGAGGTCTACGACCCGGCCGGTGACGGCTGGTACCTCCACTACCTCCCGCTGATCACCCTCGCGGTCACCTTCGGCGGCGGTGCGCTCGCGTACGCCGCGAAGCGGGCCGATTACCACGCCTCCGTGACGGTTCCGTTCGGTGCGCTCGAGGGGGAGGGTGCGTGATGGCGCTCTACTCCCACGAGATCCCCGGCGGAGCCGCCTGGTCGACGCCGGTGACGGCGGGCCGGCTGGTCACGCTCACCGCGCTCGGCGACGACGCCAACTGCAGCGTGCTCCTGGTGGCGGCCGACCGGGTGGACCGGATGAACATCCCCGACACCCTGAAGGCGCAGATGTCGGCGCGGATCCTCCCGCCGATGGTGCTCATGTCCGACCGGGGCCTGGCTCTCGCGTCCGTGGTCGCCTCGACCCTGGACTGGCACGACTGCCTCGGCGGCTTCGGCCACGACGCCCACCTGGCCCGCTTCGGCCCCACCAGCTACCAGGTGGACCGCAACGCCTGGCGCCGCTCGGCGCACACCGGCCTGGTCAGCGAGCTCACCAAGCACGGTCTCGGCGAGCGCGACCTGCACGCTCCGGTCAACTTCTTCAGCCGCGTGGCCATCGGCGAGGACGGCTCCTCGCTCAGCTTCGTCCCCGGACACGCCACCGCCGGTGACAGCGTCACCCTGCGCACCGAACAGGACCTCCTGCTGGTGCTGAGCACGGCGCTGCACCCGATGTCGACGGCGGACACACCCGCAGGGGTGCGGGTGAGCGTCGACGTCGCGCCGCCTGCGGGCGCTGATGACGCCTCCTACACCTTCCGGGCGGAGTCGGCCCGCGCCCTGGAGATGACGCGGAGGGCAGTGGCATGACCGCGCTCGACTCCAGCCCGACCGTCGAGGTCGGGCCCGTCCTCGACGCCACCATCGGGGCGGGTGACGGCGCCCTGGTGCGGGTGCCGGCCGGCGGCCGCCTGCGGATCGTCGACCTCTTCGGCAACCAGGCGGCGGACACGCTGCTCTACGACGCGGCCGACATCGACAACCGCTACTCCGCCTTCGACACGATCCGCGAGCAGGGTGCCGTCTTCCTGACCACCGGGTCCCGGCTCCTCTCGACGCGGCTCGACGAGCTCGCGGTGATCACCGACGACACGGTGGGTCGCCACGACACGATCGGGGGTGCCTGCGCCCAGGAGAGCAACGTGGTCCGCTACGGCGAGCACGTCCGGCACCAGCACGCCTGCCGCCAGACCTTCCTGGCGTACGGCGCGGCGGCCGGCATCGGGCAGCGCGAGCTCGGCCACAACATCAACTTCTTCATGAACGTGCCGGTCACCTCCGCCGGTGGCCTGCAGTTCGACGACGGCCTCTCCGCCCCCGGGAAGTACGTCGAGCTGACCGCGAGCCGCGACATCCTGGTGCTGCTCTCCAACTGCCCGCAGCTCAACAACCCGTGCAACGGCTGGGACCCGACCCCGCTCCAGCTGCAGGGGTGGTGGTCCTGATGCTGCACGCCGTGAAGTGCACCGTCGTCGACGCGGGCGCGCAGACCACCGTCCAGGACGCCACCGGCCGCTGCGGCTACTGGGACGTCGGGGTGCCGCCGTCGGGGGCCTTCGACGAGTTCACCTTCGCGCTGGTCAACGCCGCGGTCGGCAACCCGGACACCGCAGCCGGCCTGGAGTGCGTCGTGCGCGGGCCGGTGCTCACCTTCGACGAGGACACCCTGGTCTGCGTCGGCGGCGGCCTCACCGAGGCGACCGTCGACGGGCGCCCGATCGCCAACGGCCAGCCGGTCCGGGTCCGTGCCGGTTCGACGCTCGACGTCGGCCCCGTCGACGGCCCGGGGATGCGGGGGTACGTCGCCGTGCAGGGCGGCATCGACGTGCCGCGGGTGCTGGGCAGCCGGGCGACCTTCATCCTCGGCGGCTTCGGCGGAGTCGAGGGGCGCCCGGTGGTGGCCGGCGACGTGCTGCCGCTGGGCCGCCGGGAGAACCTGGCCGCCCCCGGCAGCGTCGCAGAGCTCCTGCCCGTGCTCGGGCACGCCTGGGAGCTGCGGGTCATTCCGGGACCCCACGGTGCGCCCGAGCACCTCACGCCGGATGGCGTGGACGCCCTCTTCGAGGCTGACTGGCGCGTCGACCACCGGGCCGACCGGACCGGCGTCCGGCTCGTCGGCCCGACGCCCACGTGGGCGCGGACCGACGGCGGGGAGGCCGGCCTGCACCCGAGCAACGTCCATGACTCGGCCTACCCGGTGGGCGGGATCATGCTGTCGGGCGACACCCCGGTGATCGTCGGCAAGGACGGACCGTCGCTGGGTGGCTTCGTCGTGCCGGCGGCCGTGATCGGCGCCGACCTCTGGAAGCTGGGCCAGCTCCGGCCCGGCGACGCGGTCCGGCTCGTGCCGGTGACCCCGGTGCACGCCGGGGCCGCGATGGCGGAGCGCCGCGACCTCCTCGATGCCGCGCGCGGGCTGTCCGACCGGCGGCCGCACGCGGCCCCGGTCATGCTCGAGGCGGACGACGCGGAGCCCGCCGGCTCCAGGCGCCCGCCCGCGCTGGCCGACCGCCCCGCGAGCGACCACCACCCGGCGTACACGATCCGGAGGTCGGGGGACCGGCACCTGCTCGTCGAGGCCGGTCCGGCCTCGCTCGAGCTCACCGTCCGGGTCTGGGTCCACCTGCTCGCCGAGGCGCTGCGCGCGGACGCGGTCGCCGGGGTGGTCGAGGTGGTCGAGGGGGTGCGCTCGGTGCTGGTCAAGGTCGACGACGCGGTCCTGGCGCTGCCGGCCCTGGCCTCGCGCCTGGTCGCTCTGGCGGCTGGGTTGCCCGATCCCGCGACCGTGGTGCTCGACGTCCGCGAGGTGACGCTGCCGATGGCGTTCGACCACCCGGAGGCCCACGAGGCGATGCGCCGCTACCAGACGGTCAACCCGACTGCGCCCTGGAACCCGGACAACGTCGAGTTCATCCGCCGCGTCAACGACCTCCCCCAGCGTGACGACGTCTTCGACGTGGTCACCGAGGCGACGTACCTCGTGGTCGGGCTCGGCGACGTCTACCTCGGCGCGCCCGTGGCGGTGCCGATCGACCCGCGCCACCGCCTGGTCACCACGAAGTACAACCCCGCTCGCACCTGGACGCCGCAGAACGCCGTGGGCATCGGCGGGATCTACCTCTGCATCTACGGGATGGAGGGTCCCGGCGGCTACCAGCTGGTCGGCCGCACCGTGCCGGTCTGGCGGCTGATCGCGGAGGACCCGGACCGGGACCCGAAGCCCTGGCTCCTCCGGCAGTTCGACCGGATCCGGTTCGTGCCGGTGAGCGCCGACGAGCTCGCGGTCCAGCGCGCCGAGATCACGGCAGGCCTGCGCGACCTCGACGTCCGGCCGGCGACCTTCTCGATCGCGGAGGTCGCCGCGCTCGAGGCGGGCGCGGCCGACGAGATCGCGCTGGTGCGTGCCCACCGACGGGCCGCCTTCGAGGCCGAGCGGGAGCGGTGGGTCTCATGAGCGACCAGCCCACCTTCATCCACCGGCTTCCCGAGGAGGCCGTGGCCGGCTACGCGGCCGTCGCCCCCGCCGGGCCGCTGGCCGGGCTCACCTTCGCGATCAAGGACAACATCGACCTGGCGGGTGTGCCCACCACCGCGGCCGACCCGCGGCGCACGACGCCGGCGGGGGAGTCCGCCACCGTCGTGCAGCGCCTCCTCGACGCAGGGGCGGTGCCCGTCGGCAAGACGAACATGGACCAGTACGCCACCGGGCTGGTCGGCACGCGCTCGCCGTACGGCGCCTGCCACTCGGTCTACTCGCCCGACCACGTGAGCGGTGGGTCGAGCTCGGGCAGCGCGGTGGCCGTGGCAGCGGGGGAGGCCGAGTTCGCGCTCGCCACCGACACCGCCGGCAGCGGCCGCGTGCCGGCGGCGTTCAACGGGCTGGTGGGGGTCAAGCCGAGCAAGGGGCTGGTGCCCACCACGGGCGTCGTGCCCGCCTGCGCCTCGCTGGACTGCGTCACGGTCATGGCGCGCACCGTCGCCCGCGGCCGCGAGGTCCTCGACGTGATCGCAGGGCCGGACCCGCGAGACCCTTGGTCCCGCACGCTCGAGCAGCGGGCGACACCGGCTCGGCCGGTGGTCGCGGTGCCGGTGGGCGACCTCGACCTGGACCCGGTGCACCACGCCGCCTGGGAGGCGTCGACGGCGCGTGCACGCGAGCTCTGGGACGTGGTGGAGGTGGACGTCACGGCCTTCCTCGAGGCGGCGACCCTGCTCTACGGCGGCCCCTGGGTCGCGGAGCGTCGCCTCGCCTTCGGCGACGTGCTGACCGACGACCCGGCGGTCGACCCCACGGTGCGGACCATCGTCGCGGACGGACCGGACCTCTCCGCGGTCGACGCCTTCGCCGCCTTCCACCGGCTGGCCTCCCTCGATGCGGCCACGCGCCCGGTGTGGACCGGGGCCGACGCGCTCCTGCTGCCGGTGACGGCGACGCACCCGACGCTGGAGGAGGTCGCGGCCGACCCGGTCGGGGTCAACACCCGGCTCGGGCGGTTCACCAACATGACCAACCTGCTCGACCTCTGCGCCGTTGCCTTCCCGGGACCGGTGCGGGGAGACGGACTGCCGTTCGGGGTGCAGCTGCTGGCACCTGCTGGCGGTGACCTGGCCCTGCTCGACCTCGCGGCCCGCTGGTGCGGCGAGCAGCCGGCACGGCCCGCCGGGGACGGTCGGGTCGACCTCGTCGTGGCGGGGGCCCACCTGGCCGGTGAGCCGCTCAACGCCGACCTCGTCGCGCGCGGTGGCACCTTCGTGCGGACCGCCCGGATGGCCCCCGACTACCGGATGTACGTCGTCGACGGCCCGCTCCCGCGCCCCGGCGTCACCCGGCTGCCGGCCGGTGGTGTCGCGGAGCCCAGTGCCCTCGAGGTCGAGGTGTGGTCGCTGCCGGCGGTGGCGCTGGCCGGCTTCCAGGCGACGATCGCGCCGCCTCTGGGGCTGGGCCAGGTCGACCTCGACGACGGCACGCGCGTGCTCGGCTTCCTCTGCAGCGGCGACGGTGTCGATCCCGCCCGCGACATCACCGCCCACGGCGGCTGGCGGGCCTGGCGCGCATCGACGGGGTGACGGCACCGGGTGGCGGCACCGGGTGGCGGCACAGCCGTGTCGCCGCCCGGTGCGTGCGGGTCCGGATCAGCGGGTGAGGGCGAGGGGGCGCGCGTCCTCGGTCAGGGACGCGTGCAGGTCGACCATGGCCGCGGTCGTCGCCGACCAGGGGAAGCGCTCGGCCCGCGCCCGGGATGCCGTACGCCGCTCGGCTGCGGGCCGGCTCGCGACCCGCAGCACCGCGTCGGCCAGCGACGCCGGGTCGGCGTCGCCCCATGCACCGGACCCGGCGTCGATCAGCTCGCTCGCGCCACCTGTGCGGGCGGTGACGACGGGCGTGCCGCAGGCGAGCGCCTCGAGCACCGCGAGACCGAAGGTCTCACCGGGGCAGACACTCAGTGCGACGTCGGCGGCGGCGATGCGGGCGGCCAGCTCGGCGCGGCCGGCGACGTGGCCGTGGAAGGTCACGGGTGCACCGGCTGCGAGCTCCTCGAGCTCGTCGCGGTGGGGACCCGTGCCGTAGACGTCGAGTGCGACGGGGACGCCCCGGCGGTGCAGCTCGACTGCCGTGGCGACCGCCAGGTGGGGCGACTTCTCCCGGGAGAGACGGCCGACGTGGACCAGGCGGAGCCTGGCGCCGGCCCGTGCCGGAGGGACGGCAGGCCGGAACGTCTCCAGGTCCACGCCGAGGGGCACCTGGACCACCGGCGTCCCGACGGCCGCCGCGGCCGCACCGAACTCCCGTCGCGCGTAGCGCGAGGTCACCACGATCGCGTCGAACTGACGGACCAGGACCTGGTTCCACAGTCCGATGGAGACCTTGACCGAGGTGTCGAGGCCGGTGCGCATGGCGAGCATGTCGTCGAGCCGCTCATGGCTGAAGAGGACCGACGCGACGTCGTTGCGACGGGCCCAGCGTGCGACCGGGAGCAGGGTGGACTTGTCGTTGACCTCGACCGAGGTCGGGCCGAACTGCTCCAGCGCGTCGATCACCCGCCAGGGCTCGACGATCAGCCGGTAGCCGCCGCCGACCCGGGGCGCGCGCAGCTGGACCACGGTCCCCTCGGGCGTCTCCTCGCGCGCGTCGGTGGGGCCGGGCACGACGAGGAGGCGCTCGGCGCCGGCTGCGACGTAGCCTGCGCCGAGGGCGGCGACCGCCGTCTTCATGCCCCCCGACGCTGGGCCGATGAAGTTGGCGAGCTGGGCGATGCGCATGCCCTCCACCATGCCTCGCGTGCGTGAACGGACCGTGAGCCGCGGGTGGCCCACGCATGTCGCCTCCCGTGGTGACCGCCACCTCTGACGCGGATGAGCGGCGCGTGGCAGGCTGAGGGCATGAGCAACACCGAGCGCGAGCCCGTCGAGATCGTCTGTGGCGAGGCCGGCGCCGGCCCCGGCGTCACCGTCCTGGTGCCGCGCGACGTCCCGCTCGGCGGACCCCGGGCGATGAACGTGCGCCGGACCCTCCCGTCGCGGGAGCGCACGCTGATCGGCGCCTGGTGCTTCGCCGACCACTACGGCCCCGACCCCGTCGCCGAGAGCGGCGGCATGGTGGTCACCCCGCATCCGCACACGGGGCTGGCCACGGTCAGCTGGCTGTTCACCGGCGAGGTGGAGCACCGCGACTCGATCGGCACCGTGGCGATGGTCCGTCCGGGTGAGGTGAACCTGATGACGGCCGGCCACGGCATCAGCCACTCCGAGAACTCGACGCCCGCGACCACGGTCCTGCACGGTGTGCAGCTCTGGTTGGCGCTGCCCGACGCCGCCCGTGACATGGCGCCGTCCTTCGAGCACCACGCGCCCGCTCCGGTCACGGGGGAGGGCTGGTCGGCGTCGGTCTTCCTGGGCTCGCTGCTCGGGTCGTCGTCCCCGGTGAGCTACCCGTTCCCGGTGCTCGGCGCCGAGCTCCGGCTCCAGGCCGGCACCACCCTGCGCATCGACGTCGACGCGTCGTACGAGCACGGGCTGCTGGTGGACCACGGCGTGGTCACCTTCGCCGGGCGGGAGCTGAAGCCGGCCGAGCTGGGCTACCTCGCACCGGGGTGCGCGACGGTGGAGATCACCGCGCACGAGGACGCGCTGCTGGTGCTGCTCGGTGGCCCGCCGTTCGGCGAGCAGCTGGTGATGTGGTGGAACTTCGTGGGGCGCACCCACGACGAGGTCGTCGCCTACCGCGACGAGTGGCAGGCGCAGATCACGCGCGACGGGGCGGTGCTGGCGGACAGCCAGGACGTCGCGCCGGGCCGGTTCGGCACCGTGGCCGGCGACCACACGCCGCCGATCCCGGCGCCTCCGCTGCCGAACCTGCGACTGAAGTCCCGCGGCTGAGCCTGCTCACGCCGCCGCGGGCCCGGCGTACGGAAGGATGTGCGCCATGACGGACCTGGTGCTGCCCGACCTCGTTCTGGGTGACGACGGCGAGCTTCGCTGCGCGTGGGCAGGCTCCGGCGAGATGCGGGCCTACCACGACACCGAGTGGGGACGCTTCCCGGAGACCGGGTCCAGCGCGGACGTGGTGCTCTTCGAACGGCTGACCCTCGAGGCGTTCCAGTCCGGCCTGAGCTGGGCGATCATCCTGCGCAAGCGGGAGGGGTTCCGCCGGGCGTTCGCGGGCTTCGACCCGTACCGGGTCGCGACCTTCGGCGAGCCCGAGCGCGAGGCGCTGCTCGCCGACACCGGCATCGTGCGCAACCGCGCGAAGATCGACGCCACGATCGCCAACGCCCGGGCCCTGCTCGCCTTCCGCGACAGCGAGGGGCCGGGCGAGTTCGCGCGGTTCGTCGCCTCCTTCGCGCCCCCGCCCCGCCCCGCGCCCACCTCGTACGCCGAGGTGCCCGGCCAGACGCCGGAGTCGCTCGCGCTGAGCAAGGCGCTCAAGAAGCGAGGGTTCACCTTCGTCGGCCCGACCACGATGTACGCCCTCATGCAGGCGCTCGGGATGGTCAACGACCACCTGGAGGGCTGTGTGGCGAGGGAGCCCCGGGAGTCAGTCGCGTGATCAACGGACTGCTCTGGCTGCTCGGCTTCCAGCTCGTCGGGGAGGTCGTCGTGCGCAGCCTCCACCTGGCCGTCCCCGGTCCGGTCGTCGGCATGGTGCTGCTCTTCGCCGTGCTGCAGTGGCGGCGCCCTCCTGCCGGCGCCAACCTCTTCCGCGCGGCCGACGGGCTGCTCAAGCACCTCCAGCTCCTCTTCATCCCCGCGGGCGTCGGCGTCATCACGCTGCTGCACGTGGTGGGCGACCACCCGGTGCCGATCGTGGGTGCCCTGGTCGTCTCGTGGATCGCCGTGCTGCTGGTGGTGGGCTGGCTGACCCAGCTGCTGCTCGGTCGTGACGCCGGGGCGGCACGCCGATGAACGACGCGCTCGACTGGCTGCGCACCTCGCCGCTGCTCGGCCTCTTCCTGACCCTGTTCGGCTACCGCCTCGGCCTGGAGTTGCAGCAGCGCGTACCTGTGGCCTGGAAGGCCGTTGCGCAGCCGGTCCTCGTGGCGCTCGTCGTCATCGGGACCTCCCTGTGGGCCCTCGACATCTCCTACGACGACTACCTCGTCGGCGGGAGCATCATCGGCTTCTTCCTCGGCCCGGCGACCGTGGCCCTGGCCGTGCCGCTGCACCGCCAGGCCCACCACCTCGGTCGCATGTTCGTGCCGATGGTCGTCGCGCTGCCGGTCGGTGCCGTCATCGGCATCGCGACCGGCGTCCTCGCGGTGCGGCTGCTCGGTGGGGACCACGTCCTGGAGCTGACGATGGCACCCAAGTCGGCGACCACCCCGGTCAGCCTGGCGATCTCGACGTCGATCGGCGGGCTCCCCGCCCTCACGGCGGTGCTCGCGATCGTCACCGGCATCATCAGTGCGGTTGCCGCTCCGGCGCTCCTCGACCTGGCCCGGATCCGCGACCGGCGCGCGCGTGGCCTGGCGATCGGTGCGAGCAGCCACGGCATCGGCACCTCACGGGCGCTGCGGGAGCACCCGACCGAGGGAGCCTTCTCCGGCCTCGCGATGGGCCTCACGGCACTGCTGGTCAGCCTCCTCACCCCGATCGTCCTGATCCTGCTGTGAATCCCGGCCGGGATTGGTATGACTCCCGAGTCATATGTGTCCGCGCGGGTGGCTAGGGTCGGGCCATGGCTCGCGTGCACGCATTCACCGATGACGTCCTGGCCGACCACGACGCGGTCGGCCTGGTCGACCTGCTCCGCACGAGGGCGGTGAGCCCGCAGGAGCTGAGCGCGGCGGTCGGCGCCCGCATCGGGGCGGTGGACCCCGACCTCGGTGGCCTCGCCCACGCGGCGTACGACGTGCCGGCGCGGGGGAGCGGGGGCTTCTTCGCCGGGCTGCCGATGCTGGCCAAGGACAACGTCGACGTCGCCGGCATGCCCACGCGCCACGGCACCGACGCCTTCCCGGCGGTGCCGAAGAAGGCCGACGGCGACTGGGCGCGCGCCCTGCGGGCCATCGGGCTGCACCCGATCGGCAAGTCGCGTCTCTCCGAGTTCGGCTTCAGTGCCTCCTGTGAGCACCCGCGCCTCGGCCCGGTCCGCAACCCGTGGAGCACCGCGCACACCGCGGGCGCGAGCAGCAGTGGCTCCGCGGCGTTCGTCGCGGCCGGTGCCCTCCCGCTGGCGCACGCCAACGACGGCGGTGGCTCGATCCGGATCCCGGCCGCGAGCTGTGGCCTGGTCGGCCTCAAGCCGACCCGCAACCGCACGCCGCAGGACGCGATGATGCGCCACATGCCCGTGCGGATCGTCTCCGACGGCGTCGTCACCCGCTCGGTCCGCGACACCGCGGCGTTCCTGCGGGAGATGGAGCGCCATGCGCCCGCGCGCAGGCTCCGCCCGGTCGGCGACGTGACGGGACCGTCGGACGAGCGGCTGAAGGTCGCCGTCGTGACCACGTCCGTGGGCCGCGAGGCGTCCCCGGAGATGCGCGAGCTGACCCTGAAGACGGCTGCCCTCCTCGAGGGCCTCGGCCACCGGGTCGAGGAGATCGACCACCCGGTGCCGGACTCCTTCGCCGACGACTTCCTGCTCTACTGGTCCATCCTGGCGACCGCGATCGTCCGGGGGTCGAGGCTCCAGTTCGGCAGGGACGCCGACGTGAGCCGCTACGACAACCTGACGCACGGCCTCGCCCGCCACGGCCAGCGCAGCCTGCCGAGGCTGCCGCTCGCCATGGCCCGGCTCGCCCGGTCGCAGCGTGCCTCCGCCGCGCTCTTCCAGCAGTACGACGTCGTCCTCACGCCGACCGTGGCCCACGAGACCCCGCGCATCGGCCACCTCGACCCGACGCAGCCCTTCGAGACGGTGGTCGAGCGCCTGATGGACTGGGTCGCCTTCACGCCCCTGCAGAACGCCACCGGCGACCCGTCGATCTCGCTCCCGCTCGCGCAGACCGCGGCCGGCCTGCCTGCGGGCATGCTCTTCTCCGCCGGCAGCGGACAGGAGGCCCGGCTCCTCGGCCTCGCCTACGAGCTGGAGCAGGCCCAGCCGTTCGCCCGGATCCAGGACTGACCGGCCCGGCCTGCGCGCGTCCCGGTCGGGCTGTGGCCGGCCGCTAGGTTGGGGCTCGTGCTCAAGCTCGGTCGCCACACCTTCGCCGACGACCGCCTCCTCGTGATGGCGATCGTCAACCGCACCCGCGACTCCTTCTACGACAAGGGCGCGACCTATGCCGAGGACGCCGCCCTCGACCGCGTCCGGCAGGTCGTGGAGCAGGGGGCGGAGATCGTGGACATCGGAGGGGTGAAGGCCGGTCCCGGCGAGGTGGTGGACCTCGACGAGGAGCTGCGCCGCACGGTCGGCTTCGTCGCCCGGGTGCGCGAGGAGCTCCCGGACGTCGTGATCTCCGTCGACACCTGGCGCCACGAGGTCGGCGACGCCGTGTGCCGGGCGGGGGCCGACCTGCTCAACGACGCGTGGGGCGGCTACGACCCGCAGCTGATCGAGGTCGCCGCGCGCCACGACGCGGCGTACGTCTGCACGCACACCAACGGGGCGACGCCGCGCCAGCCACCGCACCGGGTCTCGTACGCCGACGTGGTCCGTGCCGCCATCGACGACACCGTCGCCCTGGCCAACCGGGCGCTGGCTGCCGGTGTCGCGCGCGAGTCGCTGCTGATCGACCCCGCCCACGACTTCGAGAAGACCACCTGGCACTCGCTCGAGGTCACCCGCCGCCTGGACGAGATGACGGCGACCGGCTGGCCCGTGCTCGTGTCGCTCTCCAACAAGGACTTCGTGGGGGAGACCCTCGACCTGCCGACCGACCAGCGGCTCACGGGCACCCTCGCCGCCACCGCGGTGAGCGCGTGGCACGGTGCCCGGGTCTATCGCGTCCACGAGGTCGTCGAGACCCGGCAGGTGCTCGACATGGTCTCCTCCATCCGCGGCATCCGACCGCCCGCGCGCACGACGAGGGCGCTGGCATGACCGGCGTCGTCGCGGCGGCGTTCGTGCCGATGACCCCGCTCGTCTTCCGGCACCTCGCGGGCCGGGCCGACCCGGCCGCGGAGCTGCGCGATGCCTCCGTCGCCGCGGTCCGCGAGGCCTGCGACGGCGCGGAGCAGGTCGTCGTCCTGTGCCCTGTCGGGGGGCGGGAGGCGCCGGGGGACTGGCACGACCCGTCGCGCGCGCGCCCCGTCCACGGTGCGCCGGAGGCGCTCTCCACCCAGGTCGGGAGGCACCTGCTGGAGCTCGCCGCCATCGGGCTGCCGGCGAGCTTCGTCGAGTGCACCGACGGCGTCGCGGCCGCCGCGCCCGCCGGACCGCGCACGGCCCTCGTCGTCCTCGGCGACGGTGCTGCAGCACGCTCGCAGGGAGCGCCCGGCCACATCGACGAGCGGTCGTTCCCGTTCGACGACGCCCTCGCGGCCGCGTTGCAGGCCGGCGATGGCGCCGCCCTGACGGCGTACGACGAGGAGGTCGCCGCCGCGCTCATGGTCACCGGACGCCACAGCTGGCCGGCCGCCGCGAAGCTCCTGCCGCATGCGTCCCGAGCGGTGCTGCGGCACCGCAGCGACCCCTTCGGCCTGACCTACGTCGTCGCGCTCTGGCGGGCCTGACGTGGCGCTCGCCATCGTCCGAACCGGTGGTGTGAGGCGCATCAACCGGACCCGATTTTGCGCGCCGGTCGGGGGTCTGTAATGTTCTCCCTCGTTGCCCCCTTAGCTCAGTGGTAGAGCACTTCCATGGTAAGGAAGGGGTCGTCCGTTCAATCCGGACAGGGGGCTCTGAGAGGGAGGCCCGCCGCACCCGCGGCGGGATTCCCCTCCGTGGCGGGGTAGCTCAGGTGGTTAGAGCGCACGACTCATAATCGTGAGGTCGCGGGTTCGATCCCCGCCCCCGCTACCAGCGAGACAGCAACACCCAGACCAAAAGGATCCTCCAGTGGCCAGCAAGAGCAGCGACGTTCGCCCGAAGATCACGCTTGCCTGCGTGGACTGCAAGGAGCGCAACTACATCACCAAGAAGAACCGCCGCAACGACCCCGACCGCATCGAGCTGAACAAGTTCTGCCCGCGTTGCCGCAAGCACACCGCGCACAAGGAAACCCGCTGATCACAGCGGTTCCCCCGCAGGTTTCCGAAGGCCGTCACCCCCGGGTGGCGGCCTTCGCTGCATTTCCGGCGCAGCGACTAGGGTCGTCCCGTGCTGCTCCGAGACCTCACCACCCTCCGCCTGGGCGGCCCTGCCGCGTCGTACGTCGAAGCCACGACGGATGCCGAGCTGGTCGAGGCGGTCACGCACGCTGACGCGGCCGGCACGCCCGTGCTGCTGGTGGCCGGCGGCAGCAACCTCGTCGTCGCCGACGAGGGGTTCCCCGGCCTGGTCGTGAAGGTCGCGACGACCGGCGTCACCTCGCGCGAGGTGGACGGCGGCGTCGAGGTCACCGCGGCCGCGGGTGAGGGGTGGGACGACTTCGTCGAGCACACCGTCGCCAACGGCTGGGTCGGCGTCGAGGCGCTGTCCGGCATCCCGGGCGCCGTGGGTTCGACCCCCATCCAGAACGTCGGCGCCTACGGCCAGGAGGTCTCCGAGACGATCCTTGCGGTCCGGGTGTGGGACCGCGTCCTCAAGGGGGAGCGGACCTTCGCCGGCGAGGAGTGCTCCTTCGGCTACCGCCACAGCCGGTTCAAGGCCGACCCGGACCGCCACGTCGTGCTGGACGTGACCTTCCGGCTCGCGGTGGGTGAGGAGAGCGCCCCGGTGAAGTACGCCGAGCTGGCACGCACGCTCGGCGTCGAGCCGGGGGAGCGCGCGCCGCTCGCGGCGGTGCGCGAGACTGTCCTCGGCCTCCGTGCCGGCAAGGGCATGGTGCTCGACGCGGTCGACCACGACACCTGGAGCGCCGGGTCGTTCTTCACCAACCCCTTCCTCACCGAGGAGCAGGCGGCGGCGCTGCCCGCCGACGCGCCGCGCTTCCCGCAGCCGGACGGCACGGTGAAGTCGAGTGCCGCCTGGCTCATCGACCACGCCGGCTTCGGCAAGGGCTACGGAGCCGACCAGCGCGGCGGCCGGGTGAGCCTGTCCACGAAGCACACGCTCGCCCTCACCAACCGCGGGGGCGCGACGACCGCCGACCTGCTGGACCTCGCCCGCGAGGTGCAGGCCGGCGTCGAGGCCAGGTTCGGCGTACGCCTGGTCAACGAGCCGGTCTGCGTCGGCTGCGCCCTCTAGGGCGCGCGCCGGCGAGGGTCAGCACCCGTCGCCGAAGCAGTCGGTCGAGAACAGGGCGGCGAAGAAGACCGCAGCAGCGATGACGCCGAGGACCAGCAGCACCGTGCCGATGATGCCCATGATGAAGCCGGCCTGCGCGAACCCTCGGCCAGCGACCTGTCCCTGGGAGCTGTCGATCCGCTTCATCGACGTGCGGCCGAGGACGAGCGCGACCGGTGACAGCAGCAGGCTGAAGCCGTAGCCGCACATGCCCACGATGCCGATGATGCCGAGCACGAACGCCGCGATAGCGCCGCCGTCGTTGGGCGGGGCCGGGAGCCACTGCTGCTGCCCGTAGTACGGGGCCTGGGGCGGCAGGGGCGGCACGCCCGGCTGCTGCGGGGGAACGGCACCGTAGGGGTGGTGCGTCGGCGGCAGGGGCGCGGTCGGCTCGGGGCTGTCCGGCGAGCCGGGGTACGGGGGCGTGCTCATGCGGGCAATCCAAACACGCTCAGGCGCGGCGTGAGGGCCGGTTGGGGTTGGTGACGAGCACGGTCACGGTCCACGCGACCAGGACGGCGACCGCGACGCCAAGGCCCAGGCGCGGCTGGAGCGGCATCACGATGCCGATGCCGCCGCCGACCACCCAGGCCAGCTGCAGGAGCGTGTCGGAGCGGGCGAACGCGCTCGCCTGCACCCGCTCGGGGACGTCGCGCTGGATGGTGGAGTCGAGCGAGAGCTTCGCCAGCGACTGGGCCAGGCCCGCCGTGAGACCCAGTGCCAGGAGCGGGAGGAGGCCGTAGAAGAGCGCAGCCACGAGGGTCATCGCGGTGGCGCCGAGCAAGGCGATGACGACCGTGAGTGCTGGCTTGAGCCGGCGGACCAGGGAGGCCAGCGCGATGCCGAGCGTGTTGCCGAAGCCGGCAGCGCCGATGACCAGACCGATCAGCAGGGCGGTGCTCGAGTGCCACCCGTCGACGGGGTGCTCGCGCAGCAGGAAGGCCATGAACATGGTGAGGAAGCCCGAGAGCCACCGAGGGCCGCAGTTGGCACGGAGCGCGAACGAGACCGCCGGCGGGATGCGCAGGCTCCTCGGGGCAGTGCCCGGCTCGGCGGCGGCTCCCCCGGGGGAGTCGGCGGCAGGCGACGCGTGCCCCGGCAGGAGCTCGAGGCGCACCTCGCCGGCGGCCGAGTCGACGCGGGACGGCAAGCGGATCGCCAGGATCGTGGCGACCACGAAGACAGCGAACGCGTAGCGCAGGCACCACGCGGGGCCGGCCAGCGCGGCGAGGCCGGCGAGCGGGGCGGACGCGGCAGCGCCGATCACCCCGGCGAGCGAGACCCGCGCGTTGGCCTTCACCAGGGGTACGCCGTGGGGCACCAGTCGCGGCGCTGCAGCAGCCTTGGTGACCCCGTAGGCCTTCGAGGCGACGAGGACGCCGAGAGCGGCCGGGAAGAGCCAGTGGGACCCGGTCGCGACGGCGCTGGCGAGGGTCCAGCAGAGGAAGGCGCGCACCGCCATGGTGGCGCCGATCGCCCAGCGCCGGCCGTGGCCGACGCGGTCGAGGAACGGGCCGATCAGCGGGGCGAGCACGGCGAACGGCAGCATCGTCAGGCCGAGGAAGAGGGCGACCTGGCCGCGGGCCTCGCCGGTCGGCACCTGGAAGAAGAGGGTGCCGGCCAGGGAGATCGCCACGGCGGCGTCGCCGGCGGCGTTGGAGGCGTGGAGGGCGATCAGGCGCGACATCCCGGTCTGGCCCGCGCCCTCGGCGGTGGCCGCGCGCTGCGCCACGGCGTAGGTGGCCCGACCCGCGCGGGCCGTGCCGCGGGCTGCGGACCCGGCGGCCCGGCGTACGCCGCGGGCCGTGCGTCGGGGCAGCTCGCCGTTCATGGCCCCATCCTTGCTCACCGCTCCGACACCCGGTGCGACAATCCGGGCCCCGATGGTGGACAATCCACCTCGTGACCCCACTCACCGCATCGACCACCGCCCCGGGCGACCCCGTCCTGCTGGGCGCCGTCGACCTCGCGCGCGAGGTCCTGCTCGAGCAGGTCGACAGCGCAGACGTGGGCGCGGCGACCGGTGCGGTCGCCGAGGACGAGCACGTCGTCACGCACTACTTCACGTGCCTGCGCGCCGGCTACGTCGGCTGGACCTGGTCGGTCACCGTCGCGCGTGCCGTCGGCAGCGACAAGGTCACGGTCGACGAGGTCGTGCTGCTCCCGGGCGAGGACGCGATCGTCGCTCCCGAGTGGGTTCCGTACAAGGACCGCATCCGCCCGGGCGACCTGTCGCCGGGCGACCTCCTGCCCGTCGAGGAGGACGACCCGCGCCTCGTCCCGACGTACTCCTTCGGCGACGACCCGCTGGATGCCGACGCCAAGGCGCAGATCCGCCAGGTGGCCAAGGATCTCGGCCTGGGTCGCGTCCGCGCCCTGTCGCCCGAGGGCATCGACCTCGCCGCCCAGCGCTGGTACGACGGCGACGGCGGCCCCGACGTCCCGCTCGCGCAGTCCGCGCCGGCGAAGTGCTACTCGTGCGGTTTCCTGATGCGCCTCTCGGGCCACCTCGCGGAGACGTTCGGCGTGTGTGCCAACGGCAACGCCAACGACGACGGCCGTGTCGTCGCGTTCGGCCACGGCTGTGGTGCCCACTCCGAGGCGCAGCTGTCCCGGAAGCAGCAGCCGCTGCCCCCGGCGGACCACGCGCACGACACGCTCACCCCGGACGAGCTCGAGTCCCTCTGACCGCGGTGCGCTGAGCGCGGACGTCGGTCAGCCGCGCCGGCTGCGGCGCTTGCGGCAGATCTCGATGCCGAAGAGCCCGAGGCCGAAGCCGGCCATGCACGCCCAGAGCCACCACAGCCGGCCGCTCTCCTCGAGCCGACCGTAGAAGGGCAGCAGCGCCAGGAAGGCGACCAGCCACAGGGCGGTGCCGACCTCGACCGTGCGTACGCCGTCGAGGTCGAGCGGCTCGACGTCGGCGACGAGGTAGGTCCGGTTGCCGATCTCGTGCACGGTCGGCTGCTCGTCGAGGGGATCCACGACCGCAACAGTAGGCCATCACCCCGCGCCGTCGGCGTCCCGTTTTCCGTCCCGACACGCGACCGGAACCTGCACGATGCAGCCATCTGCCAGACTGCCGCGCGTGACGCTCGACTCGTACTTCCAGATCACCAGGCGCGGATCCACCCTCGGGCAGGAGGTCCGTGGCGGCATCGTCACCTTCCTGACGATGGCCTACATCATCGTGCTCAACCCGATCATCCTGCTCCAGGGCCGTGACATCGACGGGCACCTGCTCGCGGGCGGTGACTTCGCGGCGATCGCAGCGGCGACCGCCGTCGCCGCCGGCGTCCTGACCCTGTTGATGGGCGTGGTCGCCAACTACCCCCTCGCGCTCGCGACAGGTCTGGGGCTCAACGCCTTCGTGACCTTCTCCATCGCCAGCAAGATGACATGGGCCGACGCCATGGGGCTGGTGGTCATCGAGGGCCTGGTGATCCTGGTGCTCGTGCTGACCGGCTTCCGGGAGGCGGTCTTCCGTGCCGTCCCGGCGCAGCTCAAGGTGGCCATCTCGGTCGGCATCGGCCTCTTCATCGCGCTCATCGGCCTGGTCGACGCGGGCTTCGTCCGTCGCCACACGACCGGTCCGGTGCCCGTCGAGCTCGGTGTCGCCGGCCAGCTGCGCGGCTGGCCCGTCCTCGTCTTCGTGGTCGGCCTGGTGCTCCTGCTGGTCCTCTACGCGCGCAAGGTCCGCGGGGCGATCCTGATCTCCATCACGGCCACGACGCTCGTCGCGATCCTCGTGGAGAAGCTCGTGCACGCGGGCTCCGTCGTCGACCACCCGACCGGCTGGAACCTCAACGTCCCCGCCTGGCCCAAGGACGTCGTCGGCATGCCGGACCTGAAGCTTGTCGGCCACTTCAACCTGCTCGGCTCGTGGCAGAACGCCGGCGTGGTCACCGTCGTCCTCTTCGTCTTCACGCTGATGCTCGCCGACTTCTTCGACACGATGGGCACGATGACGGCGATCGGTGCCGAGGCCGGGCTGCTCGACGACGAGGGGAACCCGCCGGCGATGCGCCGCATCCTCGTGGTCGACTCCATCGCCGCCGCAGCCGGTGGTGCTGCGGGCGTCTCGAGCAACACCTCCTACATCGAGTCGGCGTCCGGCGTCGCCGAGGGCGCCCGGACGGGCCTGGCCAGCGTCGTGACCGGTGTGCTGTTCCTCTTCGCGGCCTTCTTCGCGCCGCTGGTCGGCGTGATCCCCAACGAGGCGGCCGTGCCGGCGCTGGTGCTGGTGGGCTTCCTGATGATGCAGCAGGTCACCGGGATCGACTGGGACGACGTGGAGATCGCGATCCCGGCGTTCCTCACGATCGTGCTGATGCCGTTCACCTACTCGATCAGTGCCGGCATCGGCGCAGGCTTCCTGGCCTGGGTGGTGCTCAAGCTCGCGCACGGCAAGGCGCGCGAGGTGCATCCGCTGATGGCGGTCATCGCCGTGCTGTTCGTCGTCTACTTCGCGATCGGGCCGGTCACCGACTGGCTCACCTGAGCCACGCGAGACAGCAGAGGCCGCCCCGCCGCCCGGCGGGGCGGCCTCGTCGCGTCGTCCGCCGGAATAGTTAGCCAAGGTAATGACTTAGGCTAATGACATGACTCCTTCTCTCGAGAAGCTCGCCCGCACGGACGCCGGCCTCGCCTCCGCCCTCCGAGTCTCGGTGGCACGCCTGAGCCGTCGCATCCGCAACGAGCGCGACCCGGGGGTCGACCTCGGCCTCGGCGCCTTCTCGGTGCTGGGCCTGCTGGCGCGCCACGGCTCGCAGACCGTCGGCCAGCTGGCGGAGCTCGACCACGTCCGACCGCCGTCCATGACGAGGACGGTCGGCTGCCTGGTCGACGGCGGCTACGCCGTGCGCCGCAAGGACGAGGCCGACGGCAGGCTCGTCGTGGTCGAGCTCAGCGACCACGGCCGTGCGGTCGTCGAGGAGGAGCGCAGCCGCCGGGACGCCTGGCTGGCGCGGCGGCTGACCGAGCTGACCCCGGACGAGCGGGAGGTGCTGCGTCGGGCAGTGCCCCTGCTGGAGAGGATCGCCACTACGTGAGTCCCACCTTCAGAGCCCTGTCGAACCCCAACTACCGGCGGTACGCCGCCGGCGGCGTCGTCTCCAACACCGGCACCTGGATGCAGCGCGTGGCGCAGGACTGGCTCGTGCTCGCCGTCTCCGGCGGCAGCGGCACCGCGATCGGCGTCACCACCGGCCTGCAGTTCCTGCCGTTCCTGCTCGTCATGCCGTTCGCGGGCGTGGTGGCCGACCGCGTGCCGAAGCGCCGCCTGCTCCAGGTCACCAACGTCGCGATGGCCGCCCCGGCGCTCGTGCTCGGCCTCCTCGCGGTCTCGGGCCACGTGGAGACCTGGCACGTCTACGTGCTGGCCCTCCTGCTCGGCGTGGGGTCGGCGTTCGACGCCCCGGCGCGGCAGTCGTTCGTCTCCGAGCTCGTCCTCCCCGAGGACCTCCCGAACGCGGTCGGCCTCAACTCGGCCAGCTTCAACGCCGCGCGCCTGGTCGGCCCGGGCCTGGCCGGCCTCCTCATCGCCTGGCTCGGCGGTGGAGCGGAGGCGACCGGCTGGGTGATCCTGCTGAACGCCGCGACCTACGCCGCGCCGGTCTGGAGCCTGGCCCGCCTCGACGAGGAGCACCTCGTCCCCGCGAAGCCGGCGGGGCGCGGCCCCGGCGCCCTGCGGGAGGCGGTCCGCTACGTCCGCGGTCGCCGCGACCTGGTGGTCGTGCTCGCGATCGTGTTCGTGGCCGGCACCTTCGGCCTCAACTTCCAGCTCACCTCGGCGCTCATGGCCACCAACGTGTTCGGCCGGGGCCCGGGGGAGTACGGCCTCCTCGGCTCGGTACTGGCGCTCGGCAGCCTGACCGGTGCCCTCGTCGCCGCGCGGCGCGAGACCCCCCGGCCGCGGCTGATCGTCGCCGGCGCCATCGTCTTCGGCGTCCTTGAGGTCGCAGCGGGCTCCGCGCCGTCGTACCTCCTCTTCGCGCTGGCCGCACCGCTCCTCGGCTTCTCGGCGCTGACCATGATCACCGCCGCCAACGGCTACCTCCAGGTCACCACGGAGGCCGGCATGCGGGGGCGGGTCATGGCGCTCTACCTCACCGTCTTCATGGGCGGTACGCCGTTCGGGTCGCCGCTGATCGGCTGGGTCGGGGAGGCCTTCGGGCCCCGCTGGACCCTGTGGCTCGGTGGCGGCGTGACGGCCCTCGGTGCGCTCGTCGCGCACCTCCTCCTGGGTCGCCCGCGTGGTCGGCGGATGAACGTCCGGGGC
This sequence comes from Nocardioides jiangxiensis, assembly GCF_030580915.1. Classification (NCBI taxonomy): domain Bacteria; kingdom Bacillati; phylum Actinomycetota; class Actinomycetes; order Propionibacteriales; family Nocardioidaceae; genus Nocardioides; species Nocardioides jiangxiensis. The sequence goes on from NZ_JAUQTA010000001.1 coordinate 2,026,899, forward strand.
GCCGCCGCGCTCCCGCAGTCCGAGCGGGCCGAAGCCGTTTTGCCCTCGTAGACGGGGACGCGTAGGCTCACTCCTCGTGTCTGGCATGTCCAGACCGATCCGCCTGCCCGGAAACGGGCGGCCAGGGCACCACCGTTTCGACGGGAGTTCCCTCATTGCCCACCCGGGCAGAGCGTCCGGGTGTGATGGAAGAACAAGAAAGGGAACCAACCGGTGCCCACTATTCAGCAGCTGGTCCGCAAGGGCCGCCAGGACAAGGTGTCGAAGACCAAGACGCCTGCCCTGAAGGGTTCGCCGCAGCGCCGTGGCGTCTGCACGCGCGTCTACACGACCACCCCGAAGAAGCCGAACTCCGCCCTCCGCAAGGTCGCCCGTGTGCGCCTGTCGTCGGGTGTCGAGGTCACGGCCTACATCCCGGGTGTCGGCCACAACCTCCAGGAGCACTCGATCGTGCTCGTCCGTGGCGGTCGTGTGAAGGACCTCCCCGGTGTCCGCTACAAGATCATCCGCGGCTCGCTCGACACGCAGGGCGTGAAGAACCGCAAGCAGGCCCGTTCGCGCTACGGCGCGAAGAAGGAGAAGTGACATGCCTCGTAAGGGTCCCGCTCCGAAGCGTCCGATCGTCAACGACCCGGTCTACGGCTCGCCCGTCGTGACGCAGCTCGTCTCCAAGGTCCTGCTCGACGGCAAGAAGGCCACCGCGCAGCGCATCGTCTACACCGCCCTCGAGGGCTGCCGCGAGAAGACCGGCACCGACCCGGTCGTCACGCTGAAGCGCGCGCTCGACAACGTGAAGCCGGCCATCGAGGTCAAGTCCCGCCGCGTCGGCGGTGCGACCTACCAGGTCCCGATCGAGGTCAAGGGCACGCGTGGCACCACGCTCGCGCTGCGCTGGCTCGTCGGCTACTCGCGCGACCGTCGCGAGAAGACGATGGCCGAGCGCCTCATGAACGAGATCCTCGACGCGAGCAACGGCCTGGGCGCCGCTGTGAAGAAGCGTGAGGACACCCACAAGATGGCCGAGTCCAACAAGGCCTTCGCGCACTACCGCTGGTGATCGACGGCGGGGCGTACCCTCGGGTGCGTCCCGCCTCCACCGTTTCCAACACTTCCTAAGGAACGCGAACAAAAGTGGCTGTTGACATCACCACGGACCTCAGCATCGTCCGCAACATCGGCATCATGGCGCACATCGATGCCGGTAAGACCACCACCACCGAGCGCATCCTCTTCTACACCGGTATCTCCTACAAGATCGGTGAGGTCCACGAGGGCGCGGCCACGATGGACTGGATGGAGCAGGAGCAGGAGCGCGGCATCACGATCACGTCGGCCGCGACGACCTGCTGGTGGAAGAACCACCAGATCAACATCATCGACACCCCCGGTCACGTCGACTTCACGGTCGAGGTGGAGCGTTCGCTCCGCGTCCTCGACGGCGCTGTCGCCGTCTTCGACGGCGTCGCCGGTGTCGAGCCCCAGTCCATGACCGTGTGGCGCCAGGCGAACAAGTACAACGTCCCCCGCATGTGCTTCGTCAACAAGCTCGACCGCACGGGTGCCGACTTCTACCGCGTCGTCGACACGATCGTCTCGAAGCTCAACGCGACCCCGCTCGTGCTGCAGCTCCCGATCGGTGCCGAGGGCGACTTCATCGGTGTCGTCGACCTGGTCGAGATGAACGCCAAGGTGTGGCGTGGCGAGACCAAGCAGGGCGAGGACTACGTCGTCGAGGAGATCCCCGCGGACCTGGCCGACAAGGCCGCCGAGTACCGCGAGAAGCTCGTCGAGACGCTCGCCGAGGGCGACGACCAGACCATGGAGGTCTACCTCGAGGAGGGCGACGTCTTCGACGTTCCCACCCTGAAGGCCGCCATCCGTCGCGCGACCCTGGCCGGCAACCTGAACCCGGTCCTCACCGGCACCGCGTTCAAGAACAAGGGCGTCCAGCCGCTGCTCGACGCGGTCATCGACTACCTCCCGTCGCCCGTCGACGTCGAGGCCATCGTCGGTCACTCGCCGAAGGACGAGGAGGTCGAGGTCCTCCGCAAGCCGGCTGACTCCGAGCCGCTCGCCGCGCTGGCGTTCAAGATCGCCACCGACCCGCACCTCGGCAAGCTCATCTTCGTGCGCGTCTACTCGGGTCGCCTCGAGGCTGGTTCGACCGTGCTCAACGCCTCCAACGGCAAGAAGGAGCGCATCGGCAAGGTCTACCAGATGCACGCCAACAAGCGTGAGGAGATCGCCGCCGTCGGCGCCGGTCAGATCGTCGCCGTCATGGGTCTCAAGGAGACCAAGACCGGCCACACGCTGTCCGACCCGTCCAACCCGGTCGTCCTCGAATCGATGACGTTCCCGGCCCCGGTCATCGAGGTCGCGATCGAGCCGAAGACGAAGTCCGACCAGGAGAAGCTGGGTGTCGCCATCCAGCGCCTCTCCGAGGAGGACCCGACCTTCGTCGTCAAGACCGACGAGGAGACCGGCCAGACCATCATCGCCGGCATGGGCGAGCTCCACCTCGACATCCTCGTCGACCGCATGAAGCGCGAGTTCAAGGTCGAGGCGACCGTCGGCAAGCCGCAGGTCGCGTACCGCGAGACCATCCGTGGCACCGTCCGCGGCCACTCGTACACGCACAAGAAGCAGACCGGTGGTACGGGTCAGTTCGCCAAGGTGCTCATCGACGTCGAGCCGAACATCAACCCGGAGACGGGCCTCGGTGCCGGCTACGAGTTCGTGAACACCGTCACCGGTGGTCGCGTTCCGCGCGAGTACATCCCGTCGGTCGACGCCGGTGCCCAGGACGCGATGCAGTTCGGCATCCTGGCCGGCTACCCGATGGTGGACATCAAGGTCACCCTGACCGATGGTGCCTACCACGACGTCGACTCCTCGGAGCTCGCGTTCAAGATCGCCGGCGCCCAGGCCTTCAAGGAGGCCGCCCGCATGGCCAAGCCGGTCCTGCTGGAGCCGATGTTCGCCGTCGAGGTCACGACCCCCGAGGACTACCTCGGTACCGTGATCGGCGACATCAACTCCCGCCGTGGCCAGATCCGCGCGCAGGAGGACCGTCACGGCGACCTCGTCGTGTCCGCCCTTGTGCCGCTGTCCGAGATGTTCGGGTACGTTGGTGACCTTCGGTCGAAGACCTCGGGTCAGGCCTCGTACTCGATGGAGTTCGACTCGTACGCCGAGGTTCCCACGAACGTCGCCGACGAGATCATCAAGAAGGTCCGCGGCGAGTAATCGCCCGGTACTTCGGCACTGCACCATTCAACGAGTCAAGTAACAAACACACCCAGGAGGAGCCCCAGTGGCTAAGGCGAAGTTCGAGCGGACGAAGCCGCACGTCAACATCGGCACGATCGGTCACATCGACCACGGTAAGACGACCCTTACCGCGGCGATCACCAAGGTGCTGCACGACGCGTACCCGGACCTGAACCCGTTCACGCCGTTCGACGAGATCGACAAGGCTCCGGAGGAGCGCCAGCGCGGTATCACGATCTCGATCGCGCACGTCGAGTACCAGACCGACGCGCGTCACTACGCGCACGTTGACTGCCCGGGTCACGCGGACTACATCAAGAACATGATCACCGGTGCGGCCCAGATGGACGGCGCGATCCTCGTGGTCGCCGCCACCGACGGCCCGATGCCGCAGACCCGCGAGCACGTCCTCCTGGCCCGCCAGGTCGGCGTTCCGGCGCTCGTCGTCGCGCTCAACAAGTGCGACATGGTCGACGACGAGGAGCTCATCGAGCTCGTCGAGATGGAGGTGCGCGAGCTCCTCTCCGAGTACGAGTTCCCGGGCGACGACATCCCGGTCGTGCGCGTTGCGGCCTTCCCGGCCCTCAACGGCGACGCCAAGTGGGGCGAGTCCGTCCTCGAGCTCATGAAGGCCGTCGACGAGTACATCCCGCAGCCCGAGCGTGAGACGGACAAGCCGTTCCTCATGCCGGTCGAGGACGTCTTCACGATCACCGGTCGTGGCACCGTCATCACCGGTCGTATCGAGCGCGGCATCGTCAAGGTCGGCGAGGAGGTCGAGATCGTCGGCATCCGCGAGACCTCGCAGAAGTCGACCGTCACCGGCGTCGAGATGTTCCGCAAGCTCCTCGACGAGGGCCAGGCTGGCGAGAACGTCGGCCTCCTGCTCCGTGGCACGAAGCGCGAGGACGTCGAGCGCGGCATGGTTGTCATCAAGCCGGGCACCACGACCCCGCACACCAACTTCGAGGCCTCGGTCTACATCCTCTCGAAGGAGGAGGGCGGCCGCCACACGCCGTTCTTCAACAACTACCGTCCGCAGTTCTACTTCCGTACGACTGACGTGACCGGCGTTGTGACGCTCCCCGAGGGCACCGAGATGGTCATGCCGGGTGACAACACCGAGATGGCCGTCGAGCTCATCCAGCCCATCGCCATGGACGAGGGCCTCCGCTTCGCGATCCGTGAGGGTGGCCGCACCGTCGGCGCCGGCCGGGTCACCAAGATCACCAAGTGATCCGAGCGGGTTCACGCCCGCGACCTGAAGCACCGAGGACCCCCGGTCTCCGCAAGGAGGCCGGGGGTCCTCGCCATTTCTGGCCCGGGCGGCCACCCGCCTAGACTCGGCGCGCCATGAACGACGTCTCGCCTGCCGCCCCCGCCGACAAGCCGGCCTCCTTCGACACCAAGGGGAAGCTCGCCCGCAGTCGCAACGCCTCGCCCGAGGCACGTCCCGGTGTCGAGCTCAGCGAGGACGGCCGCCCGATGCGCGGCGTGCTGTCCTACTCGCGGCGCGGCAGCCGGTTCACCGCGAAGCAGGCAGACGCGTGGGAGCGGCTCGCCGGTGACTGGGTGATCGGGCCCGACCGGGTGACCGACATCGACGTACCCATCGACGTCAACGCCGACTGGTTCGGTCGCGAGGCGCCGCTGTACGTCGAGATCGGCTCGGGCAACGGCGAGCACGTGGCGCAGTACGCCGCTGCCCACCCCGAGGCCAACATCGTCGCCTTCGAGGTCTGGCTGCCAGGCGTGGCCGACACGCTGAGCCGTCTCGACGAGGCCGGGTCGACCAACGTGCGCCTGTGCACCGTTGATGCCGCCTGGTCGATCACCGAGCTCTTCGCGCCCGGGTCGATCACCGAGCTGTGGACGCTCTTCCCGGACCCGTGGCACAAGGCCCGCCACCACAAGCGCCGCCTGGTCAACCAGCCCTTCGTCGGCACGGCTGCATCGCGGCTGGTCCCCGGCGGCCGGTGGAGGCTGGCCACGGACTGGCCCGACTACACCGAGCACATGCTCGAGGTCTTCGCGACCGAGCCGACCCTCGAAGGAGGGGTGGGGGAGCGGTGGGAGGCTCGCCCGGTGACGAAGTTCGAGCGCCGTGGCCTCGCCGAGGGCCGGGGCTCGGACGACCTGACCTACCGCTACACCCGACCGGAGGCCTGACGTGGACCTGGTGATGGACGCTGCGGAGATCGGCGAGGTGATCCGCCTGGCCACCGGTCGCGACGAGCCGCCGTTCGTCATCGAGGAGATCGAACCGGGTCGTCTGGTCGTGCGCCTTCCGTTCCAGCAGCGCATGCTGCGTCCCGGTGGCACGCTCTCCGGCCCGTCGCTGTTCACGGCGGCCGACCTCGCGATGTGGGTCGCGGTGATGGCCCACTACGGGCCGGTGGTTGCTGCGGTGACGGCGAACCTGAGCATCAGCTTCCTCACCCGCGGTGAGCCGGGGGACATCCTGGCCGAGGTCCGCCTGCTCAAGAAGGGCCGCCGGCTGGCGGTCATGGACATCGGGCTGTTCTCCGCGGCGGACCCGAAGACCCGGGTCGCGCACGTCACCGGCTCCTACGCCATCCCCTCCCAGGCGACGCAGGCCTGAACCCGTCCTCGACACAGCGACGGCCCGCCTCCCGGGAGGGAAGCGGGCCGTCGTCGTACGCAGTGGTCAGCAGGCGTTGGCGTAGGTCCCGAGGTTCGTGCCCGGCACGGCCTCGGGGGCACGGCCGCCGTTGAGGGAGTACTGGCGCAGCCAGTCCATCTGCATGCGGCTCTGGTTCATCGTCTTGCCGGGGACGGCCGCCATGCGGAAGCGCACGGTGAACGGAACGCCGGAGAGGGCCGCGGGTCGCTTCTCGGTGCGGATCGCCTTGGCGTTGACGTACCAGGTGATCCGGCTGCTGGTCACCTCGACGGCGAAGACGTTCCAGACGTCGGTGCCGAGGTTCGGCCGCGTGGTCGTCGCCGTGTACTCCAGGTCCGGCAGGTTGCGGATCTTGAGGTTGGCGGTGTGGGAGCCCAGCTTGTAGCCCTCGAACACGATGTTGCGGGCGCCGCAGTGCTGCTCACGGTCGCCGGCCGGGATCAGCTCGGTCCGCACGGTGTAGTTCGTCGCGCTGGTGCTGTAGCGCTTCGAGCGGAGGCGGATCTCCCACCGTCCGGTCGTCGCCCCCGGGCGGTGGAGCGTCGCCGTGACCGAGCCCTTGCGGCCGGTGTTGAGCGTCAGCATGCCGTTCTGGTTGCGGATCAGGGTCGTGTTGGAGCGACCCCAGACGCTCTTGACCGGGCCGACGAAGTCGTCCTGCCAGATCGGCTTGCCCCAGTTGTACTCGGTCTGGGCGTTGACCGGGCCCCAGATCGTTGCGTCGGCGGGCTGCAGTGGCGCGAGAAGCGTCAGTGCGGCCGCCACGATGGCGAGTCGGCGAACTGCTCGGTGAACAAACATGTCCAGCACCGTAAGCGACACTCCATGCAAACCCCATATCCCCGCACGTCGGGGGAGAGTGCGCTAGCGATTTGGAGCGCCGCCGGAACTCTGACAAGATAGCCCGGTTGCTCCGGCGGGTTGCCGGGGTGCGACACACATCTTGACTACTGAATCGCTCCTCCTGTGACGAGTCGGTGGTTGTGCTGTGGCCGCACCGATCCAGGAGACCCGATTCCAGTCCGATAAACCGTCGGACGCACCGCACAACACCACGAGGCCTACCCGGGGCCGGCGATTCGTTGCGAAGCAATAGCGCGACACGCCCGACCGCGGGGGTCGAGTGGGGTGGGGAACAACAGGCGGGACGGCTTCACCCGGAGCCGATCTCGACACAGAACGCAGGTGTCGGCGAGAGCCCGGCACTGACACGAAGGACGAGAGAGACCTATGGCGGGACAGAAGATCCGCATCAGGCTCAAGGCCTATGACCACGAGGTGATCGACACCTCGGCGCGCAAGATCGTTGACACCGTGACCCGTACGGGCGCGAAGGTCGCCGGCCCGGTGCCGCTGCCGACCGAGAAGAACGTCTACTGCGTCATTCGCTCGCCGCACAAGTACAAGGACTCGCGCGAGCACTTCGAGATGCGCACCCACAAGCGCCTCATCGACATCATCGACCCCACGCCGAAGACCGTCGACTCGCTCATGCGTCTCGACCTGCCTGCCGGCGTCGACATCGAGATCAAGCTCTGAGGTAGATCGAGATGACTTACGAGCGCAACGTGAAGGGTCTGCTGGGCACCAAGCTCGGCATGACGCAGACCTGGGACGAGAACAACAAGATCGTCCCCCTGACTGTCGTTTCCGCGGCGACCAACGTCGTCACCGCGGTCCGCAAGGTCGAGACCGACGGCTACAACGCCGTGCAGGTCGGCTACGGCGAGATCGACGGCCGCAAGGTGAGCAAGCCGGTCGCCGGCCAGTTCGCCAAGGCCGGCGTGACGCCCCGCCGCCACGTGGTCGAGATCCGCACCGCTGACGCCGCCGCCTTCGCCGCCGGCCAGGAGCTGACCGTCGAGACCTTCGCCGCTGGCGACGTCCTCGACGTGACCGGCACCTCCAAGGGCAAGGGCTTCGCCGGTGTCATGAAGCGTCACGGCTTTGCCGGTGTCTCCGCTTCGCACGGTGCCCACCGCAACCACCGCAAGCCCGGTTCCATCGGCGCCTGCGCGACCCCGGGTCGCGTCTTCAAGGGTCTCCGCATGGCCGGCCGCATGGGTGGCGACATCGTGACCACGCAGAACATCACGGTCCACGCGATCGACGCCGAGAAGGGCCTCGTGCTCCTCAAGGGCGCCGTTCCTGGCCCCAAGGGCGGTCTCGTGGTTCTCCGCTCCGCCGTGAAGAAGGAGGCCTCCAAGTGAGCACCCTCAAGGTCGAGCTTCCCGTCGAGATCTTCGACGTCGAGCCGAACATCCCGCTGATCCACCAGGTCGTCGTCGCCCAGCAGGCTGCTGCCCGCCAGGGCACGCACGCGACCAAGACCCGCGGCGAGGTCCGCGGTGGTGGCAAGAAGCCGTACAAGCAGAAGGGCACCGGTCGCGCCCGCCAGGGCTCGACCCGCGCTCCGCAGTTCGCCGGTGGTGGCACCGTCCACGGTCCGCAGCCGCGTGACTACGACCAGCGCACCCCGAAGAAGATGAAGGCCGCCGCGCTCAAGGGCGCCCTGTCGGACCGCGCCCGCAACGGCCGGATCCACGTGGTCGACTCCCTGGTCTCCGGCGAGAAGCCGTCGACCAAGGCTGCCATCGCTTCGCTCGCCGGCCTCTCGGACCGCACGAAGTTCCTCGTGGTCCTTGAGCGTGGTGACAACCTCACCTGGCTGTCCCTCCGCAACGCGGCGAACGTCCACATCATCGCCGTCGACCAGCTGAACACGTACGACGTTCTGCTGTCCGACGACGTGGTCTTCACCAAGGGCGCGTACGACGCGTTCGTGGCCCCGAAGGAGGCCTGAGCATGAGCACGCTGCACAAGGACCACCGCGACATCCTGCTCGCGCCGGTCGTGTCCGAGAAGAGCTACGCCCTCCTCGACGCGAACAAGTACACCTTCCTGGTGCACCCGGACGCGAACAAGACCGAGATCAAGATCGCCGTCGAGAAGGTCTTCGGCGTCAAGGTCACCTCGGTCAACACGATCAACCGTGTCGGCAAGACGCGCCGTACCCGCACGGGTCTCGGCAAGCGCAAGGACACCAAGCGCGCCATCGTCAGCCTTGCCGAGGGTCACTCCATCGACATCTTCGGAGGTCAGGCCTGATGGGCATCCGCAAGTACAAGCCGACTACGCCGGGCCGTCGTGGCTCGTCGGTCGCCGACTTCGTCGAGATCACTCGCTCGACGCCGGAGAAGTCGCTCACGCGTCCGCTCCCGAAGACCGGTGGCCGTAACAACCAGGGCCGCATCACGACCCGTCACATCGGTGGCGGTCACAAGCGTGCCTACCGCGTCATCGACTTCAAGCGTTACGACAAGGACGGCGTGCCGGCCAAGGTCGCTCACATCGAGTACGACCCCAACCGCACCGCGCGCATCGCGCTCCTGCACTACGCCGACGGCGAGAAGCGCTACATCATCGCGCCGAAGGGCGTCACGCAGGGCACCCCGATCGAGGCCGGCGTCAACGCCGACATCAAGCCGGGCAACAACCTGCCGCTGCGCAACATCCCCGTCGGTACGACGATCCACTGCATCGAGCTCCGTCCCGGTGGCGGCGCGAAGATCGCCCGCTCGGCCGGCATGTCGGCGCAGCTCGTCGCCCGTGAGGGTTCGCGCGCCACGCTGCGCATGCCCTCCGGCGAGATGCGGTACGTCGACGTCCGCTGCCGCGCCACGATCGGCGAGGTCGGCAACGCCGAGCAGTCGAACATCAACTGGGGCAAGGCCGGCCGCATGCGCTGGAAGGGCGTCCGCCCGACCGTCCGTGGTGTCGTCATGAACCCGGTCGACCACCCGCACGGTGGTGGTGAGGGCAAGACCTCCGGTGGTCGCCACCCGGTCTCCCCGTGGGGCAAGCCCGAGGGCCGCACGCGCAAGCGCAAGGCCAGCGACTCCCAGATCATCCGTCGCCGCAAGTCCGGAAAGGGCCGCAAGTAATGCCGCGCAGTCTCAAGAAGGGTCCCTTCGTCGACGGCCACCTTCTCAAGAAGGTGGACGCCGAGAACGAGAAGGGCACCCACAACGTCATCAAGACCTGGTCGCGCCGTTCCATGATCCTGCCGTCCTTCATCGGACACACGATCGCGGTGCACGACGGTCGCAAGCACGTGCCGGTCTTCGTCTCCGACTCCATGGTCGGTCACAAGCTCGGTGAGTTCGCTCCGACGCGTACCTACAAGGGTCACGTGAAGGAAGACCGGAAGGGGAAGCGTCGATGACCGCCGCTGCTCGTACCGCCACGAGCGACCGTCGCAAGTCGCTCCTCGGTGACAAGCCGGGCGCGTTCGCCGTCGCCCGCTTCCAGCGCATCACGCCGATGAAGGCCCGCCGTGTCGTCGACATGGTCCGCGGTCTTCCGGTGGACGACGCCCTGTCGCTGCTGCAGTTCGCTCCGCAGGCTGCCGCTGAGACCGTCTACAAGGTCCTCGAGTCCGCGATCGCGAACGCCGAGAGCACCGAGGGCCTGAACGCTGCTGACCTGTTCGTCAGCGTTGCCCGCGTCGACGAGGGTCCGACGATGAAGCGCTGGCGTCCGCGTGCCCAGGGCCGCGCGACGCGCATCAACAAGCGCACCTCGCACATCACGCTCGTCGTGCAGCCGAAGGAGGCCTGAGCATGGGTCAGAAGATCCACCCGAACGGATTCCGTCTCGGCATCTCGACCGACCACAAGTCGCGTTGGTACGCCGACAAGCTGTACTCGTCGTACGTCGGCGAGGACGTCGCGATCCGCAAGCTGCTCTCCAAGGGCATGGACCGCGCCGGCATCGCCAAGGTCGAGATCGAGCGCACCCGTGACCGCGTCCGTGTGGACATCCACACGGCCCGCCCGGGCATCGTCATCGGTCGCCGTGGCGCCGAGGCCGACCGCATCCGCGGCGAGCTCGAGAAGCTGACCGGCAAGCAGGTCCAGCTGAACATCCTCGAGGTCAAGAACCCCGAGATCGAGGCGCAGCTCGTCGCCCAGGGCGTTGCCGAGCAGCTCTCCGGTCGCGTGCAGTTCCGTCGTGCGATGAAGAAGGCCATCCAGACCTCGATGCGTTCTGGCGCCAAGGGCGTCAAGATCCAGTGCTCCGGCCGCCTCAACGGCGCCGAGATGTCGCGCACCGAGTTCTACCGCGAGGGTCAGGTTCCGCTGCACACGCTGCGTGCCGACATCGACTACGGCTTCTACGAGGCCAAGACGACCTTCGGCCGCATCGGCGTGAAGGTCTGGATCTACAAGGGCGAGGTCGCGGGCACCCGCGCCGAGCGTGAGGCGCAGGCTGCGGCCCGTGCCGGTGCGCCCGGCCGTGGTGGCCGTCCGGCGCGCGGTGGTGACCGTCCGAACCGTGGTTCGCGTGGTGACCGTCCGCAGCGTGCTGACCGCGCCGAGGCTCCCGCCGAGGCCACCGCCGCCGTCGAGGCGCCGGCCGCCGAGGCTGTTACCACCGGTCAGGAGGGCTGACGCCATGCTGATGCCGCGTCGTGTCAAGCACCGCAAGCAGCACCACCCGGACCGTCGTGGTGTTGCCAAGGGCGGTACCTCGCTCGCCTTCGGCGAGTTCGGTATCCAGGCCCTCGAGCCGCACTACGTGACGAACCGCCAGATCGAGTCTGCGCGTATCGCCATGACCCGCCACATCAAGCGTGGCGGCAAGGTGTGGATCAACATCTACCCGGACCGTCCGCTCACGAAGAAGCCGGCCGAGACCCGCATGGGTTCCGGTAAGGGTTCGCCGGAGTGGTGGGTCGCCAACGTCAAGGCCGGCCGTGTCATGTTCGAGCTCTCCGGTGTTCCGGAGGACGTGGCCCGCGAGGCGATGCGCCGCGCGATCCACAAGCTCCCCATGAAGTGCCGTTTCATTTCGCGAGAGGCGGGTGAGTTCTGATGGCTACCGCTTTCGAGCTCGACGAGCTGAACAACACGGACCTCGAGGCCAAGCTCCGCGAGGCCAAGGAGGAGCTGTTCAACCTCCGCTTCCAGGCCGCCACCGGCCAGCTGGAGAGCAACGGCCGTCTCCGCACGGTCAAGAAGGACATCGCCCGGATCTACACCGTCGTGCGCGAGCGTGAGCTCGGTATTCGCACGGCGCCGGGCGCGACGGCTGAGGAGGCCTGATGAGCGAGAACGCCACCACCGAGGCGCGCAACGCCCGCAAGGTCCGCGAGGGCCTCGTCGTCAGCGACAAGATGGACAAGACCATCGTCGTCTCTGTCGAGGACCGCGTGAAGCACGCCCTCTACGGCAAGGTCATGCGTCGCACGATCAAGCTGAAGGCGCACGACGAGAACAACGAGTGCGGCATCGGCGACCGCGTCACCATCATGGAGACGCGCCCGCTGTCCGCCACGAAGCGTTGGCGCCTCGTCTCGATCGTCGAGAAGGCCAAGTGACCTGCGGCCGCCGGTCCCGGCAGTGATGCCGGGGCCGGGGGCCGACCCAGATTCCAAAGCAAGTTCGGCAAGGCTCGTTGCCCGCTGAGGCGGCGAGAACCAGCTCGACAACCAGGAGAAATCAATGATCCAGCAGGAGTCGCGACTCAAGGTCGCCGACAACACCGGTGCCAAGGAGATCCTTTGCATCCGTGTTCTCGGTGGCTCGGGTCGACGCTACGCCGGTATCGGTGACGTCATCGTCGCCACCGTGAAGGACGCGATCCCCGGTGGCAACGTCAAGAAGGGTGACGTCGTCAAGGCCGTCGTCGTGCGCACGGTGAAGGAGCGCCGTCGTCCGGACGGTTCCTACATCAAGTTCGACGAGAACGCCGCTGTCATCCTCAAGGCTGACGGTGAGCCCCGTGGTACCCGCATCTTCGGCCCCGTGGGCCGCGAGCTGCGCGAGAAGAAGTTCATGAAGATCATCTCGCTGGCTCCGGAGGTGCTGTGATGGCTAGCTTCAACATCAAGACCGGTGACACCGTCAAGGTCATCGCCGGCAAGGACAAGGGCGTGACCGGCAAGGTCCTGTCCGTCCTCCGCGAGGACGACCGTGTCGTCGTCGAGGGTGTCAACCAGGTCAAGAAGCACGTCAAGGCGATGGCCCAGGGCCAGGAGTCGGGCATCGTGACCGTCGAGGCCCCGATCCACGTCTCGAACGTCATGCTCGTCGAGGGTGACGGCGTCACCCGCGTCGGCTTCAAGAAGGTCGAGGGCACCAAGAAGCGTGCCGACGGCTCTTCGTACACCGTGGAGCGCTCCGTGCGCATCTCCCGCAAGACGGGGGAGGAGATCTGATGACCGAGACCATTCAGCCCCGCCTGAAGACCCGCTACCGCGAGGAGATCGTGCCGGCCCTCAAGGCCGAGTTCGAGCTTCCCAACGTCATGCTGGTCCCCGGCCTGACGAAGATCGTCGTCAACATGGGTGTCGGCGACGCTGCCAAGGACTCGAAGCTGATCGAGGGTGCGGTCAAGGACCTCACCGCGATCACGGGCCAGAAGCCGCAGATCACCAAGGCCCGCAAGTCCATCGCGCAGTTCAAGCTGCGTGAGGGCATGCCGATCGGTGCGCACGTCACCCTGCGTGGTGACCGCATGTGGGAGTTCCTCGACCGCCTCCTGGCGCTCGCCCTCCCGCGTATCCGCGACTTCCGTGGTCTGAACCCGAACCAGTTCGACGGTCGTGGCAACTACACCTTCGGTCTCACGGAGCAGGTCATGTTCCACGAGATCGACCAGGACAAGATCGACCGGTCGCGCGGTATGGACATCACGCTCGTGACCACGGCCACCACCGACGACCAGGGCCGCGCGCTGCTCAAGCAGCTCGGCTTCCCGTTCAAGGAGAACTGACATGGCGAAGACTTCGCTCAAGGTCAAGGCTGCGCGCAAGCCGAAGTTCGCTGTCCGCGGTTACACCCGCTGCCAGCGCTGCGGCCGCCCGAAGGCCGTCTACCGCAAGTTCGGCCTGTGCCGTATCTGCCTGCGGGAGATGGCTCACCGTGGCGAGCTCCCCGGCGTGACCAAGTCCTCCTGGTGACCAGGTCCCGGATTTCCACCTATCGCTGAAGGTCCGTACGCCGCTGAGCGCGCGGAAACCGCAGCAGAGAGAGAACACGCATCATGACGATGACTGACCCGATCGCAGACATGCTCACGCGTCTGCGCAACGCCAACCAGGCGTACCACGACACGGTCGCCATGCCGTACTCCAAGCTGAAGCAGGGTGTCGCCGACATCCTCAAGCAGGAGGGCTACATCACGTCGTACGAGGTTGCCGACAACGTCGACGCGGACGGCCAGCCGGCCGTCGGCAAGACGCTGACCATCACCCTCAAGTACGGCCGCAGCCGCGAGCGTTCCATCGCTGGCGTCCGCCGCATCAGCAAGCCGGGCCTCCGGGTCTACGCCAAGCACACGGGTCTCCCGAAGGTGCTCGGCGGTCTCGGCGTCGCGATCATCTCGACGTCGCAGGGCCTGCTCACCGACCGCCAGGCGAACCAGAAGGGCGTGGGCGGCGAAGTCCTCGCCTACGTCTGGTGATCTGAGACCGAGAGAGGAAGAAGAAGCATGTCGCGCATTGGCAAGCTCCCGATCACGGTCCCGGCGAACGTGGACGTGACCATCGAGGGCGACCTCGTGACCGTCAAGGGTCCCAAGGGCACCCTGTCCCACAACGTCGTCGCGCCGATCACGGTCGAGAAGAACGAGGGCGTCCTGGACGTCATCCGCCCGGACGACAGCCGTCAGGCGAAGTCGTACCACGGCCTGACCCGGACCCTGATCAGCAACATGGTCACCGGCGTCACCGAGGGCTACGAGAAGAAGCTCGAGATCGTCGGCGTGGGTTACCGCGTCCTGCCGAAGGGCCCGACGCAGCTCGAGTTCCAGCTCGGCTACTCGCACTCGATCACCTTCGACGCCCCCGAGGGCATCACCTTCACCACGGACGGTCCGGTCAAGCTGGCCGTCCTGGGCATCGACAAGCAGCTCGTCGGTGAGGTCGCTGCCAACATTCGCAAGCTGCGGAAGCCGGAGCCCTACAAGGGCAAGGGCGTCCGCTACGCCGGCGAGCACATCCGTCGCAAGGTCGGAAAGGCTGGTAAGTGACCATGGCGATCTCGCTCAAGAACAACAAGCACACCTCCGCTCGAGTGCGTTCGCGCCTCAAGCGTCAGGTTCGTGGCCGCAAGAAGATCTCCGGTACGGACGAGCGTCCGCGCCTGGTCGTCACGAAGTCGGCCAAGCACCTTTCCGTCCAGGTCGTCAACGACCTCGTCGGCAAGACGCTCGCGTACGCGTCGACCATGGAGAAGGACGTTCGTGCCTTCGAGGGCGACAAGACTGCCAAGGCGAAGAAGGTCGGCGAGCTCGTCGCCGAGCGCGCCAAGGCTGCGGGCATCGAGGCGGTCGTCTTCGACCGTGCCGGTAACAAGTACCACGGTCGCATCGCTGCGCTGGCGGACTCCGCCCGCGAGGCCGGTCTGACCTTCTGATTGCGACAGAGAGAGAAGAGGAAAGTCTGATGAGCGGAGCCCAGCAGCGCGGTCAGCGCGCCGGTGGCGAGCGCCAGTCGGGCGGTCGTGGAGGCCGCGACGGTCGTCGCGGTGACCAGAACGCCGACAAGACCGCCTACATCGAGCGTGTCGTCGCGATCAACCGTGTCGCCAAGGTCGTGAAGGGTGGTCGTCGCTTCAGCTTCACCGCCCTCGTGATCGTCGGTGACGGCGAAGGCATGGTCGGCGTCGGCTACGGCAAGGCGAAGGAGGTGCCGGCCGCCATCGCCAAGGGTGTTGAGGAGGCCAAGAAGCACTTCTTCAAGGTCCCCCGCATCCAGGGCACCATCCCCCACCCGGTCCAGGGCGAGAAGGCTGCGGGCGTCGTCCTGCTCCGTCCGGCCGCTCCGGGTACCGGTGTCATCGCGGGTGGTCCGGTTCGCGCCGTGCTCGAGTGCGCCGGCATTCACGACGTCCTGAGCAAGTCGCTCGGTTCGTCCAACCAGATCAACATCGTCCACGCGACGGTCGAGGCGCTCAAGATGCTCGAGGAGCCGGAGGCTGTTGCCAGCCGTCGCGGCCTCCCGGTCGAGCACGTTGCCCCGGCCGCTCTGCTCAAGGCCCGTGCGGAGGTGTCTTCCTGATGGCCCAGCTCAAGGTGACTCAGCTCCGCGGCAAGGTCGGTCTGAAGCAGAACCAGCGCGAGACCCTGCGCACGCTGGGTCTCAAGCGGATCGGCGACGTGGTCGTCAAGGAAGACCGCCCGGAGATCCGGGGCATGGTCAACACGGTCCGTCACCTCGTGACGGTCGAGGAGGTCAACTGACATGGCCGCTCTGAAGCTGCACCACCTGCGTCCCGCCCCGGGAGCCAAGACCGCCAAGACCCGTGTTGGTCGTGGTGAGGGCTCCAAGGGTAAGACCGCCGGTCGTGGTACCAAGGGCACCAAGGCGCGTTACCAGGTTCCGGTTGCCTTCGAGGGTGGCCAGATGCCGATCCACATGCGTCTGCCGAAGCTCAAGGGCTTCAAGAACCCGTTCAAGGTGGTCTTCCAGGTCGTGAACCTGGACCGGATCTCCGAGCTCTTCCCCGAGGGCGGCGCGGTCACCGTTGCCGACCTCGTCGCCAAGGGCGCGGTTCGTGACGGCCACCCGGTCAAGGTCCTGGGCTCCGGTGACATCACCGTCGCCGTCCAGGTCACCGCTGACGCCTTCTCCGGCTCTGCCAAGGAGAAGATCGAGGCTGCCGGCGGTTCCGTCACCGTCGCCTGACCAGGTCAAGCAACCACCGCGAGGGGCTCCGGATTCGTCCGGCGCCCCTCGCGCGGTTTGGGTCACACCCCTGCCTGTTAGGCTTCCCGAGCCCGTGCCGGCCCCGCTTCGAAGCGGAAGGGCCGCCGGGCACGTGTCTCCCCACTGTCTGCTGCAACTGAGAAGAGGATCACCGTGCTGGGCGCGTTCGCCAACGCCTTCCGGACGCCGGACCTGCGACGCAAGTTGCTGTTCGTGCTCTTCGTCATCGTCCTCTTCCGCCTGGGATCGCAGATCCCCGCGCCGGGCGTCAACGTCGCGAATGTCGAGGGTTGCCTCAACGACATCAAGGACAACAGCGTCTACAACCTGATCAACCTGTTCTCGGGTGGCGCGCTGCTGCAGCTGACCATCTTCGCGCTCGGGATCATGCCGTACATCACGGCGAGCATCATCCTGCAGCTTCTCGTGGTCGTGATCCCGCGCCTGGAGGCCCTCAAGAACGAGGGCCAGGCCGGCCAGCAGAAGATCACCCAGTACACCCGGTACCTCACGCTGGCGCTCGCGCTGCTGCAGGCCACCGGCATCGTCGCGCTCGCGCGCTCGAAGCAGCTCCTCCAGGGCTGCAGCAACGACCTGCTCTACAACAACGACAGCATCCAGGTCTTCCTGGTCATGGTCGTCACGATGACTGCCGGCACGGCCGTGATCATGTGGCTGGGCGAGCTCATCACCGACCGCGGCATCGGCAACGGCATGTCGATCCTGATCTTCACCCAGGTCGTCGCGACCTTCCCGGGCGCGCTCTGGGGCGTGAAGCAGTCGAAGGGCTGGGCGACGTTCGCGATCGTCATGGCGATCGGTCTCGTCATCGTCGCCGGCGTCATCTTCATCGAGCAGGCGCAGCGCCGCATCCCGGTGCAGTACGCCCGCCGCATGGTCGGCCGCAAGATGTTCGGCGGCAGCTCGACCTACATCCCGCTGAAGGTCAACCAGGCCGGCATCATCCCCGTCATCTTCGCCAGCTCGCTGCTCTACCTGCCGGCGATGGCCGTGCAGTTCAACCAGGGCAAGACCGACCAGGCGAAGTGGGTCACCTGGCTCAACGACTACCTCGTCGGTGGTGACCACCCGCTCTACATGGCCCTCTACTTCGGCCTCATCATCTTCTTCACCTACTTCTACGTCTCGATCACGTTCAACCCTGCTGAGGTCGCGGACAACATGAAGAAGTACGGCGGCTTCATCCCCGGGATCCGGGCGGGCAAGCCGACCGAGGACTACCTCGCGTACGTCCTGTCCCGGATCACGCTGCCGGGAGCTCTCTACCTCGGTCTGATCTCGCTGATCCCGCTGATCGCCTTCGCAGTGCTGCACGCCAGCCAGAAGTTCCCGTTCGGCGGCACCTCGATCCTCATCATGGTCGGTGTCGCGCTCGACACGGTGAAGCAGATCGAGAGCCAGCTCCAGCAGCGCAACTACGAAGGATTCCTCCGCTGATGCGACTTCTCATCATGGGCCCGCCGGGTGCGGGCAAGGGCACCCAGGCCGTCGACCTCGCCAAGAGCATCGGTGGTGCGCACATCTCGACGGGCGACATGTTCCGCGAGAACCTGGCCAACAACACCGAGCTCGGTCAGCTCGCCCGCTCCTACATGGACAAGGGCCAGTACGTCCCGGACGAGGTCACCAACGGCATGGTCCGTGACCGTCTCGCCCAGCCCGACGCGCAGGCGTTCGTCCTCGACGGCTACCCGCGGACGGCGGACCAGGTCGCCGAGCTCGACGACATCCTGGCCTCGATGGGCACCAAGCTCGACGGCGTCATCTCGCTCGTGGTCGAGGACCGTGAGGAGCTCGTGCAGCGCATGATCAAGCGCGCCGAGACCAGCGGTCGTGCCGATGACACCGAAGAGGTCATCCGCCACCGCCAGGACGTCTACGACGCCGAGACCGCCGCGCTGGTGCCGCTCTACCAGGAGCGCGGCATCCTGCACGAGGTCGACGGCATCGGCACCATCGACGAGGTCGCGGCGCGCATCGCCGCCGTCGTCGACTCCCTGCGAGGCTGACGTGAGCCTCCGCGGTCGCGCCGTCGAGATCAAGAGCCCCGAGCAGCTCCGTGTCATGCGGAAGGCCGGCCTCCTGACGGGGCAGGCGCTCGAGGCAGTGCGCGCGGCGGTCAAGCCGGGCGTCACCACGCTCCAGCTCGACGCGATCGCGGAGGACACCATCCGCTCGGGCGGCGGCATCCCGTCGTTCAAGGGGTACAGCCACCCGCCGTTCCCGGCGACGATCTGTGCCTCGGTCAACGACGAGATCGTGCACGGGATCCCCAACGAGCGGGTGCTCGTCGAGGGCGACATCGTCTCCATCGACTGCGGCGCCATCGTCGAGGGCTGGCACGGCGACTCCGCGATCACGGTCCCCGTGGGCGGGGACGCCGCGGTGGGCGGTGACGTGCGCGAGCTGCTGCGGGTGACCGAGGAGTCGCTGTGGGCCGGCATCGCGGCCCTGCGTCTCGGCGGCCGCGTCACCGACGTCTCCGCCGCCGTCGAGGGTTACCTGCGAAGCCAGGCGCACCCGACCGGCGGCTCCTGGGGCATCCTCGAGGACTTCACCGGTCACGGCATCGGGTCACAGCTGCACATGGCCCCTGACGTCCCCAACTACGGCCGCGCCGGTCGCGGCCCGAAGGTGGAGCGTGGCCTCGCGCTCGCCATCGAGCCGATGGTCACGCTCGGCTCGCACCGCTGGAAGACCTACGACGACGAGTGGACCATCGCGTCGCAGGACGGCTCCTGGGCCGCACACTTCGAGCACACCGTCGCGATGACCGCGGGTGGCGCCTGGGTGCTGACGGCGCTCGACGGGGGAGAGGCCCGGCTCGCCGAGCTCGGGGTCCCCTTCGGCGGACTCTCCTGACGGAACACCGACGGTGTCGGCGGGGTTGAGCACCTCGTGACTCCCGCGCTCTCGGTCCTCGACCTCGTCCCCGTCCGCTCGGACCAGTCCACCGGCGACGCCCTCGCGGCCTCGCGCCGGCTCGCCCGCGTGGCCGACGAGCTCGGCCTGCGTCGCTACTGGGTGGCCGAGCACCACAACATGCCCGGTGTCGCGGCGACCAACCCGCCCGTGCTGATCGCGATGCTGGCGGCAGCCACCTCGCGGATCCGTGTCGGCTCTGGCGGGGTGATGCTGCCCAACCACGCGCCGTACGTCGTGGCGGAGCAGTTCGCCCTGCTCGAGGCGGCACACCCCGGGCGCATCGACCTCGGCATCGGTCGCGCACCCGGCACGGACCCGCTGACCCGTTACGTGCTGCGCGGGGGAGCCGGGCCGACCGAGGAGGACCCGGTCGCCCGCTTTCCCGAGTACGTCGACGAGGTGCGGATGCTGCTCGAGCCCGACGGCGTGGAGGCCCAGCTCGGCAGCCGCCGCCACGGTCTCCGGGCGACGCCCGCCGCTCGGTCCGTGCCCACGGCCTGGCTGCTGGGTTCCTCCGACTACTCGGCACGGCTCGCGGCGGAGCGCGGTCTTCCCTACGTCTTCGCCCATCACTTCGCGGGGAAGGGGACGGCCGAGGCGCTTGCCCTCTACCGCTCGGCGTACCGGCCGAGTGCTGAGCACCCCGAGCCGCAGACGTTCCTGACCGTCAACGCGGTCGTCGCGGCGACGGCTGCCGAGGCGGAGCGGCTGGCGCTGCCGAACCAGCAGTCGATGCTGGCCCTGATGCACGGCGCAGAGCTCTTCCCCCAGCGCCTGGTGGAGGACGCCGAGCTGTTCGGAATCCCGGAGGAGCAGCGGGGTCTCGCGTCGGCGATGCTGCGGCGCTGGGTGGTCGGTGACCCGGCGTCCGCAGCCGCCCAGGTGCGCGAGCTGGCGGCGACGTACGGCGTGGACGAGGTCATGGTGCACCCGGTCGCAGGCGCCCTGAAGGGGACGCCGCGCGATGCGGCGCCGGCGCGCGAGGAGACCCTGCGCCTGCTCGCGAGCGAGCTGGTCGATGAGGGGCACGGCGCCCGGCGGGACTAGATCGGATTAGGTCAACGCGCCACGCCGTGGCTAGACTGGTCCGTCGGCCCAACGTGGGTCTGTTTCGTGGTGCCTCGCGGCTGCCCGGATCGCAACGCCTCCACCGTTCTCGGTGGCTCGCACGCGCCCGGGGAAATGAGCGCCACAGACGACACACGAGGTCCACTCGTCCCGACGGCGAGAGGTTCCCGGGCCACCGGTAGAAGCAGCAACAAGATGGGATGGCATGCCGAAGAAGGAAGGCGTGATCGAGCTCGAGGGCACGATCACTGAAGCACTGCCCAACGCGATGTTCCGGGTGGAGCTGAGCAACGGTCACAAGGTGCTCGCCCACATCAGCGGCAAGATGCGCCAGCACTACATCCGCATCCTCCCCGAGGACCGCGTGGTGGTGGAGCTCTCTCCCTACGACCTCACCCGGGGTCGCATCGTCTACCGCTACAAGTGACACAGCCGAACTAGCTAGAAAGGGCTGACATGAAGGTCAACCCCTCCGTCAAGCCGATCTGTGACAAGTGCAAGGTGATCCGTCGCCACGGCCGCGTCATGGTGATCTGCGAGAACCCGCGCCACAAGCAGCGCCAGGGCTGAGGCCCGGGGCCCTCGGTCCCGCCTCCCTCGCAACCAGCAACACAGCACCACCACTCAATCGAGTCGCTAGCGCCGTACGGCGTGAAGCCACCTCCGGAGCAGAGGCCGGAGCCTGGGTACCCACCCGGGACGCGACACGACCAGACACCTCTGTGAACTACCGAAGGGACCGCCATTCATGGCACGCCTCGTTGGTGTGGATCTCCCGCGTGACAAGCGCATCGAGATCGCGCTCACCTACATCTACGGCATCGGCCGTACCACCGCCGCTCAGCTCCTGGAGACCACGGGCGTGAACCCGTCGCTCCGCGTTCACGAGCTGGGTGACGAGGAGCTGGTCAAGCTCCGCGACGCGATCGAGGCCGCCGGCCTCAAGATCGAGGGTGACCTCCGTCGTGAGGTCGCCGCCGACATCCGCCGCAAGATCGAGATCGGCAGCTACCAGGGTCGCCGCCACCGCATGGGCCTCCCGGTCCACGGTCAGCGCACCAAGACCAACGCTCGTACCCGCAAGGGCCCGAAGCGCACCGTCGCCGGCAAGAAGAAGAAGTGACCTTCCGGTCCTTCTGACTTCCTCGAACTCACAGACCAGCCACCTCAGGAGATTCTGAATGCCTCCCAAGAGCCGACAGGCTGCGGCGAAGACCAAGATCCGCCGCAAGGAGAAGAAGAACGTCGCTCAGGGCGAAGCCCACATCAAGAGCACGTTCAACAACACCATCGTCACCATCACGGACCCCACCGGTGCCGTGATCTCGTGGGCCTCTGCCGGCACCGTCGGCTTCAAGGGCTCGCGCAAGTCCACGCCGTTCGCCGCGCAGATGGCCGCCGAGGCCGCCGGCCGCCGTGCCATGGAGCACGGCATGAAGAAGATCGACGTGTTCGTCAAGGGCCCGGGTTCCGGTCGTGAGACCGCCATCCGTTCGCTCGGTGCCATCGGCCTCGAGGTCGGCACCATCCAGGACGTCACGCCGGCCCCGCACAACGGTTGCCGCCCGCCCAAGCGCCGTCGCGTCTGATCACCCGAGACTTTAGGAGACTTTGAGATATGGCCCGTTACACCGGCCCCATGACCAAGAAGTCGCGCCGTCTCGGTGTCGACCTCGTTGGCGGCGACGCTGCGTTCGAGAAGCGTCCCTACCCGCCGGGCCAGCACGGCCGCGGCCGCGTCAAGGAGAGCGAGTTCCTCCTCCAGCTTCGCGAGAAGCAGAAGGCCCGCTTCACCTACGGCGTCCTGGAGAAGCAGTTCCACAAGTACTACGTCGAGGCGTCGCGTCGCTCCGGCAAGACCGGTGAGAACCTCCTCCAGCTGCTCGAGGCCCGCCTCGACAACGTCGTGTACCGCGCCGGCTTCGCCCGCACCCGCAAGCACGCCCGCCAGCTCGTCGTCCACGGTCACTTCCTCGTGAACGGCAAGAAGGTCAACATCCCGTCGTTCCAGGTCTCGCAGTACGACGTCATCGACGTCCGCGAGAAGTCGCTCGAGATGACCCCGTTCATCGTCGCGCGTGAGACCCACGGCGAGCGCATCGTCCCGGCGTGGCTCGAGGCCATCCCGGGCCGCATGCGGATCCTCGTGCACCAGCTTCCGGTTCGGGCGCAGATCGACCTGCCCGTCCAGGAGCAGCTGATCGTCGAGTACTACTCGAAGAAGTGATTCTTCGTTCCCGGGCCCGCTCCGGCGGGCCCGGGAACATCGCTCCGCAACTTCAACTTCCTCATCCTCGAAGTTCGGGTCCGTCAAATATCGGTCGGGCCCGGGAAGGAAAGAATCAGTGCTCATCGCACAGCGCCCCACCCTGTCCGAAGAGGTCGTCGACGAGTTCCGCTCGCGGTTCGTCATCGAGCCGCTGGAGCCCGGCTTCGGCTACACCCTCGGCAACTCGCTCCGTCGCACCCTGCTCTCGAGCATCCCGGGCGCCTCGGTCACGAGCATCAAGATCGACTCCGTCCTGCACGAGTTCTCGACCATCGAGGGCGTGAAGGAGGATGTCACCGAGATCATCCTGAACCTCAAGGGCCTGGTCGTCTCCTCGGAGAACGACGAGCCGGTCACCATGTACCTGCGCAAGTCGGGTGCCGGTGACGTGACCGCCGCCGACATCCAGCCGCCGGCCGGTGTCGAGGTCCACAACCCCGAGCTCAAGATCGCCACGCTGTCCGACAAGGGCTCGCTGGAGATGGAGCTCGTCGTCGAGCGCGGCCGTGGCTACGTCTCGGCCGTCCAGAACAAGGGTGGCGACAACGAGATCGGCCGCATGCCGGTCGACTCGATCTACTCGCCCGTCCTCAAGGTCAGCTACAAGGTCGAGGCGACGCGAGTCGAGCAGCGCACCGACTTCGACAAGCTGATCATCGACGTCGAGACCAAGCCGTCCATCGCCCCGCGTGACGCCCTCGCCTCGGCGGGCAAGACGCTGGTCGAGCTCTTCGGTCTGGCCCGCGAGCTGAACGTCGAGGCCGAGGGCATCGACATCGGCCCGTCGCCGATCGACGAGCAGCTGGCTGCCGACCTCGCCCTCCCGGTCGAGGACCTGCAGCTCACCGTCCGCTCCTACAACTGCCTCAAGCGCGAGGGCATCCACACCGTGGGTGAGCTCATCGGCCGTTCCGAGCAGGACCTCCTCGACATCCGGAACTTCGGTTCCAAGTCGATCGACGAGGTCAAGGGCAAGCTCGTCGAGATGGGCCTGTCCCTCAAGGACAGCGCGCCGGGCTTCGACGCCGCTGCCGCCCTCGCGGCGTACGGCGACGACGACGACGACTCGTTCGTCGAGGACGAGCAGTACTGATGTGACTCCGGTCGGGGCGGCGCCTGCCGCCCCGACCTCATCAAAACCCCGCGACGCTCCGGTCGCGGGTCTACCCGGGTACCTGACACGGCCCGAGAGAAAGAGAGATGGCAATGCCCGCTCCCAAGAAGGGTGCCCGCCTCGGCGGCTCGCCCGCGCACCAGCGCCTGATCCTCTCGAACCTGGCCACGGCCCTGTTCGAGCACGGCCGGATCACCACCACCGAGGCCAAGGCGCGCACCCTGCGCCCCCACGCCGAGAAGCTGATCACCAAGGCCAAGAAGGGCGACCTGCACAACCGCCGCGAGGTCCTCAAGACCATCCGCGACAAGTCCGTCGTGCACGTCCTCTTCACCGAGATCGCCCCGCTCATGGCGGAGCGCCCCGGTGGCTACACCCGCATCACCAAGATCGGTCCGCGCAAGGGCGACAACGCCCCCATGGCGATCATCGAGCTGGTGACCGAGCAGTTCACGCCGCAGGCGCCGAAGGCCGCTCCGGCTGCCCCGGCCGCCGAGGAGGCCCCCGCTGCCGAGGTCGTCGAGGAGGCCGCTGAGGCCCCCGCCGCCGACGAGGCCGCCGAGGTCGAGACCGTCGTCGAGCTGCCGGCCGGTGCCGCGCTCCCGCTCGAGGACGGCTCCGCTCCGGAGGGTTACACCATCAAGGGCAACCGCGACTCCATGAAGTTCCACCAGGAGGGTGGTCAGTGGTACGACGCGACCATCGCCGAGGTGTGGTTCGACACCGCCGAGAACGCTGAGGCCGCCGGCTTCACCGAGGCTGGCAAGTGAGCCAGCCGTAAGGCACCAGGTGGGCCCGTCATCCGTGAGGATGGCGGGCCTTCCTGCTTCTCCGGACCAGGTCGGCCGGGTGACGAGGCTGTCGACCCGGAAGGGTCAGTGCCCCGCGTCGGGGACGAGCCGGACGGCCCGGGCGAGCCAGGCGGTCGGGGTGCGGACCAGGTCGAGGTCGAGGCGGAGCAGCCGGTGCACGTCGCGCCGGCCGGGCACGCGCAGCACCGTGGTGACGACGGCGACCACGCGTGCGTGCCCGCCCCGGAGGGACGACAGGCCCGCCGAGACGACCTCGCCTTCCTGGACGGCTCGAGCGGCCACCGTCCGCTGTACCAGCTCGGGAGCTGCCTGCTGGTAGTCGTGGTGGAAGGCCCCCGAGGTCAGCGACAACAGGCGGGCGATGTCGGCGCGGGGATGCGCGCTGTCCAGATCGGCGTACGCGTCGGCTACCGCCGTCGCCGCAGCCAGGACCGTGGCCGGCACGGGTCGCTGCTCGAGAACCTGCCGCTTCGGCGGGGTGAGCCCGAGCCCGGCCAGCAGCCAGCCCGCGCGGCCGTGGCGGAGCGTCGCCACGGCGTATCCGCCCGAGGTCTGGGTGCCTGCGTTGCTGGTGACACTCCGGTCGACGAGCAGGAGGACCTGGGCCGCCCGGCTCGTCGCCCCCGTCACGCCGGCGTCGACGACCCGGGCCGTGGCACGCGCGTGCCGCACGTCGCTGCGGGGGCGCAGCCGAGCGGCGACGTGGCCCCACGACGCTGCGAAGGCCGGCGTCATCAGCGCCTCGGCGGCCCTGGTGTCCGCCGCGTAGGTGGTGTGGTCGTAGGTCAGCGCGGCCTCGACCGCCCGCGAGGCACGGGCGATCAGCTGACCCTCGACGGAGGTGCCGGTGGCCTGGCTCCCGGCTGCGGGGTACGCCGTCGGGCGCCGGCCCAGGGCGCTGTCGCTGGCGGGTCCGCACGCTCCGGTGGCGAGCAGGGCAGCCGCCACGACAAGGGCCCCGAGACGAGTCACGCAGGCAGTATGCCGCGTGTGCCGCGTGCGAGGCGTGAGCGCTCACCGAGATCGGCGCGCTGGCCCGCGTCCCAGCCGTGGCGGCCGCCGCTGCCGGAGAGGCTCCGTGGCCGTGCCGTGCGCAGACGCGGGTAGGCGTCGTGCATCGCTGCCTCGACGAGCTCGGTGCGGCTGGCCAGGACGAGCGCCGCCGAGCTGCCCGCCGCGGCGAACCGTGGTGCCGCCTCCGTGGCGGCACGGCGCTCCGCGTCCGACAGGCGCTGCCCGATGGCAGCGGAGAAGCCGGCCAGCCACGAGCGCCGGAACGCCGCAGCGTGCTGGTCGCGGGGGACCGGTGTGCGGGTCAGGTCGCGCGTCGCCTGGAGCAGCAGGGAGGTGAAGAGCACCTCGACGCGGTCGAGGTCGCTGGCGTGGCCGAAGAGGTGGAGGGTGATCTCCGTGCCCTCGGCACGCCGCTCGATCCGACGCACGGCGCGGCACCGCAGCTCGTGGGCGATCACCGACAGCAGATCGCCCTTGTCGGCGGCGTACGGCGCATCGAGCGGCACCACGCGGTCGCCGAGCGGATCTGCGCCCGGGTCCGTCTGGGCCAGCAGTGCCTGGTCGATCCCGTACGCCGCCACCAGCGCTGCCGCCTTCGCGGTGTAGGACTCCGCCTCCTCGGGCGTCGTCGCGGGGTCGGCCGCCTTCGCCAGGAGCTTGCGCACCTTGGCCAGCATCGGGTCGACGTCGGTCTTCGTGGTCATCGGGCCCATCCTTCCTGCCGGGCCCCCGTGACCCGGCGTTCCCACGCTGGCACCGGCCACTGACAGCACACCCCGGTCCGGGTCGCTCCCTCCACAGGCCGGATGGGAGGATGCGCGCGTGCGGATTCGGATGGACCTCGCCTACGACGGGGGCGGCTTCAAGGGCTGGGCGCGCCAGCCTGCCCTGCGCACCGTGCAGGGAGAGCTCGAGGCCGCGCTCGCGACCGCGCTGCGCCTGCCCGAGGTCCAGGTCGTCTGTGCCGGCCGCACCGACACCGGCGTCCACGCGCGCGGCCAGGTGGTCCACCTCGACGTCGATGCCGATGTCGTCGAGGCGACGGCCGGGCGGGCTGCGGCCACCCCGATCGCCTCGCTGCACCGGCGGCTCAACGGCATCCTGCCCGCTGATGTCCGGATCCACGACGTCACCGAGGCGCCGGAGGGTTTCGACGCGCGCTTCTCGGCCGTCTGGCGCCGCTACGCCTACCGCGTCGCCGACCTGCCCCAGGTGCAGGACCCGCTGACCCGCAACCACGTCCTGCACTGGCGCGCCCCGCTCGACCTCGACACCATGAACGAGGCGAGCCGCATGCTGATCGGCCTGAAGGACTTCGCGGCGTTCTGCAAGAAGCGCGAGGGGGCGACGACGATCCGTACGCTGCTCGACTTCCACTGGTACCGCGACGCCGAGGAGCGGGCGGTCGCCACCGTCCGCGCCGACGCCTTCTGCCACTCGATGGTGCGGGCGCTCGTCGGCTGCATGCTGGCCGTCGGCGATGGGCGGAAGTCCCCGCAGTGGGCACACGACGTACTGGTGAACGCGAAGCGCGACGCGGCGGTGGCCGTCGTCGCTGCGCACGGACTGACCCTCGAGGAGGTCGGCTACCCGCCGGCCGCCCAGCTGGCGCTGCAGGCCGAGAAGGCCCGTGCGCGCCGCGACCCCGACGCCCTCGTGAAGGACAACTGCCATGAGTGAGCAGGACGAGCACTACTTCACCGCGGACCCGTCGGTGCCGTTCGAGCGACAGCGGGTCGCGTTCGAGGCATGGGACCAGGACCTGGTCATGGAGAGCGGCAGCGGGGTCTTCGCCAAGGGCCGGCTCGACATCGGCACGTCGGTGCTCTTCAAGGAGACCGAGCCGCCGGTGCAGGGCCGCTTCCTCGACCTCGGGTGCGGCTACGGCGCGATCGGCCTCACCATCGCCAGGCAGGTGCCGCTCGCCTCGGTGATCGGCGTCGACGTCAACGAGCGGGCGGTGAGGCTGATGAACGACAACGCGCGGGCGCTCGGCGTCGACAGCCGGGTCGTCGCGTGCACGCCCGAACAGGTGCCCACCGACTACACGTTCGACGAGATCTGGTCGAACCCGCCGATCCGGATCGGCAAGGAGGCGCTGCACGCGCTCCTGCTGACCTGGCTCCCGCGCCTGCTCCCCGGCGGCCGCGCCGTCATGGTCGTCGGCAAGAACCTCGGCGGCGACTCGCTGCAGCGCTGGCTCACCGAGCAGGGCTACCCGACGACGCGCATCGGCTCGGCCAAGGGCTTCCGCGTCCTGGAGTCGATCCGGCCCGCCTGACTCCTCTCAGGTTCGGCTGCTTGGATGGCGCCCATGTCCTCGCTTCACCGCCTGTCCTCCCTCGTCCTCGGCACCGTCGTCCTCGCCTCCCTGACGGCGTGCGGGGGAGGGGAGACGAAGGCCGGCGACCAGCCGGCCCGTGCCACGCCCCTGTCGGGCCGTCAGCAGACCGCCGACCACGAGGCGAGCTTCGTGCTGCCCACCGGCTGGGTGAAGAGCCAGTGGGACCTCGACGGACCGGTGAAGTTCGCCGCTGTCGACGCCCTGGACGACACCCGCCAGATCTTCGTCAGCGAGGCGAAGGACCGCCGTGACGCCGAGGCCGCCGCGCTGTACGCCGCCGAGGTGCTGGGCAAACAGGGCGCGACGTGTCGCCGCGACCGCGAGGACACGACATTCGGCGGGACCTACCGGATCGTCGACTGCGCCTGGCGGAAGCCCACGCCGTACCACAAGCTGATGGTGGCGCTGGGCGACGAGCACCGCGGGGCGATGGTCCTCGTCGCCGGCGCCGCGAAGAAGCGCAGCGACCTGGCCGACCTGGTCACGCCCCTGCTGAAGTCCTGGGAGTGGACGGACTGAGCCAGCCCCACGGCGGCCTCATCGCCGAGACGGGCTCGTGCAAAACGCGAGACGGGGCTTGTGCACGGAAATCCGTGCACAAGCCCCGTCTCGGCGTGGCAGGAGGCCCGTCCCAGTGCGGCACGGGCCCCGTCCCGGCATCAGGCCTGGGCCCAGCGCTCCTCGCGCGGGACGAAGGTCAGGGTCCGGTCGCCGGTGTAGATCTGCTTCGGGCGCGCGATCTTCTGCTCCTTGTCCTGGATCAGCTCGTTCCACTGGGCCAGCCAGCCCGGAGCGCGACCGATCGCGAACAGGACCGTGAACATCTCCGGCGGGAACTGCAGCGCCTCGTAGATGAGGCCGGAGTAGAAGTCCACGTTGGGGTAGAGCTTGCGCTTGACGAAGTACTCGTCCTCGAGGGCGATCCGCTCGAGCTCCTGGGCGACCTGGAGGAGCGGGTTGACACCCGTGACCTCGAAGACGTCGTCGCAGGCCTTCTTGATGATCTTCGCGCGCGGGTCGAAGTTCTTGTAGACGCGGTGACCGAAGCCCATCAGGCGCTCGTTGCCCGCCTTCACGCCCTCGATGAACGCCGGGATGTTGTCGACCGTGCCGATGCGCTTGAGCATCTTCAGGACGGCCTCGTTGGCGCCGCCGTGGAGCGGGCCGTAGAGGGCGCCGACACCGGCAGCCACCGCGGAGTACGGGTCGACCTGGGAGGAGCCGACCGATCGGACCGCGTTGGTCGAGCAGTTCTGCTCGTGGTCGGCGTGCAGGATCAGCAGGACGTCGAGCGCGCGGACCAGGCGCGGGTCGGCGGAGAACTTCAGCTCGCTCATCTTGAAGAGCATGGCCAGGAAGTTCTCGGTGTAGGAGAGCTCGTTGTCCGGGTAGACGTACGGCTTGCCCTGCGCGTGGCGGAACGCCCAGGCGCCCAGCGTCGGCATCTTCGCGATCATGCGGACGATCTGCATGTGGCGGTTGTCGGCGTCGTGGATGTTGCGCGCGTCCGGGTAGAACGTCGACAGGGCGCCGACGGAGGCCATCAGCATGCCCATCGGGTGCGCGTCGTAGCGGAAGCCCTGCATGAAGCCCTTGACGTTCTCGTGCACGAACGTGTGGTACGTGATCTCGTGCACCCAGGCGTCGTACTGCTCCTTGGTGGGGAGCTCGCCGTAGACGACGAGGTACGCGACCTCGAGGAACGTCGACTGCTCGGCGAGCTGCTCGATCGGGTAGCCGCGGTACTCGAGGATGCCCTTGTCGCCGTCGATGTACGTGATGGAGCTCTTGCAGGAGGCCGTGTTGGTGAAGCCCGGGTCATAGGTGCACAGGCCCGGGTCCTCGTCGGAGGCCTTGATCTTGCCGAGGTCTGCGGCCTTGATCGCTCCGTCAACGATGGGCACCTCGTATTCGGTGCCCGTGCGGTTGTCCCTGATGGTCAGTGAATCAGTCACGACGCCCAATCTAGGTGCACAGGTCGAAGCGGAACCAGATCCTGTCCGGACCACGGGAACGCTCACCGCCTCACGGACGCCAGCCGGGCCCGCCGTGCGACGCCCTCGGACGTCATTTTGACCGTGCGACACGCCGGCTCGTATCCTTGCAAGTCGCGCCTCCTGCCGCGTTCGGGCTCCGTCACGGAGTCGGATGCAGATCCGGATGCTCCACCAGCTGGTGAAGATGCCGGGCAGTGTTCGTCAGAAGGCGCCGCACCACCCCCGGCGTACATCCCCGTGCGCCGGGACCAACGAACGAGAAAGCTGTGACTGCCGTGCGCACCTACAGCCCCAAGCCCGCTGACATCCAGCGTGAATGGCTCATCATCGACGCCGAGGATGTCGTCCTCGGTCGTCTCGCCGTGACCGCCGCGAACCTCATCCGCGGCAAGCACAAGCCCACCTTCGCCCCGCACGTCGCGGGTGGTGACTTCGTCGTCATCATCAACGCCGAGAAGGTCGCGCTCTCCGGCAACAAGAAGACCACCAAGATGTCCTACCGCCACTCGGGTTACCCGGGCGGTCTGACGGCCACCCCGATCGGCGAGGGCCTCGAGAAGGACGCTCGCAAGGTCATCGAGAAGGCTGTCTGGGGCATGCTCCCCAAGAACCGCCTCGGTCGCCAGATGCTGAAGCAGCTCAAGGTCTACTCGGGCCCGACGCACCCGCACGCGGCCCAGCAGGCCAAGCCGTTCGAGATCACCCAGATCTCCCAGTGACTTCAGAGGACCAGGACATGACTGAGAACATCGCTGAGGTCGAGGAGACCTTCGAGACCGACGCCGACGGCGTCGCCTACACCTCCGAGTCGGCCCCCGCCGCCGACGCGCCGCTCAAGCCGGCCACCATCGCTCCGGCCGGTGCCACCGGTCGCCGCAAGGAGGCCGTCGCCCGCGTCCGCATCGTCCCGGGCACCGGCGTCTGGACGATCAACGGTCGTGAGCTCAACGACTACTTCCCGAACGCCCTTCACCGCCAGATCGCGAACGAGCCGTTCGTGGAGCTGGGCCTCGAGGGTCGCTTCGACGTCATCGCCCGCATCCACGGTGGTGGCATCGCCGGCCAGGCCGGCGCGCTGCGCCTCGGTGTGGCCCGCTCGCTCAACGCCGTCGACGTCGAGGCCAACCGCCCGGCGCTGAAGAAGGCCGGTCTGCTCACCCGCGACGCCCGCGTCGTCGAGCGCAAGAAGGCCGGTCTCAAGAAGGCCCGCAAGGCGTCGCAGTTCAGCAAGCGCTGATCTGGCAGCCTGCCTTCATGGCAAACCTGTTTGGCACGGACGGGGTCCGGGGCCTGGCAAACGGTGTCCTCACCGCAGAGCTGGCCCTGGACCTCTCCGTCGCTGCAGCACATGTCCTGGCCGACCACGGCGAGTTCAGTGGGCACCGCCCGCTGGCAGTGGTCGGCCGGGACACGCGCATTTCGGGACAGTTCCTCGAGGCCGCGGTCGTCGCGGGCCTCGCGTCGGCCGGTGTCGACGTGCTGCTCCTGGGCGTCGTGCCCACCCCCGGTGTCGCGTACCTGACCGGACACCTCGGCGCCGACTTCGGCGTCATGCTCTCGGCGTCGCACAACGCCATGCCGGACAACGGCATCAAGTTCCTGGCCCGCGGTGGCGTCAAGCTCGACGACGCGATCGAGGAGGCCATCGAGGAGCGCCTCCACGAGGAGTGGGAGCGCCCGACCGGCGCGGCCGTCGGTCGCGTCTCGACGTACGCCGAGGCGATCGACGACTACGTCGACCACCTGCTCCGCACGACGACGCGGCCGCTCGCCGGCCTGCGCGTCGTGCTCGACTGTGCCGAGGGGGCCGCCTCCGAGGCAGGCCCGCGTGCGCTGGAGGCCGCCGGCGCGCAGGTCACCGCGATCCACGCACAGCCCGACGGCCTCAACATCAACGACGGGTGCGGCTCCACGCACCTGGAGAACCTCCGCGCGGCCGTCGTCAAGGACGGGGCCCACGTGGGCTTCGCGCTCGACGGTGACGCGGACCGCTGCCTCGCGGTCGACGCGGAGGGCAACGTCGTCGACGGCGACCAGATCCTCTGCATCCTCGCGGCCTCGCTCAAGGAGCAGGGCCGGCTCGCCGCCGACACGGTCGTCGCCACGGTGATGAGCAACCTCGGCTTCAACCGCGCCATGGCCGCGGCCGGCATCACGGTGGTCTCCACCAAGGTCGGCGACCGCTACGTCCTCGAGGCGATGAACGCCGACGGCTACTCGCTCGGCGGGGAGCAGTCCGGCCACGTGATCATGAGCGAGCACGCGACGACCGGTGACGGCATCCTCACCGCCCTCCAGCTGCTGGAGCGCATGGCGATGACCGGCTCGTCGATGGCGGAGCTCGCCGGCGCGATGACCCGGCTCCCGCAGGTCCTGGTCAACGTCAAGGGCGTCGACAAGGACCGCTCGGCGACCGACGAGGTCCTCCTCGCCGCGGTCGCCGACGCGGAGGACAGCCTCGGCGACGACGGACGCGTGCTGCTGCGCGCATCCGGCACGGAGCCGCTCGTCCGCGTCATGGTCGAGGCGACCTCGCAGGTCGAGGCGCAGGCGGTCGCGGACAAGCTCGCGGACGTCGTCCGCGAGCGCCTCGGCTGAGGCGAAAACTCGGTCGCGCGACGGACCGGCCGAGGCCTACCGTCGAGGACGTGAACGACCTCCGCATCATCCGGCTCGACCCCTCCGCGGCCTCCTTCGACGCTGACGTCGCCCGCTGGCACGAGGTCCACGTGGCGTCGTCCCTGCCGGAGCGCCCGGACTCCTCGCCCTGGCGCATCGCCGAGGTCCGCGACTACGTCGGTACGCCGGTGCCGTTCCGCTGGTGCGTCGGCTGGCTGGCGCTGTGCGGGGATGACGCCGTCGGTGCCGCGCTGCTCGAGGCACCGCTCGTGACGAACCTCGAGGTCGCCAACGTGTTCGTCGACGTCCTCCCGTCGGCGCGCCGCGGCGGCGTGGGGACCGCACTGCTGGACGTGGTCGAGGGGGAGGCCCGGCGCCGCGGCCGGACGATCGCGATGGCCGAGGTCTCGTTCGGCCTGGAGCTGCCCGAGGACGGGGCGGGGTCGCCCGACGTGCACTTCGCGCGCACCCGCGGCTACGACGTCGCGCTCGGCGACGTGCAGCGCCGGCTGGAGCTGCCCGTGGACCCGGTCCTGCTCGACCGGCTCGCGGCCGAGGCCGCGCCGCACCACGCGGCGTACCGGATCGAGGTGGTGCGCGGAGCCCTGCCCGACACCCTGGCCCCCGGCTACGCCGCGCTCGCCTCGACGCTCGCGGTCGAGGCTCCGGCGGGTGACCTGCTCCTCGAGGCCGAGGACCCGTCGACGCAGGGGTGGCGCGACCGGGAAGCGGCCTACGCCCGTCAGGGGCTGACCCTGTGGCACGCCCTCGCGCTGAGCCCGGCAGGCGAGGTGGTGGCGCACTCGACCATCGCGGTCTCGGCGCACGACCCCTCGCTGTGCCACCAATGGGGCACGCTGGTCCGGGCTGACCACCGCGGCCACCGGCTCGGCCTGGCGGTGAAGGTCGCCCTCCACCGCGCTCTCCAGGCGGACGGCGCCCCCGCTCCCCAGGTCGCCACGTGGAACGCGACCGTCAACGACCACATGGTCGCCATCAACGACCGGCTCGGTTTCCACAAGGTCGGCCGGAGCGTGGAGCTGCAGAAGCGCCTGTGAGGTGAAGATGGATGGGTGACCCTCCGACGTAGCGCCCTCGTGACAGCCGTGGTCGCCGTCGTGGTGACCGGCGTGCTGGTCTTCGTGGCCGCGGACGCCGGGCGGCACGGCGAGGGGACGGCTGCCCGTGTGCAGCCCACGGCACCTGCCGCCGGGTCGCCGGAGGCCCATCCGTCCGTGGGCACGCGCGTGCCGCCGCGCTGGGTCAGGGTGCGGGTCGGGGACGCCTCCTATGCCGTGCCGCGGACGTGGCAGCGCCGGCCGGCCGCCGAGCGCACCGCCTACCGGGAGGGTGGCGCCGTGATCGCCGCCGGTCGTGGCCAGGCCCTGTCGTGGGGCAACGACTGCCGCACGGACTTCGCCCCGGTGCCGGGCGGGTGGGCCGTGCTCCCGGACCCGGTCGCCGCCACCGACGCAGCCGGCGTCGCAGCGGCGACGGCGGTGGCATGGGCACGCGGCTACGCCGGACTGCCCGCCACGAAGACCCTCGCCGCGTCCCCTGCGCGGGAGGTGCGGCTCGCCGGGGGAGGACGCGGCCTGGTCGCGCAGGTGACCGTGGACACCACCGACTCGGCGAACCCGTGTGCAGGTCAGCGAGCAGAGCTGACCGCGGTGGCGCGACAGGCGGGCGGTCGGGTGGTCACGCTCGTCGTGGCACGCTATCTCGACGTGCGCGGGGCGCCGGGCGACGCGGTCTACGCGGCCGTGCTGGGATCGCTCCGCGTCGGCTGAGTCAGATCTTGCGCAGGCGCACGTAGCGGACCGAGTGGTCGGCGTCCTTGCGCAGCACGAGCTTGGCGCGCGACCGGGTCGGCAGGACGTTCTCCATGAGGTTGGGACCGTTGATCTCGTCCCAGATCCGTTCCGCCTCGGCGAGCGCCTCGGCCTCGTTGAACTTCGAGTAGCGGCGGAAGTACGACCCCGGCTTGCGGAACGACGTCTCGCGCAGCTTGAGGAACCGCTCGGCGTACCAGCGCTTGATGTCGGTGGTGGCCGCGTCGACGTAGACGGTGAAGTCGAAGTAGTCGGCGACCGCGAGGCCGACCTTGCCGTCCTCGCGCGTGCGGGCGGGCTGGAGCACGTTGAGCCCCTCGACGATGACGATGTCGGGGGACTGCACGACGACCTTCTCGTCCGGCAGGACGTCGTAGACGAGGTGCGAGTAGGTGGGCGCCTCGACGGCCTCGCGGCCGGACTTGATGTCGATGACGAACTTCAACAGCGCCTTGCGGTCGTAGGACTCCGGGAAGCCCTTGCGGTGCAGGATGCCGCGACGCTCGAGCTCGGCGTTGGGCAGCAGGAAGCCGTCGGTCGTGACCAGGGCGACCTGCGGGTGCTCGGGCCAGTGGGCGAGCATCTGCTGCAGCACGCGTGCCGTCGTGGACTTGCCGACGGCCACGGAGCCGGCCAGACCGATGACGAATGGGGTGCGCGGGGGCTGGGGGTGGTTGAGGAACTCCTCCTGCTTGCGGTGCAGGCGGCCGGCCGACTCGACGTACATCGAGAGCAGGCGGGAGAGCGGGAGGTAGACCTGCTGGATCTCCTCGAGGTCGAGCTCCTCCCCGAGGCCGCGGAGGGCCTGGATCTCCTCGCGGGTCAGCGGAGACCGCATGTCCGCGGCGAGGGCTGCCCACGCGGCCCGGTCGAGCTCGACGTACGGCGACGCCTCGCGCTCGGGGCGCTGCTGCTCGGGAAGGGGCGCAGACATGCGAGCGATTGTTGCAGCATGTGGCTGCCGGCCGGTCGCCAGTCCCTCACCGTAGACTTCGGGGCATGTGCGGAATCGTGGGGTACGTCGGCAGCAAGCAGGCGCAGGGCGTTGTCATCGAGGGCCTGCGCCGCCTCGAGTACCGCGGTTACGACTCCGCCGGCGTCGCGCTCGTGCACGACGGGGCCATCGCCAGCGACAAGAAGTCGGGCAAGCTCGCGAACCTCGAGAAGGCGATCGCCGAGCACCCGTTGCCGCCGTCCACGACCGGCATCGGCCACACCCGCTGGGCGACCCACGGCGCCCCGACCGACCGCAACGCCCACCCGCACCTGGGCCAGGCGCAGCGCCTCGCGCTGGTGCACAACGGCATCATCGAGAACTTCGCGGAGATCCGTGCCCAGCTGGAGGCCGAGGGCCACGAGCTGCTGTCGGAGACCGACACGGAGGTCGCTGCCCACCTGATCGAGCGGGAGCTCGACAAGGGGGTCGACCTGACCGCCGCGATGCAGGCGGCGTGCCGTCAGATGGAGGGCGCCTTCACCCTCGTCGCCATCGACGCGCAGGACCCTGACCGCGTCGTCGCGGCCCGTCTGAACAGCCCCCTGGTGGTCGGCCTCGGCGAGGGCGAGAACTTCCTCGGCTCCGACGTCGCCGCCTTCATCGAGCACACGCGCGACGCGCTCGAGCTCGGCCAGGCCCAGGTGGTCACCCTGACCCGCGACGGCGTCTCGGTGACGTCGTTCGACGGCCAGCCCGCCGAGGGCACGCCGTTCCACGTCGACTGGGACCTCTCCGCAGCGGAGAAGGACGGCCACGACTGGTTCATGCGCAAGGAGATCTTCGAGCAGCCGAGCGCGGTCGCCAACTCGCTCCTCGGCCGTCGCAACGCCTCCGGCCGCCTGCAGCTCGACGAGGTGCGGCTCTCCGACGAGGAGCTGCGCGACATCGACAAGGTGATCGTCATCGCCTGCGGCACGTCGTTCTACGCGGGCATGGTCGCCAAGTACGCCATCGAGCACTGGTGCCGGATCCCGGTCGAGGTCGAGCTCGCCAGCGAGTTCCGCTACCGCGACCCGATCCTCACCCGCGAGACGCTGGTCGTCGCGATCTCCCAGTCCGGCGAGACCGCCGACACCCTGCAGGCGATCCGTCACGCCCGCACGCAGCGGTCCAAGGTCCTCGCGATCTGCAACAGCAACGGCTCGACGATCCCGCGCGAGTCCGACGCGGTGATCTACACGCACGCCGGCCCCGAGATCGGCGTCGCGTCGACCAAGGGGTTCCTGACCCAGCTCGTCGCCTGCTACCTGCTCGGTCTCTACCTCGCCCAGGTGAAGGGCACGCGCTACAACGACGAGATCGCGCTCGTCATGGACCAGCTCGAGCAGATGCCGGCCCACATCGAGACGGTGCTCGGCCAGTCCGAGCGCGTCTACGAGCTGGCCCGTGAGTTCGTCGGCACGCCCTCGGTGCTGTTCCTCGGCCGCCACGCCGGCTACCCCGTCGCGCTCGAGGGGGCGCTCAAGCTCAAGGAGCTGGCCTACATCCACGCGGAGGGCTTCGCGGCCGGCGAGCTCAAGCACGGCCCGATCGCGCTGGTCGACGACGGCCTGCCGATCTGGTGCGTCGTGCCGCCGCGGGGTCGCGACCAGCTCCACGAGAAGATGATCTCGGGCATCCAGGAGGTCCGTGCCCGTGGCGCTCGCACCATCTGCCTGGCCGAGGAGGGCGACACCGCCATCGAGCCCTACGCCGACGAGCTGATCCGCCTGCCCAAGGTCCCGGTCCTGCTCCAGCCGCTGGTCTCCGCGGTGCCGCTCCAGCTCTTCGCCTGCGAGCTGGCCACGCTGATGGGCCACGACGTCGACATGCCGCGCAACCTGGCGAAGTCCGTCACCGTCGAGTGATCCGCTGCTGACGTGATCGTCGGGATCGGGGTCGACGTCGTCGACATCGCGCGCTTCGGTGCCGCGCTCGAGCGGACGCCGTCGCTGCGGTCCCGGCTCTTCACCGAGGCCGAGGCAGTGCTGCCGCTGGAGTCGCTGGCGGCTCGCTTCGCGGCCAAGGAGGCGATGGCCAAGGCGCTGGGCGCGCCGGCGGGGCTCTCCTGGCACGACTGCGAGGTCGTGCGGGTCGACGGTCGCCGTCCGGCGTTCGCGCTGCGGGGCACGGTCGCCGACGCGGCGGCCGCCCTGGGAGCGACGTCCTGGCACCTCTCGCTGGCGCACGACGGTGGCCTCGCGACGGCGTACGTGGTCCTCGAAGGGTGACGGTCGGGTCCCGACCTCGCCCGTGGTCGGCGACGAGCGAGGAGCAGGTCACCGGAGGCGACCGGGCCGTCGCGGGGTGAGGCGGGCCACGCCGGGTCCGTGACCGGCGTCATGGCGCTAACTTTTGCAAGCGCCTTCAATGGACGAGTCCTCCCACCGGAGGGCCGTCCCTGTCGCGCCGAGGCCCGCGCTCGACGGAGATGACCAAGCACGAAGAAGGAGCGCGGGCACGGGAGACCCACGCAGTACGCCGGACACGTCCGGCTCGGGGCGAAGGACGCGCAGCGTCCAGGACACCAGCAGTCCTAGCCCGACAGGTCATCTCTCGCAGGCGTCGCTGCCGGAGTCACCCCCATGGTCACCATGTCGCCGCGCGCCTCTGCGCGCCTGCTCGCCGCCCCGCTCGTCCTGACCGTGCTCGTCACGGGCCAGGCTGCCGGAGCCGCCCACGCCAGCCCCGCTCCCACGACGGCGGTCGCCCCCGCGGCGTTCACGCGCGTGGACGAGCAGCAGGTTCTCGACACCCTCGCCCGCGAGCGCACGATCGAGGCGGAGAAGCGCGCCGAGAAGCGCGCCGAGCGCCTCGCCCGCGAGGCCGCTGCGATCGGCCAGCGGATCGTCGCCGCTGCCGCCGCGCAGGCCGGCAAGCCGTACGTCTACGGTGCCACCGGCCCGAGCGCCTTCGACTGCTCCGGTCTCACCGGCTGGGCCTACGCCGCGGTCGGCATCCACCTGCCGCGCACCTCGGGCGCCCAGGCCGCCGTCATGACGCGCGTGTCCGACCCGATGCCGGGCGACCTCGTCTACATGCCCGGTCACATCGGCATCTACGCCGGCAACGGCCAGATGTGGCACGCCCCGCACACCGGTGACGTCGTCCGCCTCTCGACGATCTGGACCGACGACGTGGTCTACGGCCGGGTCCGCTGACCCGCTGCGGGCGTGCCCTAGGTTGGGGCCATGCGGCACGCCCACACCGTCGCGCAGGTGCGCGCAGCAGAGCAGGCCAGCCCTGACCTCGGGCCGGGCCTGCTCATGCAGCGCGCCGCGCGCGGTCTGGCCCAGGCCGTCATCGACCTGCTCGGCGGGGCCTACGGACGCCGCGTCGTCCTCCTCGTCGGCTCCGGCGACAACGGCGGCGACGCCCTGTACGCCGGGGCGGTGCTCGCCAGGCGGGGTGCCCTCGTCGACGCCTGGCTCCTCGGAGCGCGGGTGCACGAAGCCGCGCTGACCACCTTCCGTGGCGCCGGCGGGCGCGTGGGGACGCCCGGACCCGCCACCCGGGGCGCCGCACACGACCTCGTGGTCGACGGCATCGTCGGCATCGGCGGCCGTCCCGGGCTGGCCCCTGAGGCGATCGCCGCACTCGAGGCGGTGAGCCGCGACGCACTCGTCGTCGCCGTCGACGTGCCCAGCGGACTGGACGCCGACACCGGGCGGATCACGGCACCGCACGTCGAGGCGGACGTGACCGTCACCTTCGGATCGCACAAGGTGGCGCACCTGGTCGACCCCGCCGCCGCTGCGTGCGGTGTGGTCCACCTCGTCGGGATCGGCCTCGACCTGCCTCCGGCACCCGTCGAGGCCCTCCAGGCCGCCGATGTCGCGGCGCTGCTGCCGGTGCCCGACCGGCACGCCCACAAGTACACGCGCGGGGTCGTCGGCGTGCGCGCCGGCTCGTCCGCGTACCCCGGGGCGGGGCAGCTGTGTGTCGCGGGAGCCGCGAGCGGCCTGGCCGGCATGGTGCGCTACCGGCCCGTCGACGACGACCGGGAGACCGCCCGCAGCGTGCTCGCCGCGCACCCCGAGGTGGTCACCGGTGAGGGCCGCGTGCAGGCGTGGGTCGTGGGCTCCGGTGGCGGAGCGGAGGCGGCACGCGCGCTCGGTGAGGCGCTGAACGCCCGCGTCCCGGTCGTGATCGACGCCGACGCACTCGCCGCCGTCGAGCGTCCCCTGCCCGTCCCGGCTGTGCTCACGCCGCATGCCGGCGAGCTGGCCGCGATGCTCGGCATCTCCCGCGAGGAGGTGGAGGACGACCAGCTCGCTGCGGCACGACGAGCCGCCGACCGCTTCGACGCCGTCGTCGTGCTCAAGGGCCGGCGCACCCTCGTCGCCGAGCCCGTCGGGCGCGTCCGCGTCAACACGACCGGAACGCCATGGCTGGCCACGGCCGGAGCGGGCGACGTGCTGGCCGGGCTCACCGGCTCCCTCGTCGCCGCCGGGCTCTCTCCCTTCGACGCCGCATCCGCCGCGTGCTGGCTGCACGGAGCAGCCGCGAGCCTCGCGTCGGCCGGCGCCCCGATCACCGCGAGGGCGGTCGCTGCCGCACTGCCCGAGGCGGTCCGCCGTGTCCTCGATGCCCGCTGACCGGGCCGTCCTGACAGAATCGCACCCGTGAACACGCCCAACGCCGAGATCGTCGTCGACGTCGCGGCCATCCGGCACAACGTCCGCAGGCTGCGGGAGTGGGTCGGTCCGGACGTGCAGATGATGACCGTCGTCAAGGGCGACGGCTACGGACACGGCATGCTCGATGCGGCGCGTGCCGCGGTCGCCGCCGGCGCGGACTGGCTCGGTGTCGCCACGTACGACGAGGCGCTGACGCTCCGCGCCCACGGCTACACCGGCCGCCTGCTCTGCTGGCTCGGCGTCCCGGGTCAGGACGTCGTGCCGCTGGTCGACGCCGACGTCGACGTCACGGCGTACTCCGTCGCGGAGCTCGACGTGATCCGTGCGGCGGCGCGCGAGGCCGGCGTGCCGGCCCGGGTGCAGCTCAAGATCGACACGGGCCTCTCGCGCGGCGGCGCGACGGCCGCGGACTGGCCGGGCCTGGTCGCGGCCGCACGCGAGGCCGAGGTGGCCGGCGAGGTCCGGGTGACCGGCATCTGGTCCCACCTCGTCGCCTCCGACGACCCCGGCCACCCCGCCAACGACCTGCAGGAGAAGGCGTTCCTCGACGCGCTCGCGATCGCCGACGCGGCCGGCCTGCAGCCGGAGGTGCGCCACCTCGCCAACAGTGCTGCGGCGGTGCTGCGGCCCTCCATGCGCTTCGACCTGGTGCGGTGCGGGATCGCGTCGTACGGCCTGGACCCGGCCCCCGGCGTGACGCCCGCCGAGCTCGACCTGGTGCCGGCGATGACGGCTCGCGCTCACCTGGCCATGGTCAAGCGGATCGAGGCCGGCGCGGGGGTCTCCTACGGTCACCTCTGGGTCGCGGACGCGCCCACCACCCTCGGGCTCGTCCCCGCCGGCTATGCCGACGGCGTCCCGCGGCACGGGTCGAACGTCCTCGAGATCGCGGTGGCCGGTGAGCGCCACCCGCTCCGCGGGCGGGTCTGCATGGACCAGGTGGTCATCGACCTCGGTCCGGAGTCGTCGGCACGGGCCGGCGACCTTGCTGTGCTCTTCGGCCCCGGCTCACAGGGCGAGCCCACCGCCACGGAGTGGGCCGAAGCGTGCGGCACCATCAACTACGAGATCGTCACGCGCATCGGCGGCCGGTTCGCCCGTACCGTCGTCGACAGCGCACCCGAGGGGCAGGCATGAGCTGGAAGACCCGGGCCTGGGCCGCGGCAGGTGCCGCCGGCGTGGCGGCTGCCGGCACGGCGGTCGGTGTCGCGCGGCACCGCCACGTGATCGCCGCACGCGGGGCGGGCGAGGTCGCGCGCCTCGGCTCCCTGCACTCCGACCCGATCACCGTCCACGCGACCGACGGCGTCGCGCTGCACGTCGAGATCGACCCGTTGCCCGAAGGGGCCGGGCGACGGCCCCGTCACCGCGGCCGCGCGCGGGGTAACCAGCCGCGCATCGAGGACCTCACGGTCATCTTCGTCCACGGGTTCACCCTCAACCTGGACTCGTGGCACTTCCAGCGGGCCGGCTACCGCGGTCAGGTGCGCACGGTCTACTACGACCAGCGCTCGCACGGCCGCTCCGGTCGGTCCAGCCGCGAGAACTCCACGATCGAGCACTGTGCCGAGGACCTCGTGCGGGTGATGGACGAGGTCGCCCCCGACGGGCCCGTCGTGCTCGTCGGCCACTCCATGGGCGGCATGACCATCGTGGCGCTCGCCGAGGCGCACCCCGAGCTCTTCGGCGAGCGCGTCGTCGGCGTCGGCCTCGTCGCGACGACCGCGGGTGGGCTCTCGCCGCTCCACATGATCGTGCCGGTCATCCCCGAGGGGTTCGGGGCCGACCTGGCCCAGCGCGTCATCGCCGGCCTGGCCCGCGGGTCGCGGGTCATCGAGCACATGCGCCGGCTCTCCTCCTCCGTCGCGCTCGTGGTCACCGACATGTTCGCCTTCGGCGACGAGGTGCCGGCGGCGTACGTCGAGTTCGTCGACGCGATGATCTCGGCCACGCCCTTCGAGGTGCTGTCGGAGTTCTTCCCGAACTTCGAGGCGCTCGACAAGTTCTCCGCGCTCTCCGCCCTCGAGCGGGTGCCCACCGCCATCATCGGCGGCACCGAGGACAAGCTGACCTCGATCGGGCACAGCCGCAAGCTGGCCAAGGCGATCGCCGGCTCGGTGCTCACCGAGTGCACCGGTGCCGGTCACATGGTGCTGATCGAGCGCCACGAACAGGTCAACGCCGCCCTCGACCAGCTGATCGCGGGTGCGCTCGACCCGGCGTCCTGGCCGGCCACCACGGCGGAGGCAGCCGTGGCCGACGAGCCTGGCGGCATCGCCGGCAGTGCGGTGGAGGCCCCGTGACCGTCGAGACCCGTCGGGTCGGCCCCGAGGCCGCCGCCGACCTCTACGCCGTCGTCCGCGCCGCCTTCGAGGGGCGGCCGCCGCTCGACCCGCCTGCAGACGCGCTGGCGGAGACCCCCGAGACCCTGGAGGCCGCCCTGGCTGCCGGACCGGGCGGGCTGCTCGCCTACGTCGACGGCGAGGTCGTCGGCGGCCTCCTGCTCGACCCCGTCACCACCGAGCTCGGTGACCTCATGGCGCTGCGCCGCTTCGGCGTCGTCCCCGGCGCGCGCCACCACGGTGTCGCCCACGTCCTGATCGCGGCGGCCGTCGAGGTCGCGCGGGAGATGGGCCGGACCGGCCTGACCGTGCTGGCCCGCCAGGAGCTCGAGTCCAACATCGGCTTCTGGGCGAGCAACCACTTCGCTGAGGTCGGCCGCCACGCGCCGTACGTCGAGATGGTCCGGCCGCTGCCGGTCTCCGCGCCCGCCCCGGACGCCGACGCGATGCAGGCGCTCGCCGGCGAGCTGGCCGGGGTGCTGCGCGCGGGGGACCTGCTGGTGCTGTCCGGAGAGCTCGGGGCGGGCAAGACGACGTTCACCCAGGGACTCGGTGCGGGCCTGGGAGTGCGGGGCGGGATCACCTCCCCGACCTTCGTGATCGCCCGCGTGCACCCGTCGCTGGTCGACGGTCCGGCCCTCGTGCACGTCGACGCCTACCGGCTCGGCGGGCTCGACGAGCTCGACGACCTGGACCTCGACACCTCGCTGGACGAGGCGGTCACGGTGGTCGAGTGGGGAGCCGGCATGGCCGAGGCGCTCGCGGACGAGAGGCTCCACGTGCGCATCACGCGGGCGGTCGGCGCCGACGCCGTGCCGTCCGAGGAGGACACCGACGACCCGCGGGTCGTCGAGTTCGTGCCGGTCGGTGCCCGGTGGCTGGGCGTCGCCCTGCCCGGCACTTCCCCGGGGACGCTGCCCGGTGCTGTGGCCGGTGCGGTGGCCGACGCGGGTCGCTGAGCCGCCGGCTCGTTAGCCTGTCCCTGTGCTGCTCGCCTTCGACACCGCCACCGCCCTGGTCTCGGTCGCCCTCCACGACGGATCGACGGTCCGTGCGGAAGCGGTCTCCGACAAGCCGATGAAGCACGGCGAGCAGCTCGCCCCGCTGATCGAGGCGGTCCTCGCCGAGGCCGGCGCGACGCCGGCCGACCTCACCGGCGTCGCGGTCGGCGTGGGCCCGGGACCGTTCACCGGCCTGCGCGTGGGGCTGGTCACCGCGCGCACCCTCGGCTTCGCACTGGGCGTGCCGGTCCACGGGGTGTGCACGCTCGACGTGCTCGCCGCCGAGGCCGTCGCCTCGGGCGCCGTCGTGGGCGACTTCGTCGTGGCGACCGATGCCCGCCGCAAGGAGGTCTACCTCGCCGCGTACGACGAGACGGGCGCCCGCGTCAGCGGGCCGGAGGTCGTGCGTCCCGACACGGCGGCGACCAGCCGGCCGGCCGTCGGGGAGGGGCCCGTGCTCTACCCCGCGGCGTTCCCGCACGGGGTGGGGCCCGCCCAGCCGAGCGCGGGCTGGCTCGCTCGCCTCGTCCTCGCCGGCACCGTCGAGGTGCTCGACCCCGAGCCGCTCTACCTGCGGCGGCCGGATGCGGTCGCCGCCGTCGTACCCGCACCGAAGACCGGCCGGTGATCCGGCCCGCCACGGTCGATGACGCCGCTGCGATCGCTGCCCTGGAGCCGGTGCTCTTTCCCGGCGACGCCTGGTCGCGGGAGCAGGTCGCCGAGGAGCTGAGTGGCTACGGCCGTCGCGGGTGGGTCCTGCTCACGTCGTCTGCGGCCGGTGAGCCCGGCTCAGCCGCGGAGGTCGCGGGCTACGTGATCATGCGGACGGTCGCCGACGTCAGCGACCTGCAGAGGATCGGCGTGGCCCCGGACGGGCAGCGGTCGGGGGTGGCGTCGCAGCTGATGGACGTCGCGCTCGACGGCGTACGGGAGGACGGAGCCGAGCGCGTCCTCCTCGAGGTCGCCGAGGACAACGCGGCTGCGCGGGCGCTGTACGCGCGCTTCGGCTTCGTCGAGATCGACCGGCGGCCCCGGTACTACCGCAGCGGGGCCGCCGCTCTCGTGCTGGAGCTGGCGCTGCCTGCTCAGGGCAGG
Organism: Nocardioides jiangxiensis; assembly: GCF_030580915.1. Classification (NCBI taxonomy): domain Bacteria; kingdom Bacillati; phylum Actinomycetota; class Actinomycetes; order Propionibacteriales; family Nocardioidaceae; genus Nocardioides; species Nocardioides jiangxiensis. The sequence continues at coordinate 2,071,596 of NZ_JAUQTA010000001.1, forward strand.
TAGTAGGTCGGGTTCGGCAGTTTCACGGTCCGGTCGGCGTGACCCCCGGCGAGGTCGCTGAACTGGTCGCCGAAGTTGGCGATGACGTCGAAGCCCTGCGACTCGAGGTACGCCCGCGCCGCCGACTTGTACTGGACCGTCGAGCAGGAGCCGGTCGCGCAGCCGGTGCCGCCGTAGATCGTCGGGTCCGGGGTGGTGCCGGAGTTCCACCTGGTGAAGTAGTGGTCGGCGGAGAAGTGGCGGTAGCCCACCTTGGCGAGGTTGCCGAGCGTCGCGGCCCGCTGGGTGTCCCTGCGGCCGGTGATGCCGACGACGGTGCAGCCGGCGTCGCCGACGGCGTTGACGAGGTCGACCATGCCGGGCACGGCGGGGAACGCCTGCGGCTGCACCCAGTCGCGGTCCTGGGCCACGGGGTCGAACACGAACTTCATCGCCCCGTCCTCCATGTCGTAGGTCCACAGCGTGGTGTCGTCGGCGTCGAAGACCACCGCCGGCTCGAGGCCCGCCCGCAGCTCGCGGCGGCAGGCGTTGACCAGGCGGTCGCGGTTGTCGGCCTCGATGCCGGCCAGCTCGGCGATGTACGGCGAGGACGCCTTGTCGGCGATGCCCGCGCTGCTGGCCCTGTAGTAGGTGCGGATCGTGGACTTCACCGCGTCGATGTTGGGGATGCCCTCACCGCCCTCGGTGCGCCCGGAGGACCCGTCGGCCGCCATCGTGAACTCCGTGCGCGGGGCCAGCGTGGCGTCGCTCTCCGGGGCACCGGCGATGTCCGGGCTCGGGAGGTAGTACGTCGGGTTGGGCAGCTTGAGCGACTGGTCGGCGTACCCGCCCTGGAGGTCGGAGAACTGGTCGCCGACGTTGAGCGCGATGTCGTAGCCGAGGTCCTGCTCGATGTGCTTGCGGGTGTTGGCCTTGTACTCCACGGTGGTGCACTTCGGCAGCGCACAGGTCACGTACGACGGCATGACCGACGGCTTGGTGTAGAAGTTCTCGGCGGTGAAGACGGGGGCGCCGTCGACGGCGTACCCGTCCCTGGCGAGGTTGTCGACGGTCGCGGGCTCCTGGGACTCGCCGCGGCCGGTGATGCCGAAGATGGTGTAGCCCTTCGCAGCGACGGCGGTGACGAAGTCGGGCATGCCGGGCACGGCGGGGAACTGCTCGTTGGTGACCCAGGTGTTCTGCAGGACGGGGTCGAAGCTGAAGTGCATGGCCCCGTCCTCCATGTCGTAGGTCCACAGCGTGGTGTCGTCGGCGTCGAAGACGACGGCCTTGTGCGCCGCCGGGTCCACCGTGGGCAGGCGCGCGAGCGTGGCGGCCTGGAGGTCGGCGAGCTCGGAGATGTAGGGCGAGGTCGTCTTGTCCGCGATGCCCTTGCTCGAGGCGCCGTAGTACGCGCGGATCGTCGACTTCACCACGTCGATGTCCGGGAGGGCGTCGCCCGACGCGGTGAGGCCGCTCGAGCCGTCAGCGGCCACGGTGAAGTGCGTGGCCGGCGTGAGGTGCCGGTCCGGATCGGCCTGGGCACCGGCCGGCGATGCGGCGGCGAGGAGGGTGCTGGCGACCGCGGTGGTGGCGGTCAGCGCGGGGACGAGGCGCCGCGAGCGGAGGAGGTTCATCGAGTGTCTTCCCGGGAAAGAGTCGAGTGTGGTGGAGCGGACGCTATGCCTCGACTGCTTCGGAGAGGTGAACCCGAGGACACGGCACAATAACGACCATGACTGAGCCCCTCGTCCTCGGAATCGAGACCTCCTGCGACGAGACAGGTGTCGGCATCGTGCGCGGCCACACCCTCCTGGCCGACGCGGTCGCGAGCTCGGTGGAGGAGCACGCGCGGTTCGGTGGCGTCGTACCGGAGGTGGCGTCGCGCGCCCACCTCGAGGCGATGGTGCCGACGATCGAGCGCGCCTGCGCGACCGCCGGCGTCGCGCTGCGCGATGTCGACGCGATCGCGGTGACGTCCGGTCCGGGCCTCGCCGGAGCACTCCTGGTCGGCGTGGCGGCGGCGAAGTCGCTCGCGCTCGCGCTCGACAAGCCGCTCTACGGCGTCAACCACCTCGCCTCGCACGTCGCGGTCGACCAGCTCGAGCACGGTGCGCTCCCGGACCGCTGCCTCGCGATGCTGGTGTCGGGCGGACACTCGTCACTGCTGCTGGTCGACGACATCACCCTCGGCGTCACGCCGCTCGGAGCGACGATCGACGACGCGGCGGGTGAGGCGTTCGACAAGGTCGCGCGCGTGCTCGGGCTGCCGTTCCCGGGCGGTCCGCACATCGACCGCGCGGCGCGTGACGGCGAGATCACGATCGACTTCCCGCGCGGCCTCTCGACCCGCAAGGACCTCGAGCGGCACCGCTTCGACTTCTCCTTCTCCGGTCTCAAGACCGCCGTGGCCCGCTGGATCGAGGCACGCGAGGCCTCGGGCGAGCCGGTGCCGGTCGCGGATGTCGCGGCCAGCTTCCAGGAGGCGGTCTGCGACGTGCTGACCCGCAAGGCGATGGACGCGGCCCTCGAGCACGACATCGACACGATCATGATCGGCGGCGGCGTCGCGGCGAACTCGCGCCTGCGGGCGCTGGCGGAGGAGCGAGCCGCGGCCCGCGGCATCCGCGTGCGCGTCCCGCGGCCTGGCCTCTGCACGGACAACGGCGCGATGGTCGCGGCGCTGGGTTCGGAGCTGGTCGCCCGCGGCCGCACCCCCTCCGCCCTCGACCTGCCCGCCGACTCCTCCCTCCCGGTCACCACCGTCGTCGCCTGACCCTCGCCGACACGGGGCGTGTGCCGCGCCGAGACGGGCCTCGTGCCGCGCCGAGACGGGCCTCGTGCCGCGCCGAGACGGGCCTCGTGCCGCGCCGAGACGGGCCTCGTGCCGCGCCGAGACGGGCCTCGTGCCGCGCCGAGACGGGCCTCGTGCCGCGCCGAGACGGGCCTCGTGCCGCGCCGAGACGGGCCTCGTGCCGGGCGGCCTGTGGAGAACCTCGGCACACGCCCCGTGTCGGCGCGGCACACGCCCCGTCTCGGCGCAGGAGGCGGGTCAGAGGGATGCGGCGAGGGCGTCGACGGCGAGGTCGATCTCCTCGGGCGTGACGACGAGCGGGGGAGCGAGCCGCAGGGTGTGGCCGTGCGTGTCCTTGGCGAGTACGCCGTGGGCGAGCAGCCGTTCGCAGACCTCGCGCCCGGTGCCCACCGACGGGGCGAGGTCGACGCCGGCCCACAGGCCCAGGCTGCGCACCCGGGTCACCCCCGTGCCGACCAGCTCGTCCAGCCGTGACCGCAGGTGCACGCCGAGCGAGGCCGCCCTCGCCTGCCACGTCCCCTCGGCGAGCATCGCCACGACCTCGGAGCCGACCGCGCAGGCCAGCGGGTTGCCCCCGAACGTCGACCCGTGCTGCCCCGGCCGGAAGACGCCCAGCACGTCGGAGTCGGCGCACACTGCCGAGACCGGCAGGACGCCGCCGCCCAGGGCCTTGCCGAGCAGCACGACGTCGGGGCGCACGCCCCAGTGCTCGCAGGCGAGCGTCCGGCCGGTCCGGGCCAGTCCGCTCTGCACCTCGTCGGCGATGAGCAGGACGCCGGCAGCCGTGCAGGCGGCGCGCACGGCCGGCAGGTAGGCGGGCGGCGGCACGATCACCCCTGCCTCGCCCTGCACCGGCTCCAGCAGCACCGCGACGACGCGCGGGTCCTCGAGGGCCGAGGCCAGCGCCGCCTCGTCGGCGTACGGGACCGTGTGGAAGCCGGGCGTCCAGGGCCCGAAGCCGTCGTGGGCCACGGGGTCGTCGGAGAAGCTGATGATGGTCGTGGTCCGGCCGTGGAAGTTGCCCGACGCGACCACCACCACCGACTCCTCGCAGGGCACGCCCTTCACCACCGAGCCCCACAGGCGCGCCAGCTTGAGCCCCGTCTCGACGGCCTCGGCACCGGTGTTCATCGGCAGGACCATCTCCGTGCCGACGAGGTCGCCGAGGGCGGCGCAGAAGGGCCCGAACCGGTCGTGCCCGAAGGCGCGCGAGACCAGCGTCATCCGCTCCAGCTGTGCCTCCGCCGCCGCACGGATCCGGGGGTGGCCGTGCCCGAAGTTCAGTGCGGAGTAGGCCGCGAGGAAGTCGAGGTAGCGCCGCCCCTCGACGTCGGTCACCCAGGCGCCTTCGGCGTGCGACGCGACCACCGGGAGCGGCGCGTAGTTGTGCGCGGCGCGCGCCTGGGCGAGGGCGAGGTGCTCACCGGAGCTCCTCATGCCGCCGCCACCGCGTCCCGCAGCTCGAGGGTGCAGCACTTCGCCCCGCCGCCCCCGCGCAGGAGCTCGGAGAGGTCGACGGGCACGGGTACGTAGCCCCGGGAGGAGAGCTCGGCGACCAGGTGGCGGGCGGCCGCGGCGACGACGACGTGCCGCCCGTCCGAGACGGCGTTGAGACCGAATGCCAGGGCGTCTTCCTCGGTCGCCTCGATCGCGTCGGGGAAGAGCCGCTCCACCACGCGCCGACTGCCCGGGCTGAACGCCGGAGGCCACCACGCGACGGTGCGGTCGTCGAGCACCGCGAGCGCGGTGTCGAGGTGGTAGAACCGCGGGTCCACCAGCACCAGCGACACCACGGGTACGCCGAAGAGCTCCTGCGCCTCGGCGTGCGAGGCCGGGTCGGAGCGGAACCCGGATCCTGCGAGCAGCCAGTCGCCGGCGAGCAGGAAGTCGCCCTCGCCCTCGTTGAGGGCGACCGCGTCCGTGACCTCGATGCCCTGCGCGCGCAGCCACGCGGCGTACGCCCCTGCCTCGGCGGCGCGCTCGGCGTGCCGGAACCGCACGCCGAGGGCATGGCCGTCGATCACCAGGGCGCCGTTGGCGGCGAAGACCATGTCCGGGAGCCCGGGCAGCGGATCGACCAGGTCCACCACGTGCCCGAGGTCGAGGTACGTGCGGCGCAGGTGCTCCCACTGCGCGAGCGCGAGGTCCGTGTCGACGGCTCGCGAGGAGTCCATCCACGGGTTGATCTCGTACGCCACCGTGAAGTGCTCGGGTCGACACATCAGGTAGCGACGGGCTCGTGCGGTGCGGATCTCCTCACCGCGCGTGCTGCCGCTCCGTGGCGTGCCGGCCCGACCAGGGGTGGCGGGGGCCATCTCCACCATGCAACGACGCTACTCCCGGGCGTCGAGCCGCGGGAAGGATCAGATCGGCTCGACCAGGTACGCCGCTCCGGCACCGGCCACGCGGGTCAGCACGAGGGTGCCCTCGTGGGCGCCGCTCAGCGCGAGCCGCTTGCGCAGCTGCTCGGGCACGACCTGCACGCCGCGGGGCTTGATCGCCAGCCGCCCGATGCTGCGCTCGCGCAGGGCCGCCTTGAGCTGCTTCTCGCGGTACGGCAGCTCCTCGACCACCCGGTAGCCGCGGGCGAAGGGCGTGCGGAACGCGCTGTCCGAGGTGACCCAGGCGATCTTCTCGTCGACGAGGCCGCCGTCGACGCCGGCCGCGACTGCGGTGACCAGCCCCGCGCGGATCACCGCGTCGTCGGGCTCGTAGAGGTAGCCGCCGACGGGCCGCACGGGCCGCTCGGTCGCGCCGTCGTAGGGGTCGTCCTCCTCGGTCAGCGTCGCCAGGCCGCCGCTCGCCGGGATGACCGTCGCGCGGCGTCGGGCGGTGGCCATGGCCGGCGACCAGAGGGCGGCCTCCTTGAGGTCGCCTGCCTCGCTGACCCACTCGGCCTCGACACCCTCGGGCACGAGGTCGTGCGGGATGCCGGGCGCGACCTTCACGACGGACGCCCGTCCGAAGAGGCCGAGCACGAAGTCCCACGACGGCGTCCAGCCGTTGACGTCGAAGACCCGTCCGCTCGAGGTGCGCCGCGCGGGGTCCGCGAAGCAGGCCCCGAACCCGCTCAGGTCGAGCTGCGTCGAGTTCGCCACCTCGACGGCACCGGCGAGCCCGAGCGCGGCGAGGTTGGCACGCGCGATCTCCACCCGCAGCGGGTCCAGGTCGACGCCGGCCGCCGTCAGCCCTGCGCGCGCGAACGCCGCGAGGTCGCCGCCGATGCCGCAGCCGAGGTCGATCACGCTCTGGGGCGCGAACGCCGCGAGCCGCGCCGCGCGGTGGGCGGCGATGCGTGGCCGCGTCGCCTGCTCGAGCGCGTCGCCGACGAAGTACATGCGCAGCGCGTCGTCACCGAACTTCGCCACGGCCCGGACGCGCAGCTGGACCTGGCTCAGTGCCGCGGTCGCACGGTCCGGGTCCGGCTCGAGCCGGCGGACCGCGGAGGCTGCCGCCACAGGGTCGCCGGCCACGTCGGCGTACGCGTGGGCGGCGCGGTCGAGCAGCTGCTGACCGGCGTCGGTGAGCAGCCAGCGGAAGGCGTCGAGGTCCACGCGCGGAGCCTAGTGGTGCAAGGCGTGGCACGCTGAGGCCCATGCACGTCTACGTGATGCCGCTGAAGCGGTTCCTGAGCTGCCAGGTGTGCGAGGGCACCCTCTTCCTGCAGCGCGAGATCAAGATGAACACGACCGGCATGTCCTTCTTCGACCTCGACTGGGCCAACAAGTCCGCCGACGGCGCGATCTGCCGCCGCTGCGGCTTCGTCCACACCTTCATGGGCGGCGGGCTGCAGTGGATCGCGCCGGAGCAGGTCAAGCCGGAGGACCTCCCGGTCGACCCGCTCGCCTGAGCGAGTCGGGTGCGCGGCCCTCCGCAGGACCCGTCGACCAGCGCACTCCGCTCGCGACGTCAGCGGCGGCGCAGCACCCGACCCGGCGTACGCAGCACGGCGTTGCCGCCCCGCACGCCGAGCCTCGCGCCACCCACGGCACCGCGGACGCCGAGGCGCGCGGCCGCTCCGGGCGCCCGGACCGCGCTGCCGACCGGGTCGGCGATCGCACCCGCGACGACCGCCGCGTCGTCGAGGTGCGTGAGGACGAACGGAAGGTGCTTGACCGCGCGCAGGTCGCCGTGCCGGATCACCGGCGGGACCGCGGCGACGGTGACCTTCACCGCGAGCCGGACCGTCGTCGGCGACGGCAGCGCGGCCGAGACCGGCCCCGGGAGGGCGGCCTTCGGCAGCGTCGGAACCTTCGGCAGGCGGAGCGCGTTCATGTGCCGGACGATATCGTCGGGAGTGGCCGGCGCGGCCGCTTCGAGGGCGACCTCACACGGCCGCCTCCGGAGACCGCGAGAAGGACAGGGGAGCGCAATGGGCAAGGCAGCCACGACCGCGAAGGTGCTCGGTACCGGGGCGAAGGTCGCCGTGAAGTACGGCCCGCAGGTCAAGATCGCGTGGGACAACGGTGGCAAGCAGGCCGGCGCCGCGGCAGCCCGCCGCGCCCGGTCGGTCACGGCGAAGCGCAAGGCGCTCAAGCAGGCCGCCACCGTCCGCGAGGGCTCGATCCTGAAGGTCGCCCCCAACGGCACCACGACGTACGTCGTCTTCACCGGCGACCAGCCGATCGCGACGTACCCGCACTCGAACCTGCCGTTCGAGGTGCTGCTCGCCCACGCCGACCTGTCCAAGCGGATCCCGGCCGCGACCGCCTGAGATGACCGAGCTGCGTCCCGATGCGGGGAACCCCGCCGGGGCGCGCACCGTCTTCGTCGAGGGCGACAACCTCGACGTCCTGCCGCTGCTGCCGAAGCTCCCCGAGCTCGAGGGCCGGCCCGTCGACCTGGTCTACATCGACCCGCCGTACAACACCGGCAACGGGTTCGCGTACGCCGACAAGCAGGGCTACGGCCGTGGCCGGCACGAGGCCTGGACGGCGATGCTCCGTCCCCGGCTCGAGGCGGCCCGCGACCTGATGGCGCCCAGCGGCGCGATCTTCGTGAGCATCGACGACAACGAGGTCGCCCACCTGCGCCTCCTCCTGGACGAGGTCTTCGGCGAGCGCAACTTCATCGCCCAGGTGGTCGTGAACCTCAACCCGAAGGGGCGCCAGCTCGGGCCGTTCTTCGCGACCAACCACGAGTACCTGCTCGTCTACGCGCGCTCGCTCGCCGCATGTGCCCTCGACCCGACGAGCACCCACGAGGTGACCGAGGCCGACTTCCCGCAGGTGCACGAGGACGGGCGGCGGTTCCGCCACCTCCCGCTGCGCAACACCAACAAGAAGTCCAACCCCGAGACCTGTCGGACGCTGGCCTACCCGCTCTGGGGCGACCCGGTGTCGGGGCGCGTCGCGACGACGCCGTTCGACGGTGCTCGGGAGATCTGGCCGGTCTTCGGCGACGGGTCGCCGGCGGTGTGGCGCTGGTCCACGCGGCTCGTCGACGAGCGGCCCGCCGACGACCTGGTCTGCCGCACGCTGCGGGGTCGGCTGGGGGAGCGCGTCGACGTCTTCCAGCGGGACTGGCTGCACCCGGACCGCCGCAAGAAGCTCCGCACGATCTGGACCCACGAGGAGGTGGGCTCGACCGACACCGCGGTCGCGGAGGTGAAGGCACTGGTCGGCAAGGTCTTCGAGTCGCCCAAGCCGACCGGCCTGCTCCGACGCGTCCTGGAGACCTACCCCGACGACGCCGTCGTGCTCGACTTCTTCGCCGGCTCCGGTACGACGGGGCACGCCGCGTTGCTGGCCGACGCCGCCGACGGCGGCACCCGGCTCTCGATCAGCGTCAATGCACCCGAGGAGACCCGGCCCGCCTCGCCGGCGCGCGCCGCGGGATTCGCGCGGGTCAGCGAGATCACCGAGGCACGGCTGCGCGCCGCGGCCGCCGTCCACGGGGCTGCCGTGGCGGCGTACCGCCTGGGCTGACCGGGTGGGCCGCCCGGACCGGCGCGGCTCAGCGGAGGCCGGCGGCGACCTCGAGGTCGACCAGGGCGTCCTCGAGGTGGACCAGGAGGCGCTGCAGGTGCGGGACGGTCCGCCGGCAGCCGGTGAGGCCGAGCCCGACCTGGCCGTTGTAGGAGACCGCGGTGACGTTGAGCGCCTGCCCGTGCATCGGCACGGATGCCGGGTACATGCCGACCAGCTTGGCGCCGTTGTAGTACATCGGCACCTTCGGGCCCGGCACGTTGGAGATGGTGATGTTGAACGGCGGGTTGACCACGCTGTTGAGCCGCAGCAGCGGCGTCAGCATCGACGGCGCCATGCCGAGGCCGGCCATCGCGATGATCTGGGTCTTCGTCATCGACGCCATCATCTCCTTGCCCGACGCCATCGAGGCGTGGATCGACTGGAGGCGCTCGGCGGGGTCGGCCAGCTCGGTGCCGAGGCGGACCATCAGGGTGCCGACCGCGTTGCCGCCGGCGGTGGAGGCGACGCCGGCCTGCTTGGCGTTGAGCCCGACCGGGACCATGGAGACGAGCGAGGTGTCCGGAAGGGCGTTGAGGTCGTCGAGGTAGGTGCGCAGCGCGCCGCCGTTCATGGCCAGCAGCACGTCGTTCATCGTCGTGCCGGTGGCGTCGCCCACCCGCTTGAGCCGCTCGAAGGACCAGTCGTCGGCTGCGAAGCGACGGGCGCCGGTGATCCGCTGGTTGAGGATCGTCTTGGGCGCGGCGAACGAGACCGGCCCGGCCTTGGGCAGCGAGAGCGAGTTGCCGAGCGACTTCAGCGTCGCGCCGGGCAGGCCGGCGGCGTCGGCGATCGCGGCCATCGTGGAGCGGATCGCGCTCGGCGGGATCTCCGCGAGCGCCTTCGCCTGCTCGACGCGGGTGCGGTCGCGCGGCTCGCGCGGTGCCCGCTCCTGCCATGCGAAGGGCGGCTTCATGCCGCGCTCGTCGGGGTCGGGGGAGAAGCTGCTGGAGAGCAGCCGCATCGCGGAGACGCCGTCGACCAGCGCGTGGTGGATCTTGGTGTACATCGCGATCCGCCCGTCGGCGAGGCCCTCGATCATGTGGGTCTCCCACAGCGGGCGGTCGCTGGCCATGCGGGTGCCGTGCAGGCGGCTGGTCAGGTCGAGCAGCTCGCGGATCCGGCCCGGTGAGGGCAGCGCGCTGTGCCGGACGTGGTGCTCGATGTCGAAGTGGTCGTCCTCGGTCCACACCCACTGGCCGCCGGTCGCGATCGAGCGGTAGGGCCGCTTGGCGAAGAGCGGCTTGAGCCGGTCGATGGTGAGCATGTCCTCGTAGACCGTGCGGACGTAGTCGTCACCGGCGCCGTCGGGCTTCTCGAAGAGCAGCAGGCCGCCCACGTGGATCGGCATGTTCCGGCTCTCGGCCAGGAAGAACGCCAGGGACTGCGGGTCCAGCGGGGTCGCCATCGAGCTGCCTCTTCTCCTCCGGGGGTACGCCGTGCGGCGCTGCCGGATGCGGGCAGCCTAGCCACCCCTCCGGTCGTCCGTCCGGGGTTGCTCGTGGTCTGCCAAGATCCCGTCATGGAACTGCCGCCACTCGACCTGGTCCGCACCCGCGGCCGCACCTCGGTGGCGGCCCGGATCCGTCGCCTGCAGTCGAAGGCGTGGCACATCGGGCAGTGCGCGGTGGCGGCTGCCCTGGCCTGGTTCGTGGCAGCCGACGTGCTGGGCCACCACGTGCCGTTCTTCGCGCCGGTCGCTGCCGTGGTGGCGCTCGGGACCTCCTACGGGCAACGGCTGCGGCGGGTCGCCGAGATCGCGGTGGGGGTGGCGCTCGGTGTCTTCATCGGTGACATGTTCGTGCTGGCCGTCGGCAGCGGTGGGTGGCAGATCGGCCTGGTCGTCGGGTTCGCGATGATCGCGGCGATGCTCCTCGACGGTGGCCAGCTGATCGTCACGCAGTCCGCGGTCCAGGCGATCATCGTGGTCGCGCTCGCCTCGCAGACCGGCACCGGCCAGCCCATCGACCGCTGGATCGACGCGCTCGTCGGCGGAGGGTTCGCGCTCCTGGCGGCCGCGGTCGTCCCCGGGGCGCCGCTGCGCCGTCCCGGCGAGCAGGCGGCCGTCGTGGTCCGCAAGATCGCCGCGCTCCTGCGTGCCGCCGCGGACGTCATGGTGCACGGCGAGGTCGAGCCGGCCATGGCCCTGCTCGCCGACGCCCGCACCACCGACCGGCTCGTGCGTGAGCTGCGGGCCTTCGCCGACGAGGCGGTCGCGATCACGGTCTCGCCGCTCCAGCACCACCACCGCGACCGGATGAAGCAGATGGTCGTCCTCGCCGAGCCCGTCGACAAGGCGCTGCGCACGACGCGGGTGCTGGTCCGGCGCACGGCCGTGGCGGCGTACCACCGCGCGCCCGTGCCCCCGCAGTACGCCGAGGTGTGCCGCGAGCTCGCCGACGCGGCCGACCTGGTCGCCCAGGCGCTGGCCGGTGGCGGGGAGAGCACCGCGGCGCGGGAGGCGCTGCTCCAGGTCGGTCACCGGACCGCAGCGCTCGGCCGCTCGCACGCGCTCTCCGTCGAGGTCGTCCTCGCCATGCTGCGTGGCCTGACGGCCGACCTGCTCGAGCTCACCGGCATGAGTCCGCTCGAGGCGACCGATGCCCTGCCGCTGCCGAGCCGGGTCTGGCTGGACACCGAGGACCGTCCCGAGCCGGGGTGACGTCGCGAGGTCACCGGCTCCTTGCCAGCATGGGGGGATGGACGAGACCCGCCTTCGGCACATGACGATCGACCTCTGTCTCCGGGTCGGGGAGCTGCTCCTCTCGTCGGGGGCGGGAGCGGCTGACGTCGTGGCCACCATGCAGTCGGTGGCGCGCCACCTCGGGCTCCGCAACGCGACGGTCGACGTCACGTTCACCTCGCTGGCGATGTCGTGGCAGCCCGACCCCGGTGAGCCGCCGGTCGCGCTGCTCCGCAACGTCGTCCAGCGGGAGATCGACTACCAGGACCTCAGCCGGGTCGACCGGCTGGTCGCGCAGATCCTCGCCGGCGAGGTCGACCTCGTCGCGGCACGGGCGATCGTGGCCAAGGTGAGCTCGACCGGCCACCGCCGCGGCCGGACCAAGGTGACCCTGGGCTGGGGCGCGATGTCGGCCGGCGTCGCGTTGATGCTCGGTGGTGGAGCGCTGGTCTGCGTGATCGCGTTCGGCGCCGCTGCGGCCATCGACCGGCTCCAGGCCGCCATGGCCCGGCGGCGGCTGCCGCGCTTCTACCAGCAGGTCGCCGGTGGTGCCGTGGCGACACTGATCGCGGTCGTGACGGCGTCCCTGGACTCCTCGCTCGATCCCTCCCTCGTGGTCACCGCCAACATCGTCATGCTGCTCTCCGGCATCGGCTTCATGGGTGCGCTGCAGGACTGCCTGACCGGCTTCTACGTCACCGGCAGTGCCCGGATCACGGAGGCGCTGCTGGCCACTGCCGGCATCATCGCGGGGGTCAGCGGTGGCCTGTCGTTCGCCCACGTCGTCCACGTCGACGTGGGCCGGATCGAGCAGTGGCACAACACGCTGCAGGGCGTCGCGGTGGTCGTCGTCGGTGCGGCGATCTGTGCCGCCGGCTTCGCCTACGCGTCGCACGCGCCGAAGCGGACCCTGGTGCCGGTCGCCTCGCTCGCGGCCCTTGCCCTCCTGGTCTCGCGCCAGATCCAGGCGGGAGGCTTCGGTGCCACCTGGGGCACCGGGGTGGCGGCGTTCGTCGTCGGTCTGCTCGCCTGGACGCTGAGCCGGTGGTTCGCGGTGCCGCCGCTCGTCATCGTCGTCTCCGCGGTGGTCCCGATGCTGCCCGGCTTCGCGATCTACGGCGGCCTCTCCGAGCTCGGTGGCGACAGCGCCAACCCCGCGGCGGGGATCCTCTCCCTGGTCACCGCGGCCTCGATCTCCCTGGCGCTGGCCGCCGGGGTGATCCTCGGGGAGTACGTCGCCCAGCCGGTCACCCGCGAGGCCCGGCGCCTGGAACGCCGCCTCGCCGGGCCCCGGCTCGTCGGTCCGCTGCGAGCCAAGTCAGCAGGTCGCTGAGCGGTCGCCGAGCGCCCGTCGAGGGGTCGTCGGGCGGCTGTCGAGCGGGCGGACGGACCCCGGGTTCCCGGATCCGTCCGACTTGTCCATTGCCAGCGCGTCGTCCGCAGGTGCACCGTTGAGGGACGCCGGAGCGGGAGGCCGTTCGAGGGGACCGGCGATTCACTCCAGGAGTCATGTCGATGAGGAAGTTCCTTCCGTCCGTGGTCATCGCGCTCGTTGCGGGGTCGTTCTCGCTCGCGCCGCCGGCCGCAGACGCCGCAGGCCAGCGCCTGCACCCGGTCGCCGTCTGCGGCACCCCGGCGCCCGGCTCGGCTGCGTGCCACGCCAAGGTGATGGTGAACGGGTCCGGCGTGGTGCCGGCCTCGACCACGCCGGCCGCCTCGGCGCTCACGCCGGCACAGCTGCAGGACGCCTACAAGCTGACCGGGCTGACCTCGGGCGCGAAGACGGTGGCCATCGTCGACGCCTACGGCTACACCAGCCTCGAGCGCGACCTCGCGACGTACCGCTCCTACTTCGGGCTGCCGGCGTGTACCACCGCCAGCGGCTGCCTGAAGATCGTCGACCAGAACGGCGGCACCAGCCTGCCGCGCATGGACGTCGGCTGGGCCGGCGAGCAGGCGCTCGACGTCGACGCCGTCTCGGCGATCTGCCCCGACTGCAAGATCGTCGTGGTGCAGGCGAAGACCGCGTCGTTCGCCAACCTGGGTGCCGCGGTCAACACGGCCGCGAAGATGGCCGGCGTGGTGGCGATCTCCAACTCCTACGGCTCCAGCAGCGATGCCTCCGACGCCAGCTACGGCAGCTACTACAACCACCCGGGCATCGCGATCACCGCGTCGACCGGCGACAACGGCTACCAGGGCGGCTCCTACCCGGCGTCCTCGACGTACACGACCGCAGTCGGCGGCACCTCCCTGGTCAAGGACGGCAGTGCACGTGGCTGGAGCGAGTCGGCGTGGAGCGGCGCGGGCTCGGGCTGCTCCACGTACAACGCCAAGCCGTCGTTCCAGAACGCGGTGCCGACCGGCTGTGCCAAGCGCGCGATGGCCGACGTCTCCGCGGCGGCCGACCCCGGCAAGGGCGGCATGGCGGTCTACTACCCGACGAGCCGCTCCACCTCCACGTGGGCGCAGGTCGGTGGCACGAGCGAGTCGGCGCCGATCATCGCCTCGGTCTACGCGCTGGGAAGCAACTCGCTCGCGGGCTACCCCAACGCGGTGCCCTACGCGCACACGGCGAACCTCTTCGACGTCACCAGCGGCAGCAACGGCACCTGCCCGACGTCGCAGTGGTGCAACGCCGGCTCGGGCTGGGACGGTCCGACCGGTCTCGGTACGCCGAACGGCGCCGGCGCCTTCTGACCGCGAGACGGGGCTCGTGCCCACGCGAGACGGGGCTTGTGCAGGGAATCCCTGCACAAGCCCCGTCTCGGCGCTGCACGGGCCTCGTCTCGGCGTTGCACGAGGCCCGTCTCGGCGTCAGTGCTTCTTCTTGGTGGCCTTCATGACCCGGCCGGAGCCGAGCGCGATCAGGTCCTGGTAGCGCGAGCCCGTGAACTTGCCGAAGTTGTGCACGGCGTGGGCGTCGATGCCGATCAGCAGACGGGCCTTGTCCTTCTTGACCGCCTTGAGGATCTGCTGCGCGGCGGACTCGGCGGTGGTGCGCGCGAGGTACTTGTCGAAGAGCTCGGCCGTCTTGGCCTGGTCCTCGCCCTCCGAGACGCGGGCGTTGCGGGCGATCGCGGTCTTGATGCCACCCGGGTGCACGACGGTGACGCCGACGCCGGTCTTGTTGGCGAGCATCTCCTCGCGGATCGCCTCGGTCATGCCGCGCACGGCGTACTTCGTCGCGTTGTACGCCGACTGGCCGGGCATCGAGACCAGGCCGAAGAGCGAGGAGATGTTGACCAGGTGGCCATCGCCTGACGCGATCAGGTGCGGCAGGAACTCCTTCGAGCCGTGCACGACGCCCCAGAAGTTGATGCCGACGATCCAGTCGATGTCCTTGTACTCCAGCTCGGTGAAGTCACCGGCCAGGGCGACGCCGGCGTTGTTGACGACCAGGTTGACCCGGCCGAAGTGGTCGACGACCGACGCGGCGTACGCCTGGAAGGCAGCGCGGTCCGCGACGTCGAGCTTCGCCGTCTGGACGTCGGGGGAGCCGGCGGCGCGCGCCTTCTCCGCGGTCTCGGCGAGGCCGATCTCGTTGACGTCGGAGATGGCGAGCAGGGCGCCCTTCTTCGCGGCCTCGACGGCGAGGGCCTGGCCGATGCCGGAACCGGCACCGGTGATGACGACGACCTTGTCCTTCAGGGACTTCATGCTGGGTTGCTCCTGAGCGTTGGGTGAGGTGGGGCGATTCTGCCGGGATCAGCGGTTGCCGGGAAGGACGAGCTTCTTGCCCAGCGCGAAGACGTCCTGGTAGCGCGAGCCGGCGAACTTGGTGAGGTTGTGCAGTGCGTGCGCGTCCAGGCCGACGAGCAGCCGGGCCTGGTCCTTGCGCACGGCGCCCCAGATGATCTTCGCCGCCTTGGCCGGGTCCATCCGGCCCAGCTTCTCGAACGCCGCGTTCAGGGCGTCGGCGTCCTCGTGGGCGGTGGTGCGGCCGTTGCGGACGATGCCGGTGCGGATGCCGCCGGGGTGAACGCAGGTGACGCCGACCGGATGCTTCGCGACCAGCATCTCCTCGCGCAGTGCCTCGGTGAAGCCGCGGACGGCGTACTTGGAGGCGTTGTACGCCGACTGGCCCGGCACCGAGAAGAGGCCGAAGATCGAGCTGATGTTGACCACGTGGCCGTCGCCCGAGGCGATCAGGTGGGGGAGGAACGCCTTGGTGCCGGTGATGACGCCGTCGACGTTGATGCCCATGATCCAGTCGAACTCCTCGAGGGTCATGTCCTCGAAGTCGCCGGTCATGGTGACGCCGGCGTTGTTGACGATGACGTTGACCCGGCCGAAGTAGCGGGCGACCTCGTCGGCGTACGCCAGGAAGGCGGGGCGGTCGGCGACGTCCAGCTTCGCGCTGTGGACGTCGACGGCGCCGGCGTCCTTGGCGAGCGCCACGGTCTCGGCCAGGCCGGCCTCGTTGACGTCCGAGATCGCGACGAGCGCGCCCTCGCCCGCGGCGTGGACGGCGAGCGCGCGGCCGATGCCGGAGCCGGCACCGGTGATGACGACGACCTTGTCCTTGAGGGTCTTCATGTCTGTGTCGCCTTTCAGGCCGGGGTGCCGACGTACTTGTCGAGGTCGAAGCGGGAGAGGTGGTTGCGGAAGGTGAAGGTCTGGCCCGGCCACAGGGTGGTGTTGTTGCCGAACTCGTCGACGTACCAGCTGGCACAGCCGCCGGTGACCCACACCGTGGGCTGCATGCGGCGCTGGACCTCGTCGTTCCACGCGTCCTGTGCCTCGAGGGTGGGCTCGACCGCGGCCAGGCCCTCGCGGCGCAGCGTGCGGGCCGCGTCGACGATGTAGCGGACCTGCGACTCGATGATGAAGATGATCGAGCTGTGGCCGAGTGCGGTGTTGGGACCGACGATCTGGAAGAGGTTCGGGAAGCCGTGGATGGTCGTGCCCTTGTAGGCGCGCATGCCCTTCTCGCCCCACACCTCGGCCAGGGTGCGGCCGCCCTTGCCGGTGATGTGGCCGGCGATCGGCTGGTCGGTGACGTGGAAGCCGGTGGCGATCACGAGGACGTCGATCTCGCGCTCGACGCCGTCCTTGTCGACGATCGAGTTCGGGCGGATCTCGGCGATGCCGGAGGTGACCAGGTCGACGTTGTCGGACGCGATCGCCGGGTACCACTTGTTGGAGACCAGGATCCGCTTGCAGCCCGCGCGGTAGTCGGGGGTGACCGCGGCGCGGAGCTCGGGGTCCTTGATCGCCTTGGCGATGTTCTGCTTGCCCTGGAGCTCGACCAGCTTGAGGAGCGCCGGGAACTTCGCGAACGCCGGAACCCGGCCCTCGAGGGTCGCGTAGACGCCGGCGCGGACCGCGCGCTGGACCCCCGGGACGTGGCGGAACGCCAGCTTCTCGAGCCTGCTGAACGCGCGCTCGTTGCGGGGGATGATCCAGTTCGGCGTGCGCTGGTAGACGTCCACGCGGCCGGCGATCTTCTGCAGCTCGGGGACGAGCTGGATCGCCGAGGCACCCGTGCCGATGACCGCGATGCGCTTGCCGGCCAGGTCGACGTCGTGGTTCCAGCGGGCGGAGTGGAAGGTGTCGCCGGCGAAGGAGTCGATGCCCTTGATGTCGGGCAGCGAGGGCTCGGAGAGGCCGCCGGAGCCCGAGATCAGGGTCTTCGCGGCGTAGGTGCGCTTCGTGCGCCCGTCCACCGAGCCGGTCGTGACGATCCAGCGCCGCGTCGCCTCGTCCCAGACGGAGTTGTGCACCGCGGTCTCGAGGACGACGCGGTCGAGGATGCCGGCCTTCTCGGCGACGCCCTTGGTGTACTCCCAGATCTCCCGCTGCGGCGAGTAGACCTTGGACCAGTCGGGGTTGAGGGCGAAGGAGTAGCTGTAGAGCTGGCTCGGGACGTCGCACTCCGCGCCCGGGTAGGTGTTGATGTGCCACGTGCCACCGACGTCGCTGTCCTTCTCGATGACGACGAAGTCGGTCTCGCCGGCCTCGTCGAGCTTGATGGCGGCACAGAGGCCGGCGAAGCCGGCGCCGATGATGAGGTGGTCGACCTCGGTGATCCGGGATGTCATGCGTCGAGAGTAGGGACGCTGTTGAACAAGCGTCAATAGCGTTGTTGACCGTGGTTCAGTAAGATGCGCCACATGGCCACCCGGACCCGGCTCTCGCCCGAGCAGCGCCGCGAGCAGCTCCTCGCCTTCGGCGTCGCGTGGATCGCCGACAAGCCGTTCGACGAGCTCTCGCTGGACCTCCTCGCCGAGCACACCGGCGTCTCGCGCGGCCTGCTGTACCACTACTTCGGTGGCAAGCAGGAGTACCAGTACGCCGTCCTGCAGCGCCTCTCCGACGACCTCTTCGAGGCGACCGCACCGGTCGACCACCCCGACATGGTGCAGCGCATGCGCGTCTCGCTGGAGAACTTCGTGCGGTGGGTGCGGGAGCACCGCACGTCGTACGAGGAGTTCCTCGCCGCCGCGCGTGGTGGCGGCAGCCCGGAGGTGGCTGCGATCTACGCCCGGGGCCGCGACGCGCTCACCGACCGCATCTTCGAGTCGGCCACCACCGAGGAGCTCGCCGCCTACGGCATCGTCGACTCGGCTGCGACCCGCCTCTTCGCCCGAGGCTGGGCGACCATGGTCGAGGACGTCGTGCGAGCATGGCTCGACGAGCCCGGGGACCTCACCGAGGACGCGATGATCGATGCGTTCACCCTGTCGCTCGGCGGCATCCTCGGGCTCGTCGCTCCGCTTGCCTGACCCCGCGGTGTCACACCGTGGACGCCGGCCGGAAGATCCACCACCGCATCGCCACGAACCGCAGCCCCGTCGCCACCAGGTTGGCCACCGTCAGCACGGTGATCTCGACCGTGTGCGGCGCGGTCGGCGCCGTCGCGTCGAGGACCACCAGTGCACCGCTGGTGAGCAGCAGCCCGACGCCGAACACGAGGAGCCCCTGGCCGTGGTGCGCGGCCAGCGACTCCCGCCCGCGTACGCCGAAGGTCAGGTGCCGGTTGGCGGCGGTGTTGACCACGGCCGTCAGCCCGAGCGCCAGCGCGTTGGCTCCCTGGGCCGGCACGAGCTGCCGCAGGAGCAGGAAGAGGAGCGCGTAGGCCAGCGTGCTGGCCACCCCGACGAGCGCGAAGAGGCCCAGCTGGTTGCCGAGACGGCCGCTGCGGCCCCGGACGTCGAGCTGCGCCCGGACGTCGGCGAGGGGCAGCCGGCCGGCGAGGAGGTTCCAGCCGAGGCGGCCCATCCCCTTGAGGTCGTCGACGGCGGTCTGGACGATGTCGACCCGGGAGTCGGGGTCGTCCACCCAGTCCACCGGCACCTCGTGGATCCGCAGGCCGGTCCGCTCGGCCAGCACCAGCAGCTCGGTGTCGAAGAACCAGGCGTCGTCCTCCACCAGCGGGAGGAGGACGTCGGCGACGTCGCGGCGTACCGCCTTGAAGCCGCACTGGGCATCGCTGAACCGGGCGCGGAGCGTGCCTCTCAGCAGCACGTTGTAGCTGCGCGAGACGAGCTCCCGCTTCGCCCCGCGGGTGACCCGTGAGCTCCGGTGGAGGCGCGAGCCGATCGCGAGGTCCGAGTGACCGCTCAGCAGGGGTGCGACGAGCGGGACGAGGGCGTTGAGGTCGGTCGAGAGGTCGACGTCCATGTAGGCGACGACGTCGGCGTCCGAACCCGACCACGCCCGCTTCAGCGCGCGGCCCCGTCCCTTCTCGGGGAGGGTGAGCACCGAGACGCCGTCGTACTGACGCGCGAGGTGTCGTGCGACCAGCGGCGTCGCGTCCGTGCTGGCGTTGTCGGCGATGGTGATCCGCCAGACCCACGGGAAGGCGCGCAGTGCCGCGGTGAGCCGCTCGACCGCGGCCGGCAGGGCCACCTCCTCGTTGTGGACCGGGATCACCCACTCGACGACCGGCTCGGTGGCCGGTGACTCGAGCGCGCTCATGACGCTGCCTGCGTGAGGTCGTAGAGCGTCACGCCGTCGACCGTGGTCGCCGCGAACGTGCTGCTCACCCAGCTGGCGATCTGGCTCGAGGCCGTGGAGCCGCCGGTCTGGCTGCCCGCACCCGTGCCCATGCCGCCGGCGATGAACCAGTGCACCTCGCCGTCGGCGACGAGCTGCTTGAACGCAGCGAGGGTCGGGCTGGGGTCGGAGCCGTTGAAGCCGCCGATCGGCATGACCGGCTTCTCCGTGGCGAGCTGGTAGCCGCTCGCGGAGTTGGAGCCGACGGCCGCCGCGACCCAGGTGTACTGGTCGGCATCCGCGAGCAGCAGCCTGGTGAGCGCCGTGCTCGGCGTGCTGCTGTTCAGCAGCCCGCCCGCGGCGCCGCCCATCCCCCCGCCCTCCGTGGCACCCGGGAACGGCATGCCCTGCTGGCCGGTCGGGCCGCCCTGGCCGGTGGGGCCCGCCCCGGGCACGCCCGGCGGGGTGCCCATCCGGCCGCGCATGGCGCCGCCGGGACCGCCTGCGCCGCCCGCGCCTTCCGGCCCGGCGGTCGGGATCGAGCCGGTGTGCGGCGTGGCCGCCGTCGACAGCGAGTACGCCGACGGCCCGGCGAGGACCGCGGCGATCGCGACTGCAGCGACGACCGGCGCCCAGCGGCCGGCGAGGCGCACCGCGCCGAGGGCGAGCGCGCTGCCGATGCCGCCGACGAGGACGACCCAGCGCAGCCACGGCTGCCAGTCGGTGCGCCCGAGCAGCTCGAACGCCCACACGCTGGAGAGTGCCGTGGTCGCTGCGAGGAGCCCGCTGGCCACGAGGTGGTCGCGGCGGGTCCACAGCACGTGCGCGCCGATGGCGACGCTGGCCGCGACCGCGGGAGCAAGGGCGACGGCGTAGTAGGCGTGGAAGATGCCTGCCATGAAGCTGAACGTCAGCCAGGTGACGGCCAGCCAGCCCGCCCAGACGGTCGCGGCTGCCGCCGTACGACGGGGGAGCGGTGCGAGGTGCAGCATCCGGGCGACGCGCGGGACGGCGAGAGCGAGGGTCGCGGTCGCGAGGAGCAGCGCAGCGGGAAGGAGCCACGAGCCCTGCGCGCCGTTCTCGCTGTCGAAGAGGCGGAACAGGCCGGTCGAGCCCCACATCGAGGTGCCGCCGCCCCTGCCGCCGCCGACCGAGCCGGTCTCGTTGCCGCTCAGTCGGCCCAGGCCGTTGTAGCCGAGGGTCAGCTCGAGGATCGAGTTGCCCTGCGAGCCGCCGATCCAGGGGCGCATGCTGGCCGGGACCAGCTCGACGATCGCGATCCACCAGCCGGCGGCGGCGATCATCGCGCCGAACGCGCCCAACAGGTGCAGGATGCGCCGGCCGGCGGTCACGGTCGCGGGGGCGAAGAGCAGATAGGTCAGCGCCAGCGCGGGTAGCACCAGGAACGCCTGCAGCATCTTGGTGAGGTACGCCAGGCCGACCAGGCCGCCACCGAGCACCAGCCAGCGCACGGCGCGTGGCGACTCGGTCGCCCGCAGCGTGGCGTGCACGGCGCCGATCATCAGCAGGACGAGCAGGGCGTCGGGGTTGTCGAACCGGAACATGAGCACGGCGACGGGGGTCAGTGCGAGCACCGCGCCGGCGAGGAGTCCGGCGAGGTGGCTGCCGGTCGCGCGCTTCACGGTGGCATGGAGCAGGGCGACGGCCGCGACGCCCTCGAGCGCCTGCGGGACGAGGAGACTCCAGGAGCTGAGTCCGAAGACCCGGATGCTGAGCGCCATCGGCCACAGCGACAGCGGGGTCTTGTCGACGGTGATCGAGCTCGCCGCGTCGGAGGAGCCGTAGAAGAACGCCTTCCACGACTCTGACCCCGCCTGGGCCGCAGCGGCGTAGAAGGAGTTGGCCCAGCCGGACTCGCCCAGGCCCCAGAGGTAGAGCAGGGCAGTCGCGGCGAGCAGGCCCAGCAGCGTCGCGCGCTCCGTCGTACGCCGGCGGGGTGGGGTGGATGCACGGGTGCCGGGCCTGGTGGGCTCGGCTGCGGGGAGGACGGCGGTCATGTCAGGCCTCCTCGTCGGTGCTGCGGGGGAGCGTGGCGGGCAGCTTGCCGGGGACGCCCGGGGGGAGGTGGCCGGTCTGGTTCTGGCCTCCGGTGAGGCCGCCGGGCAGCTGCCCGTTGGCGGGGAACTGCCCCCGGCCGGGGAAGCCTCTGCGGTCGTTGCCGCTGCCGTCGGCGGCTGCGGCGAGGGCGGCGCCGCCGGCACTGCCGAGGATCACCGAGGCGAGGGTGGTGGCCGCGACGGCGCGCCAGCCGAACAGCCGGTCGCGCCAGCGCAGGGTCTTCTGGTCGGGGAGAGGAGGGGAGTAGTCGCTCATGGCCCCGACGGTCGCGAGCGAAGTCAGGCGGTTCCCCTGACCTGGCTGTGCTCCGCCTGTGAGTGGCGGGCCGGGCTACGCCCGGTCGGGCGAGAGGGGGCCGGAGCGGATGCCACGGGCGCCGAACGCGTCGAGTGCGGCGCGGTGCCGCGCGCGGACGCGGTGGTGCGTTGCCATGAAGCGCAGCGAACCCGCCGCGACCCGGGCCGGCGGGAGCCAGCCGTCGAAGTCGAGCCTGTTGTTGAGGAAGACCGACATCGGGAGCGCGTCGAAGAAGACGCTGATGTTGTAGAGCGTCGCGGTGAGCGCGAGGACGCCGCCCGCGGCCTTCGCCTCCTTCGTGCCCGCCACCATGTCGACCTCGTAGAGATCGGGCAGGGGGAGCAGGCCGCGCATCAGCGCGTGCGTCAGGAAGTAGCTCGCGAACGTCGTCAGGTGGGTCAGTGCCGAGCGGGGGTTGATGGACACGACGCGGCCGCTCGCGGAGACGAACGGCTCGTAGGGGATCTCCTCCCGGGCGAGGTAGCCCGTGCAGTTCACCAGCCAGGTCCCGGCCGGCACCGGCCGCTGCGCGCCTGAGCGCAGCTGCAGGAGCGGCCCGTCGGGACCGTCGACGACGTCGACGAGGTAGTCCTTCACGAACTCCGCGACCCCGGTGCGAAGGGTGTCCGCCTCGGCGCGGCTCATCAGGCCCAGGAGGAAGTCGCGCGGGTGGTCGACGGGGGAGAGTCCGCTGCCGCGGAGCAGCCACTGCTGCACCTCCTCCTCGTTGCTCCCGTCGAAGTGGAGCGTGTACGCGATGCCCTGCTGGTTGGGCCGCGTGGCCACCCAGCGTCGCGCGCCGGTCGGGAACCACACGTCCCGGGAGAGGAACGCCGTGCCGCCGCCCACCAGCATGCGTACGTCGCGGCCGGGCTGCTCCTCGAGCAGGGCAAGCGCCGCGTCCATGCCCGACTTGCCACCGCCGATGATCCAGACCGGCGCCTGGTCGCGGGCGATGGCGCCCGTCTTCATCCCGTGATCGTTGGGGGAGATCGACCGCACCGCCCCGCTGGACACCTCGAACGGCGGCTTCGCCTGGACGTCGTACCCGAAGGCCTTGACGAGGCGGTCGCACGTCACGGTGTCCAGGCTCCCGTCGGGAGCGCGCAGCGTCACCTCCACCAGCTCGTCGTGCTCCGCGTGCGCCACGTACTCCCAGCCGAAGCGGGTCTCGACCTGGCTCCGGGACCGGCACACCTCGAGGCAGTACGCCATGTGCGCGAGGACTTCTGCGCGCGTGGCGAGGTGCTCGCGCGGGTGGCCCTGGGTCCACGGGATGTTTCCAGCCGTGAAGAACCCGTGCGGCTGGTGCAGCCGCACGTAGTCGTAGGTGTCGTTCCACATGCCGCCGGGCTGGGGGCGGCGCTCGACCAGGAGGGCGCGACCGGCCGGGCCGAGGACGTCCGTCGCGACGGAGAGTGCGTTGAGGCCGGCGATGCCGGCGCCGAGGACGATCACGTCTCGATGTCCGGTTTGTGCCATGAAATGACGCTAGGGCGCCGCGGCGCCCGAGCGCCAGAGGCCGCGACCCCTGACCGGCCCGTTCTCCAGCCCGGAGGCGCTGCCGACACGTACGTAGGTGCGTGCGCCCAGAAACCTGCGCATCGGCGGCGCGGCAGGGGCGCGGCGGCGAAACCCACTGGCGGCGTACGGGAGAATGGGCGCGCTGTGACTCTCTCCATCACCTACCCGGACCTGCCGGTCAGTGCCCGCCGCGACGACATCGCGGCGGCGATCCGCGACCACCAGGTCGTCGTCGTCGCCGGCGAGACGGGTTCGGGCAAGACCACCCAGCTGCCGAAGATCTGCCTCGAGCTGGGGCGGGGGCAGGGCGGCCGCGACGGCAAGCTGATCGGCCACACCCAGCCGCGTCGCATCGCCGCGCGGTCGGTCGCGGAGCGCATCGCCGAGGAGCTCGGCACGGAGCTCGGAGACGTCGTCGGCTACCAGGTCCGCTTCACCGACCGCACCTCGGCGAGCAGCCGGGTCAAGCTCATGACCGACGGAATCCTGCTCGCGGAGATGCAGCGCGACCGCAAGCTGGAGAAGTACGACACGATCATCATCGATGAGGCGCACGAGCGGTCGCTCAACATCGACTTCCTGCTCGGCTACCTCAAGCGGCTGCTGCCGCAGCGCCCCGACCTCAAGGTCATCGTCACCTCCGCGACGATCGACGTGGAGCGGTTCGCCCACCACTTCGCCGACCCGCGCACGGGCGAGCCCGCCCCCGTGGTCGAGGTCTCCGGTCGCACCTTCCCGGTCGAGGTCCGCTACCGGCCGCTGATGGCGGAGGACCTCGACGCCGAGGGCGAGCCGGTCGTCCGGGACCAGACCGAGGCCATCGTCGCCGCCGTGAAGGAGCTCTCCGCCGAAGGCCCCGGCGACATCCTCTGCTTCCTGCCGGGCGAGCGGGAGATCCGCGACACCGCGGACGCGTTGGCCGCGGCGCTGGGTGTCCGGAAGGACGACAAGCGGGGCCTGGTCGAGATCGTCCCGCTCTTCTCGCGGCTCTCCGCGGCCGACCAGCACAAGGTCTTCGCACCGCACACGGGCCGCCGCATCGTCCTCTCCACGAACGTCGCCGAGACGTCCCTGACCGTCCCCGGCATCAAGTACGTCGTCGACGCCGGCGTCGCGCGCATCTCCCGCTACTCCGCCCGCACCAAGGTGCAGCGCCTGCCGATCGAGCCGATCAGCCAAGCCAGCGCCAACCAGCGGTCCGGTCGCTGCGGCCGCGTCTCCGAGGGCATCGCGATCCGGCTCTACTCCGAGGAGGACTTCCTCGGACGGCCGGAGTTCACCGACCCCGAGATCCTGCGCACGAACCTGGCCAGCGTCATCCTGCAGATGGCCTCGCTGCGCCTCGGTGACATCTCCCGCTTCCCGTTCGTGGAGAAGCCCGACTCGCGCAACGTGCAGGCGGGCGTGCAGCTGCTCGAGGAGCTGGGTGCGCTGTCCACGGCCGGTTCGGTCAGCGCCGACGGGCGCCAGCAGGGACCGCGGCTGACCCGCCTCGGGCAGCGGCTCGCGCGGCTGCCCCTGGACCCGCGCCTGGGCCGGATGATCCTCGAGGCCGAGCGGCTCGGCTGCGTGCGCGAGGTCCTCGTCATCGCGGCGGCCCTGTCCCTCCAGGACCCCCGGGAGCGTCCGGGTGACGACCGGCCGGCCGAGCAGGCGCGGGCGGCGCAGCTGCACGCCCGCTTCAAGGTCGAGGGCTCGGACTTCCTGGCCTGGCTGCAGCTCTGGAACCACCTCAGGACCTCGCAGCGCGAGATGGGCTCGTCGGCCTTCCGCCGGATGTGCCGCGACGAGTTCCTCAACTACCTCCGCGTCCGGGAGTGGCAGGACTTCGAGTCCCAGCTACGCCAGGTGGCCAAGGAGATGAAGGTCGACATCGGGCGTCCCGCCGACGTGCCCGACGCCGATGGCATCCACCAGGCGCTGCTCTCCGGCCTGCTCTCGCACATCGGCGCCCTGGAGGAGCGGGAGAAGAAGGACGTCGCCAAGGGCAAGCGGCCCGGCCCGCGGGAGTACCTCGGCGCGCGCGGCACCCGCTTCGCGATCTTCCCGGGCTCCTCGCTCAAGGGCTCCAGCCCGCAGTTCCTGATGGCCGGCGAGCTGGTCGAGACCGGTCGCCTCTGGGCCCGGCAGAACGCCGCGATCAAGCCCGAGTGGGCCGAGCGGCTCGGCGGCCACCTGGTCAAGCGCAGCTACTCCGAGCCGCGCTGGTCGCGGAAGCGGGCGGCCGTCACGGCGTACGAGAAGGTCACGCTGTACGGCGTCCCGCTGGTCGCCGACCGTCCCGTCAACTACGGGAAGATCGACCCCGAGCTGAGTCGCGAGCTCTTCATCCGGCACGCCCTCGTCTACGGCGAGTGGCACACCCGGCACCGCTTCATGGCCGAGAACAAGCGCCTGCTCGAGGAGGCCGAGGAGCTCGAGCACCGCGCCCGTCGCCGCGACATCGTGGTCGACGAGCACACCCTCTTCGACTTCTACGACGCACGCGTCGGCAAGGAGTGCGTCAGTGGCGCGCACTTCGACACGTGGTGGAAGCAGGCGCGCCAGCGCGACCCGAAGCTGCTCACCTTCGACCCGTCGATGCTCACCCACGACACGGCAGGGGAGGTCGCGGCGAGCGACTTCCCGACCGAGTGGCAGGGAAGCGAGGGCGGTCTCACCTTCAGCATCGGCTACCACTTCGAGCCCGGTGCGAAGGATGACGGCCTCACCATCGACGTGCCGCTCGCGACCCTGAACCGGGTCGAGGCCGAGGAGTTCTCCTGGCTGGTCCCGGGCCTGCGCGAGGAGCTCGTGACCTCCCTGATCCGCAGCCTGCCCAAGCAGCTCCGGGTGAGCCTGGTGCCGGCCCCGAACCACGCCCGCGCCTTCCTCGACGCCGTGCCGCCGGGTGAGGAGCCGCTGCTGGACGCCCTCGAGCGACACGTCCGCGCCACCGTCGGGGTCGTCGTGCCACGCGACGCCTGGGACTGGTCGAAGGTGCCCGACCACCTCAAGCCGACCTACCGCGTCGTCGACGAGAAGGGGCGCGAGCAGGGGCGTGGCAAGGACCTCGAGGCGCTCAAGGCGCCGCTGCGCCCGAAGTTCGCAGCCGCCATGGCCGAGGTCGCCGAGCAGTCCGGCATCAGCGTCACCGGGCAGACCGGCTGGACCTTCGACGTCATCGAGAAGTCCTTCACCCAGACGCGCGCCGGCCACGAGGTCCGCGGCTTCCCGGCGCTCGTCGACGAGGGCAGCACCGTCGGACTGCAGGTCTACGGTTCCGAGGACGAGCAGCTCGCCCGTCACCGCCTCGGCGTACGCCGCCTGCTGCAGCTCGAGCTGCCCGACCCGACGAAGAAGATCGTCGACGGCTTCGGCAACCTGGAGAAGCTCGCGCTGGCGGGCTCGCCGTACCCGACCGTCGCCGAGCTGCTCGAGGACTGCCGGGCCGCCGTGCTCCAGCAGCACGTCGACGCCCGGCCGCCCGTCCGCACCCCCGAGGAGTACGCCGCGCTGAAGGCCGCCGCGGGTGGCGACCTCGAGGCCCGCATCCGCGCCGTGCTCGACGACGTGATGCGGGTGCTGGAAGCAACGCGCACGGTCGACCGCCTCCTCTCGGGTAGGGCTGACATGACCACCCTGCCCGCGCTCACCGACATGAAGGCCCAGCTCGCGCGCCTCGTCCACAGGGGCTTCGTGGCGGAGAAGGGCACGGCCTGGCTGCGCCGGATGCCGGTGCAGCTGATGGCGCTCCAGCAGCGCCGCGAGAAGCTGGAGGCGCAGGTCACCCGCGACCGCCAGCTCATGGACACCATCGGCGACCTGCAGGAGGCCTACCTGCACCGGCTCGCGGCCCTGCCCGACGGCCGTCCGCCGGGGGAGCAGCTGCGCCAGGTCGGCTGGATGCTGGAGGAGTACCGCGTCTCCCTGTGGGCGCAGCAGTACGGCACGGCCTTCCCTGTCAGCGACGCGCGGATCAGGAAGGCGCTCGGATGAGCCGACAGCACCATCGCCCGATGTTTCCCGGCGACCGGTTCTTCGACGCGATCGAGCGCGGCATCGACCCGGCGGCAGTGACCGAGGCCGCCGAGGTGGCGGCGGCCGTCCTGGTGCGCGGCGCCCGGGCAGCGGGCGACGAGGTGACCGCACAGCGTGTCCTCACGCTCGCCGACACCGAAGGCATGGAGACGCTCGCCGAGCTCTGGTCCCACGCGCCCGCCCACACGCTCGCCGGATGCCTGTGGCGGCTCTACCTGCTCCGCGGATGGGTGCACGCCGCGCCGCTCTCCGCCGCCGAGGAGTACGACGCCGGCCACCGTGTCGCCGAGGTCGCCCGGGTCGTCGCCGGTGTCTCCGAACCGCCCGGCCCCGACGAGGTGCGGCTGATGGTCGACGACGTCCTGCGGGGCATCGTCCGCACGGACTTCGCCGACGTGCTGCTGCGCGCTGCGGCGTTCTCCCGGGTGGTCGCGGTGGGCCGGGCTGCCCTCGGTCGCGGCAACGACAGCGCGATCCTCACCCTCAGCGAGCAGCTCGAGGCCGCCGCGCACATCGAGCTCGACCACGGCCTGGCCTGAGCGCGGCACGGTCCTCGTCTCGGCACGGGCCTCGTCTCGGCACAGGCCCCGTCTCGGCGGTGTGTGTGCGCCGGACCGGGAGCGCCTCACGGCGCGTGGCCGCTCGCAGCGGCTGATTTTGGGACCCGGGGCTGCCACGGCCCGGCGCACCAGAGAAGTGTAGGTCAGCGCCCGGCATGCGGCCACGCCCTAAGGTCGTGACGTGGAGCCCATCTACGCACCCGAGGCAGACGGCGGGCCCGACCCGGGTGAGGTCGTCTGGGCCTGGGTCCCGTACGAGGAGGACCCGACACGCGGCAAGGACCGTCCGGTCGTCGTGCTGGCGCGCGAGGGTGACTCCTGGCTCGCGCTGCCGATGACGTCGAAGGACCACGACCGCGACGAGGCCCAGGAGGCCTCCGTCGGCCGGCACTGGATGGACGTCGGCACCGGGCCGTGGGACCACCGCGGCCGCCCGAGCGAGGTCCGGCTGGACCGTCTGCTCCGCCTGCCGGCCTCGGCCGTACGCCGGGAGGGTGCGGCGCTCGCCCCCGAGGTCTTCGCCGCGGTGGTCGCGGCGGCCGCGCCGTACCTCACACCTGACGCCCCTGTCTGACGACCTCGTGCCCGCTAGGGTGGTGCGCGCTCTACTCGATGACCTGATGAGGAGGCCTGCGGCCGTGAGGCGTTCGGTTCTGGTGGCTGCGACGACGGTCGTCGCCACGGTCGTTGCCGGTTGTTCCTCTGACGCGTCGCCGCAGCCGACGCCGTCCGCGACGAGTGCCAGCGGCACCCCGACGGGTGCACCGACGAAGATCTCCTTCCTCGCCTACGGCGCCCCCGCGGAGGTAAAGGCCTACCGCGCGATGGTGCAGAGCTACAACGTCGCGAACCCCGACGTGAAGGTGAGCCTGGTCGAGGTCGCCAGTGCGGATGCCGCCGTGCGGCGGCTGCAGGCGGGCCACGTCCCCGACGTCTTCCTGATGTCGCGGCGCGACCTGAGCGCCGTCGTCGAGGCCGGGCTCAACCAGCACATCGACGAGCTCCTCGACTCGCGCGGAGTCGACTTCACCGATGACTACAAGCGCGACAGCATCCGGGCCTTCTCCCACGACGAGCACCTCGAGTGCATGCCGTACGGCATCTCGCCGATGGTCATGTACTACAACACCAACCTCGTCGACTTCTCCGAGATGCAGGAGGAGAAGCTGCCGGCGCCCACGAGCCACGCGACCTGGACGTGGGACCAGTTCGCCGCGGCGGCGAAGTTCGGCAGCCGCTACGGGGCGAAGGGCGTCTACATCGACCCCTCGCTGCTCGGCATCGCACCGTTCGTGTACTCCGGCGGCGGTTCGCTCTTCGACGATGACCGCGAGCCGTCGCGCCTCGACCTCGAGTCGGGCAGCAGCCTCGATGCGCTGACCAAGGCGATGGAGCTGCTGCGCCAGGGTGCGGTCACGCCGACGCCGCGCCAGCTGCGTTCCTCCAGCGCCCTGCAGATGTTCAAGGACGGCAAGCTCGCGATGATCGCCGGCTTCCGCACCCTGACGCCCGAGCTGCGCAAGACCCCGGGCCTCAGCTTCGACGTGATGCCGATGCCGGCCCTGCCCGACGACCGCACGGTCGGCGACGCGAGTGGCCTGTGCATCTCGGCGAAGGCGGTCAACACCAGCGCTGCGGCCGACTTCGTCGTCCACGCCATCGGCAAGGACGCGGTCAGCCAGGTGGCTGCCGCCGGCTACATGGTCCCGACCAACACCGCGGTCTCCGAGTCCGACGCGTTCCTGCAGAAGGACCGGATGCCGGCGCACGCCTACGTCTTCAACCGCTCGGTCAAGGACATCGTGACCCTGCCGCTGATCGACGGCTGGCCGGCGCTCGAGAAGGCCGTCCACAGCGACATCTACCAGCTCTTCTACAACCGCGTGATCGACATCGAGGGGCTGGCGAAGAAGATCGACGAGGAGTCGAAGGCAGTCCTGTCGCCTCCGGCGCCGTCGACCTCGCCGACGCCCACGGCATCCGCGACCAGCTGACCTCCGGGCCCACCACGGAGGGCCCGCTGCCCATGCTCAGGCAGGCGGTTCGACGTCGCCGGCGATGATCGCGTCGCGCAGCAGTGGTGCGGTCAGCTCGACCTGCCAGGGCCGGGCGCCGTACGCCGCGAGCTGCTCGCCGACGGCGTCCAGCAGCTCCTCGGGCTGACGCGTGCGCGGCGGGGTCCACAGCAGGCGACGGAGGAAGTCAGGGGTGAGCAGCTGCTCGACGGGGGTGTTGACCTTCTCGCCGAGGGCGGTGATCGCGTCACGGGCGATGGCCAGGCGTCGGGCCGCGACGGGGTCCTTCTCGGCCCAGGCACGGGGGACCGGCGGGCCGTCGCCGCGCAGGGTCCGGGGTGGCAGCGCCGACTCCGGCAGTGCCGCGGCCTCGCGGATCGCCGCCACCCAGCGGGTCGAGTAGCGCTCCGCGCCGCGGCCGTGGAAGCCCTTGATCGCCAGGAGGGCAGCGCGGTCGTGCGGCATCGCGATGGCGGCCTCGACGATCGCGGAGTCGGGGATGATCTTGCCGGGGGTCACGTCCCGCTCGGCGGCGATCTCGTTGCGCGCCTCCCAGAGCAGCTTGACCGCGGCCAGGCCGTGGCGGCTCCGGACCCGGTGCATCTGCGACGTGCGGCGCCACGGGTCGACGCGCACGGTCGGGGTGAAGCCGAGCAGGTGCTCGAACTCCTGGCGTGCCCACTCCGCCTTGCCGGCCTCCTCGAGGGCAGTGGCCATGAGGGCGCGCAGCTCGACGAGGACCTCGACGTCGAGGGCGGCGTACTCGAGCCAGGACTCGGGCAGGGGGCGCTTCGACCAGTCGGCGGCCGAGTGCTCCTTGCGCATGCGCTGGCCGAGCAGCTCCTCCACCAGGGTGGCCAGGCCGACGCGCGGGTAGCCGAGGAGGCGACCGGCGAGCTCGGTGTCGAAGAGCGATGCCGGGCGGAGGCCGATCTCCGCGAGACAGGCGAGGTCCTGTGTCGCCGCGTGCAGGATCCACTCGGTGCCCTCGAGCGCGGCGATGAGTGGCGCCATGTCGAGGCCGATCGGGTCGACCAGGGCGGTGCCGGCCCCCTCCCGGCGCAGCTGCACCAGGTAGGCGCGCGCGGAGTAGCGGTAGCCGGAGGCGCGTTCGGCGTCGATCGCGACCGGCCCGGTGCCGGCGGCGAGCGCGGCGGCGTAGGCGGTCAGCGCCTCATCGGTCTCGATGACCGGGGTGAGGCCGTCGCGCAGCGTCAGCAGGGGAGCTGGTGCGGCCTCGACGATCTCGTCATCGGCGCCGGGGGTGCCCGTGGTGGGCTCGGAGTCAGTCACGCTCAGCGCTGCCCTCGTCGACTCGGCATGGCGGTGACGCCCTCGGGGACCGGTTCCAGGCCGACGGCGGTGCAGAGCAGCTCGGCCCAGGCCTCGACATGGGAGGCGATGTCGAGCGTGTCGGGGGTCCAGGACGCACGGATCTCGAGCTGCGCCGACCCCTCGTCCTCGGCCATGCCGCCGAAGCTCTCGGTGGCGACCCGCGTCACCGTGCCCGACGCGGCGTGGAACGACGCCCCGTGGGCCTCCAGTGCCTCGGTCAGCCAGGCCCAGCCGACCTCGGCCAGCAGGGGGTCGGTGATCATCGTCGGGTCGATCTCGGCGCGCGCGTAGGCGACGCAGCGGTAGGTGCCGTCCCAGGCGTCGTTGCCCGCCGGATCGTGCAGCAGGATGATCCGGCCGGTGCCGAGGTCCTCCTCGTCGACGGTCACGTCGGCACTCAGCGCGGCGGCGTACGGCGCGATCCGCTGCGGCGCCGGCATGTCCTCGCAGAAGACCTCGCTGCGCAGCTTCGCGGACCGCATGCTCGCCACGGCGAGCCGGAACTCCTCGGGCTGAAGTGGCGCGCCCTGCGTCGGGGGCGTCTCCTGACGGACGACCATGCGGCCCAGCGTAGGACTGGTCACACCTCGTCGATGCCCTGCCACGCCGCGTCACCTGCGAGGATTGCCCTGTGACCCCCACGACTTCCGCCACGCCCGCGAACCCGGCGTACGACTCCGCTTTCCTCCGGGCCGCCCGCGGTGAGTCCGTGCCGCACACGCCGGTCTGGTTCATGCGGCAGGCGGGTCGCTCGCTGCCGGAGTACCTCAAGGTCCGTGAGGGCATCGGGATGCTCGAGTCCTGCATGGACGCGGACCTGATCACCGAGATCACCCTCCAGCCGGTCCGTCGCTACGGCGTCGACGCGGCCATCTTCTTCTCCGACATCGTCCTGCCGCTCAAGGCCGTCGGCGTCGACCTCGACATCAAGCCGGGCGTCGGCCCGGTCGTCGCGAAGCCGGTGCGCACCCTTGCCGACGTCGAGGCGATCCCGGACCTCGCGCCGGAGCACCTGCCGTTCATCACGCAGGCAGTGCAGAACCTCGTCGCCGAGCTCGGCACGACCCCGCTGATCGGCTTCGCCGGCGCGCCGTTCACCGTGGCGAGCTACCTGGTCGAGGGCGGTCCGTCGCGGGAGTACGCGAAGACCAAGGCGATGATGTTCGGCGCCCCCGAGGTGTGGGACGCCCTGATGCAGAAGATCGCCCAGATCTCCGCCGGCTTCCTCGAGGTGCAGGTAGCGGCCGGCGCCTCGGCCGTGCAGCTCTTCGATTCCTGGGCCGGTGCCGTCAACCGTGACGACTACGTCAGCTTCGTGCAGCCCTACTCGGCGCGTGTGCTCGCCCAGATCGGCGAGACCGGTGTGCCGAGGATCCACTTCGGCGTGAACTCCGGGGAGCTGCTCGACCTGATGGGCGACGCGGGCGCGGATGTCGTCGGCGTCGACTGGCGCGTGAAGTTCGAGGACGGCATCAAGCGGATCGGCCCGGACCGCGGCGTCCAGGGCAACCTCGACAACACGCTGGTCTTCGCGCCCGACGAGGTGATGTTCGCCCGGGCCGCCGAGGTGATCGAGGCCGGCAAGGCGGCGAAGGGCCACATCTTCAACCTCGGCCACGGCGTCATCCCGTCGACCAACCCGGACCAGCTGGCGAAGCTGACCGACTTCGTCCACGCGTACCCGCGGGGCTGACCCTCACGCGGCGCGCAGCGAGCGCGCCTGCCGGATCAGTGCCTCGATGAGGCCGCGCGATGCGTCCGTCGCGCCCTCGCGCTGGCGGTGCAGGAGCAGCAGGCGTACGCCGGCAGGGCTGTCGCGGATCGGCCGGGTCGTGATCAGCCCGGTCCGGGCGAGCGGGTCGCCGTCGACGCTGTAGTCCGGCAGCACGGTCAGGCCGATCCCTTCGGCGACCATGAGCTTGCCCATCTCGGCGCCGTCGGTGCTGTGCCAGGTGCGGGGCAGGTCGCCATCGAAGAGGCGGTGCGCGTAGCGGTGCATGAGGTAGCCCGCGCGCATCCCGACGAACGGTTCCCCGCGCAGGTCGTCCGCACCCACGTCCGGCCCCTCGGCCAGCGGGTGGCCGGCCGGGAGCACGGCCACCGGTCGCCCCCGCTTCAGCTCGTACGCCGCCAGGCCGGCGGGCACGTCGTCGCCGTCGAGGAGGTTGACCAGCCCGAAGTCGAGGCCGCCTTCGAGCAGGCCGAGGACGATCTCGTGCTGCTGCAGGGTCCGCAGCTCGATCGAGGTCTGGGGCCGGTCCTCGCGCAGCCGCTGGACGGCCGGCAGCAGCAGCACGCTGGTCGCCGCGTGGACCGAGCCGATCCGCAGCGTGTGGCTGGCGGCCGCCTCCCCGGCCGCGGCGGACCGGAGCCGGTCCACCGCCTCCAGCACGTCGGTCATCCGGGGGAGGAGCTCCCGGCCCGCGGCGCTCAGCCGCGCCCCGGACCGCTGGCGCTCCAGCAGCTCCACGCCGAGCTCGCGCTCCAGGCGGGCGAGGGCATCGCTCATCGCGGGCTGCGAGACGTGGAGGCGCTCGGCGGCACGGCGTACCGACCCGTGCTCGGTGACGGCGAGGACGTACTGGAGCTGTTCGATGCGCATCCGCGCTCCCGGTGATCGGTGGCGGCGAGGGGGTGATCGGGGATCCCGTCCATGCCGCGCTGGACAATGTCTAGCGAAATACTACTATTAACTCTCGAAAGGAGGTCGACCATGAACACCGCGATGCCGCACCACCCCGCCGCCCGGCTGGTCGGCTTCCCCTGTGCTGGTCGTGCCGGCGCCCGTCGTACCGGCGCCTGTCGGGCCCACACCTGTCGCTGACCGCGACCTGTCCCGAAGCCGACCTCGTCGGCCCGCGTCGCTCGGGCGACGCCTCGTCTCCCCGGTCGCTGCCGGACCCCGCTCCGGCCTGCCCCCATCCAGGAACTCCCATGATCGAGATCTCCGGACTGACCAAGTCCTACGGTTCGACCACCGTCCTCGACGGCATCGACCTCACGGTCGCCGACGCGCAGATCGGTGCCGTCGTCGGACCCAGCGGTGCCGGCAAGAGCACGCTCGCCCGCACCATCAACCTGCTCGAGCGGCCGACCAGCGGCACGATCGCCGTCAACGGCCGGGAGCTGACCTCCCTCTCCGGCAGCGAGCTGCGTGCCGCGCGCCGGGAGATCGGCACCGTCTTCCAGTCCGCCAACCTGCTCCGCCGGCTCACCGCGGCGGAGAACGTCGCGCTCCCGCTGCGGCACCACGGGGTGCCCGACATCCAGGTCCGGCGTCGCGTCCACGAGCTGCTCGAGCGGGTCGGCATGCTGCACCGCGCGAACCACTACCCGTCGCAGCTCTCCGGCGGCCAGCGCCAGCGCATCGGCATCGCCCGTGGCCTCGCGCTCAAGCCGTCGGTGCTGCTCAGCGACGAGGCGACCTCCGGCCTGGACCCGGACACGACGCTGTCGATCATCACGCTGCTGCGGGAGCTCCGCGACGACCTGGGTGTCACGATCCTCGTCATCACGCACGAGATGGACGTCGTGCGCGGCATCGCCGACCAGGTGGCGCGGCTCGACCACGGCCGGATCGTCGAGCGCGGCTCGGTCGCTGACGTCGTCCGCGGCTCCGACTCGGACCTCTCGCGTGCGCTGCTGCCGCTGCCGCCCGCGGTGGCAGCTCCGGCGGGGCACCGCACGTGGACGATCCGCTACGACGCGGCGACCGTCTCGCCGTACTGGGTCGGGCAGGTGGGCCGGGAGGTCGGCACCGACCTGGCCGTGCTCTCGGCGCTCGTCGAGGAAGCGGGGCGGGCCAGCGTCGGCCGCGTGACCATCGGCGTAGACCCGCGCGTCGACGAGCGCCGGCTCGAGCAGGCGCTCGTGGCCCAGGGCCTCGTCGTCGAGCAGCGCTCGGCGCTGCGCGTCGTCGGTCCGGACGCCCGGCCGGGCTCGGAGGCGGTCGCATGAACACCCCACGAAACTGCTCGCGCCGCTCCCACCTCCGCGAGGACCTCGCATGATCGCGCTCATCTCCACGCCCTGGCCCGACGTCCCCTCGCTGCTCGGCCCCGCGCTGGGCGAGACGGTCCGGCTGGTCGGGATCGTCATGGCCGTCGTCGTGGCGCTCGGCCTCCCGCTGGGCCTGCTGATCTTCAACACCTCGCCGCTCGGGCTGACGCCGCACCGGCTGCTGCACGTCTCGGTCAGCTGGGTCTCCAACCTGGGCCGGTCCCTGCCGTTCCTGGTCCTCATGGCCGCGGTCATCCCGGCCACGAAGGTCCTCTTCGGCACGACGATCGGCTTCAAGGCGGCCCTGTTGCCGATGGCGATCGCGGGCGTCGCGTTCTTCTCCCGGATCACCGAGAACGCCGTCCGCGAGGTGCCGCGCGAGCTGCTCGACGTCGGCCTCGCCGGAGGGTCGACCCGCTGGCAGATCGTCACCGGCATCCAGCTCAAGGAAGCCCTTCCGGGCCTCGTCGCCGGCTTCACGATCAACCTGATCGCCATGATCGAGTACTCCGCGATCGCGGGAGCCATCGGCTCCGGCGGGGTCGGCTACCTGGCCGTCAACTACGGCTACCGGCGCTTCGACCAGAACATCATGCTCGCCTGCATCGTCGTCCTGGTCGCGATCGTCCAGGCCCTCCAGTTCAGCGGTGACCGCGCCGTCCGCGCCCTCACCCGCTAGCGCACTCCCGCGCCCACGTCACCGCTCGACGTACCCCTCTCCCCGAAGGAAGAACCATGTCCCTGACCGACAAGAACCTCCCCGACGCGTTCGACGAGATCGACCTCGGCGGC
Organism: Nocardioides jiangxiensis; assembly: GCF_030580915.1. NCBI lineage: Bacteria > Bacillati > Actinomycetota > Actinomycetes > Propionibacteriales > Nocardioidaceae > Nocardioides > Nocardioides jiangxiensis. The sequence continues at coordinate 2,107,601 of NZ_JAUQTA010000001.1, forward strand.
CGCAACCGCGGCAAGATCCTGATCGCGCTGGTCGCCCTCGTGCTCGTCATCGGAGCCGCCGTGGTCACCTGGCGCATCGCCAGCGGAGACGACGAGACCGGCGCCGCCAACGGCAGCCACTTCGGCAACGACTTCCAGATCGCCTACCAGGCCAGCTCGGCCTCGGAGAAGGCGTTCCTCGACTACCTGGACAAGGAGATCGCGCCGAAGCACGGCGTCACGATCACGCCCGTCGGCATCGAGGACGGCAACCAGCTCGACCAGGCCACCGCCGACGGCAAGTACATCGCCAACATCTACCAGCACAAGCACTGGCTCAAGCAGGTCACGGACTCCACCGGCTGGGACCTCAAGGCCCTCGGCCCGGTCTTCCAGTGGTCCTACTCGATCTACTCCGAGAAGTACGACAGCTTCGACAAGCTGCCGAAGGGCGCCACCATCGCCCTGCTCAACGACCCGGCGAACACCGCCCAGGCCCTGTGGATCCTCGAGCGTGCCGGTGCGATCACCTTCAAGGACGGCGTCGACCCGGCCGAGGCCACCGAGCAGGACATCGCCACCAACCCGAAGCGCCTGAAGTTCCAGTACATCGAGTACGGCGCCGGCCCGCGCTCGCTGCCGTCGGTCGACGCGGTCATCGACTACAACATGAGCTTCGTCGACGCGGGCACCCCGGACTCCGAGCGGATCCTCGCTCCGGCTGCGCCGAAGGACTTCGCCGGCCAGCTGGTCGTGGGCGGGAAGTACCTCGACGACCCGCAGGTGAAGGTGCTCAAGGAGATCTTCTTCGACCCCGCGGTCCAGGAGTACCTCAAGACCAACGACGACCCGGCGCTCAAGGGCCAGCTGGCCCCCGTCTCGGCGAGCTGATCGGGGTCCTGGCATGACTGCGACGAGGAACGCCACGAAGCCGGTCGTCCGCCCGGGCACGCCCGAGTGGACCGCCCTGCTCACCCGGATCGCCGAGGGTGCCGCCGAGCGCGAGCGGGACCGGACGGCTCCCCATGAGGTGATCGGCTGGCTGAAGGAGGCCGGCGTCGGCCGGCTCCGGCTGCCGGTCGAGCTCGGGGGAGCGGGGCTCACGATCCCGGAGCTCTTCGCGGCCCTGATCGATCTGGCCGAGGCCGACTCCAGTGCCCCGCACATCCTGCGGACCCACTTCTGGTTCACCGAGCAGCACCTGCAGGCGAGCGAGGACCCGGCGTTCCGGGCCCGACTCGCACTGGCCGCCGCGGACAAGCTGGTCGGCAACGGCTTCAGCGAGCAGAGCCGCAAGCCGGTGGGGCTGCACTTCGACACCGCCTTCACGCCTGACGGCGACGGGTACCGGCTCAACGGCACGAAGTTCTACTCGACCGGGAGCATCTACTCCGACTACACGCAGATCTGGGCGGCCGCGCCTGGCGGGCGGATCGCCGGGGCGGTCATCCCGGTGGACCGGGAGGGCGTCACGATCCTCGACGACTGGGACGGCTTCGGCCAGCGGCTGACCGGCACCGGCACGACGCAGCTGGACGACGTCCGGGTCGAGGCCGAGGAGTTCTTCGACCTCGGCGAGCCCGAGCCGGCCGAGCCCGCTCCCGGCTACCAGGGTGCCTTCCTGCAGCTCTTCCTCCAGGCGGTCACGGCGGGCATCCTGCGCAGCGTCCGCAACGACGCGGTCGCGCTGCTGAAGCGACGTGCCCGCAACTACAGCCACGCGGGCTCCCCGCAGGGCCCGGCCCGGGACCGGCAGGTGCTGCAGGTCGTCGGCGAGATCTCGGCTGACGTGTTCGCGGCCGAGGCGATCGTGCTGAAGGCGGCCGAGGCGCTCCAGGCTGCCGCCGACTCCGTGGTCGACGGGCTGCCGACGGCGGAGGCCGCCGACGCTGCCCAGCTGGCGGCGGCGCAGGCCAAGGTCGCGATCGACCGGTTCTCCTACGCGACCGCCGCGAAGCTCTTCGACGTCGGCGGCACCTCCGCGACGCAGGCGGTCCACAACCTCGACCGGCACTGGCGCAACGTCCGCACCATCTCGACCCACAACCCGACGTTCCTCAAGGCGTCGGCGGTCGGCGACCACCTGGTCAACGGCACGGACTTCCCCGCCAACGCCTACTTCTGACCCTCACCTCACCCTCAACGACGAAAGCGAGCACTACCCATGACCATCTCCGTGACCGAGGCCCTCCAGGCCTCTCCCTGGGCCGGGCAGCCGGTCCCGACCAGCGGCGAGGGCTGGATCGCCCGCGCCGCCGAGGTCGCCGGAATCCTCGCCGCCGACGCGGTGGAGCGCGACCGCGCCCAGGCCGTGCCGCAGGCCGAGATCGACCTGCTCAAGGCCGCCGGCCTCGTGACCCTGCTCGGACCGGCGGCGCACGGGGGCGCCGAGCAGCCGTGGACGACCGCCTACAAGGTGATCCGCGAGGTCGCCTCCGGCGACGGGTCGATCGGCCAGCTGCTGGCCTACCACTACCTCTGGGCCTGGGCGGTGCGCCTGGTCGGTACCGCCGACCAGGTGGCGGCCGTGGAGGAGCTCTACACGACCAACAACTTCTTCTTCGGCGGTGCGGTCAACCCGCGCGACAACGACCTGGTCATCACCGACCTGGGCGAGGAGATCGAGTTCAACGGCCGGAAGACGTTCTCCACCGGTTCGAAGATCAGCGACCTCACGGTCCTGGAGGGCGTCCTCGAGGGCACGGACAAGCACATCTTCGCGATCGTGCCGAGCAAGCAGGAGGGCATCGTCTACCAGGACGACTGGGACAACCTCGGGCAGCGCCTGACGGAGTCCGGCGGCGTCGAGATCACCGGTGTCCGGGTGCCGTGGGCGGCCGCCGCCGGCTACGTCGACAAGGAGTTCGCTCCGTTCGACCCGCTCACGTACGCCACGCTCAACCTCCCGGCGATCCAGCAGGTCTTCACCGAGTTCTACCTCGGCATCGCCAAGGGTGCGCTGAAGGCGGGCACGGCGTACACGCAGGACGTCACGCGCGCCTGGCCGTACGGCGGCGACAACAAGGAGAAGGCCACCGAGGAGTGGTACATCCTCGAGGGCTACGGCCGCCTCCAGGCCGACCTCTGGGCGGCCGAGGCGCTGGCCGACGCGGCGGGGGAGGAGCTCTCGGGCCTCCTCCACGCCGAGCGGGAGTCGGTCACTCCGGAGCAGCGCGGCCACGCGGCCGTCCGGGTGGCCGCCGCCAAGGTGAAGGCGATCGACATCGGCCTCGAGGCGGGCACGAAGGTCTACGAGCTGACCGGCGCCCGCGCGACCAGCAACAAGGTGGGCCTCGACATCTTCTGGCGCAACATCCGCACGCACTCGCTGCACGACCCGGTGGCGTACAAGCGCCGCGAGGTCGGCGAGTACGCGCTGCTCAACAAGCTGCCCGAGCCGTCCTGGTACACGTGAGCGCCCACCGCGCGCGGTGACAGGTCCTGCCTGTCACCGGATCGGTTCTTCGGTGGGGCCTCGGGCTGGAGAGGGGCCCCGCCGATCATTAAAGTCGAGTTAATCAATCTAGTTAGACACGAAGAGGTTTCCCATGACCACCACGCCCGCCACCGAGCCGCTGAAGTTCGCGTACTGGGTCCCCAACGTCAGCGGGGGCCTCGTCGTCAGCAACATCGAGCAGCGCACCGACTGGGGCTACGACTACAACGTCAAGCTCGCCCGCCTCGCCGAGAACAACGGCTTCGACTACGCCCTCTCCCAGGTCCGCTACACCGCGTCGTACGGCGCCGACCAGCAGCACGAGTCGACGTCGTTCAGCCTCGGCCTGCTGACGCAGACCGAGCGCCTCAAGGTGATCGCTGCGGTCCACCCCTACTTCTGGCACCCTGCCGTCCTGGCCAAGTGGCTGATCACCGCCGACCACATCTCCGGCGGCCGCGCCGCCGTCAACGTGGTGTCCGGCTGGTTCAAGAACGAGGCCGTGGACCTCGGCGTCCGCTGGCTCGAGCACGGCGAGCGCTACCGCCAGTCCGAGGAGTTCATCCGGGTGCTCCGGGGCCTCTTCGAGTCCGCCGAGAAGGGTCCGTTCACCCACCAGGGCGACTTCTTCCAGGTCCACGACTTCCAGCTGAAGCCCGGCCCGGTCACCTCCGAGGGCCGTCCCCACCCGGAGATCTTCCAGGGCGGCAACTCCACCGCCGCGCGGGCCCAGGCCGGCAACGTCGCCGACTGGTACTTCTCCAACGGCAAGGACTTCGACGGCTTCACCGAGCAGTACCTCGAGGTCAACCAGAACGCCGCGGTCGCCGGCCGCGAGGGCGCGGTGAAGTTCGGCCTCAACGGCTTCGTCGTCGCCCGCGACAGCGAGAAGGAGGCCCGCGAGGTCCTCGAGGAGATCATCGCCAAGGCCAACCCCGAGGCGGTCGAGGGCTTCCGCTCGGCCGTCCAGCAGGCCGGCCCGAGCACGGCCGACGGCAAGGGCATGTGGGCCGACTCCACCTTCCGCGACCTGGTCCAGTACAACGACGGCTTCCGCACCGGCCTCGTCGGTACGCCGGAGCAGGTCGCCACGCGCATCGTGGAGTACAAGAAGCGCGGCGTGGACCTCTTCCTGCTCGGCTTCCTGCACTACCTCGAGGACGTCGAGTACTTCGGCGCCAAGGTCCTCCCGATCGTGCGCGAGCTCGAGGCCGACCTCGAGAAGGCCGGCGATCCGGTGGCGGTCCGATGACCGTCGCCGCCTGGCCGGAGACCCGGGTCCCGGTCCTGACCGCCGAGGAGGCGGTGCGCGTCGCGGCAGCGCTGTCGCGCGAGCTCGCCGCCTCGGCGTCCCTCCGGGACCGGGACCGCATCCTCCCGCTGGCCGAGCTGGAGGCGGTCACCGCCTCCGGCCTGCTGGCGATCACCGTCCCGGCGGCGTACGGCGGCGCGGACCTTCCGGTCCGCGTCGTGGCCGAGGTGGTCCGGCTGCTCGCGGCCGGTGACCCCAACGTCGCGCAGATCCCGCACAGCCACTTCGCCTACGTCAACGCCCTCCGTGAGCAGGGAACGCCGGAGCAGCAGGCGTTCTTCTTCGGCGAGGTGCTGGCGGGGCGCCGGTTCGGCAACGCGCAGTCCGAGATCGGCACCAAGCACGTGCGCGACATCCGGACCACGCTGACGCCGGACCCGGCCGTGCCCGGTGCGTGGCGGCTCGACGGGCTCAAGGGCTACGCCACCGGTGCGTTGCTCGCCCACTGGATCCCGGTGCTCGCCCACCTCGACGTCGACGGGCCGCTCCACGTGGCCTGGGTGGAGCGGCACGCCCCGGGCGTGACCGTCGTCGACGACTGGGACGGCATGGGCCAGCGGACGACCGCCAGCGGCTCGGTGCGGCTGGAGGACGTCGCGGTCGCGGCGGACCGGGTGACGCCGTACCACCTCACCTTCGAGCGCCCGCAGACCTACGGCGCGTTCGCCCAGGTGCTGCACGCGGCGATCGACGCCGGCATCGCCCGGGCGGCGCTGTCCGAGGCGGCGACCTTCGTCCGCACGAAGTCGCGGCCCTACCCGGACGCCCTCGTGGAGCGCGCGGCCGACGACCCCCTCGTCGTGCAGGCGCTCGGGCAGGTCGAGGTCCAGGTGCGGGCCGCGGAGGCGCTGGTCCGCGAGGCGGCGTCGGCGATCGACGAGGCCGACCTCGACCTGTCTGCGGAGTCGACCGGTGCCGCGAGCCTCGCGGTCGCCGCGGCACGGGCCGCGACGACCGAGGCGGCACTGGCGGCGGGGTCCCGGCTCTTCGAGGTCTCCGGCACACGGTCCGCGCTCGGTGCCCTCAACCTCGACCGGCACTGGCGCAACGCCCGCACCCACACGCTCCACGACCCCGCCGCGTGGAAGGTCCAGCACCTCGGTCGCTGGGTCGTCGACGGGGTCCTCCCGCCCAACCACGGACAACTCTGAAAGCTGGCTCATGTCTGATCTGACGTTCCACTGGTTCCTGCCGACCAACGGCGGTGACAGCCCGCAGGTCGTGGGCGGTGGCCACGGGGTGCCGGCCGGGCCGTCGGTGCGCCCGGCCTCGGTCCCGTACCTCGGCCAGGTGGCCCGCTCGGCCGAGCAGCTCGGCTTCGAGGCCGCCCTGACGCCGACCGGTGCCTGGTGCGACGACGCGTGGCTCACGACCGCGATGCTGGCCTCGGTGTCGGAGCGGCTGAAGTTCCTCGTCGCCTTCCGCCCCGGCCTGGTGTCGCCGCTGCTCGCCGCCCAGATGGCCGGCACGTTCCAGAACCTCAGCGGCGGCCGGCTGCTGCTCAACGTCGTCGTCGGCGGCGAGAGCCACGAGCAGCGGGCCTACGGCGACTTCCTCGACAAGGACGCGCGCTACGCCCGGTGCGGCGAGTTCCTCGACGTCGTACGCCGGCTGTGGGCGGGGGAGACCGTGACCTACCACGGCGAGCACCTCGCGCTGGCCGAGGCGACGCTGGCGCAGCGGCCCGACCCGCTGCCGGAGATCTACTTCGGGGGGTCGTCGCCGGCCGCCCACGACGTGGCCGCCGAGCACGCCGACGTCTACCTGACCTGGGGCGAGCCGCCCGCCGCGGTGGCCCGCAAGGTCGAGGACATGCGCCGCCGGGCCGCGGAGCGCGGGCGTGAGCTGCGCTTCGGCATCCGGCTCCATGCCATCGCCCGTGACACCCGCGAGGAGGCGTGGGCCGAGGCCGACCGCCTGCTCGCCGGCATCTCCGACGAGCAGATCGCCCGGGTCCAGGCGGGCCTGCGCCGCAGCGAGTCCGAGGGCCAGCGCCGCATGCTCGACCTCAACCGTGGCTCGCGCGACGGGCTCGAGGTGCACCCCGGGCTCTGGGCCGGCATCGGCCTGGTCCGCGGCGGCGCCGGCACCGCGCTCGTCGGCTCGCACCAGGAGATCGCCGACCTCATCGAGGAGTACGCCGCCGTCGGCATCTCCGAGTTCATCCTCTCCGGCTACCCGCACCTCGAGGAGGCCTACCGCTTCGGCGAGGGGGTCCTCCCCGAGCTGGCCCGCCGCGGTCGCTGGACCCATCCCGCGCCGTCGCCGCTGGGTCTGCGCTCGGGCTCGGTGCCGTTCGGGGCGCCCGTGCCCGCCGTCGTACCCGCCGCCTCGGACCAGGACCGTCAGGAGGTCCCCGCATGACCACCCCACTCGACCACTCGCTCCGTTCGCGCTCGATCGGGGGCCCGGCATGACCCTCGCCCCCGTCCCCGACCTCGAGGAGGCGCCGCCCGTGCTCGACGGCGCCACGCTCCGCCAGGCCTTCGGGCACTACCCGTCCGGCGTCGTCGCCGTCGGCGCGCACGTCGACGGCCAGCTGGTCGGCATCGCCGCCTCGTCGTTCACCTCGGTCTCGCTCGACCCGCCGCTCGTCTCGGTGGCGGTGTCGCGCACGAGCAACACGTGGCCCGCCCTGCGCGAGGCCGGCGAGATCGGTGTCTCCGTCCTCGCCGACCACCACGACGTGGTCTGCCGCCAGCTCGCCGGCCCGGCCGGCCAGCGGTTCGCGGGCCTCCGGTTCTCGGTCTCGGCCGGCGGCGCGGTGCTGCTGCGCGAGTCGGTCTCGACGTTCACGACCGTGCTGCACGACGAGATCGAGGCGGGCGACCACGTGATCGCCCTGCTCCGGGTCCTGTCGGTCGACGCCGGTGAGGGTGAGCACCCGCTCGTCTTCCACCGCTCGGCATTCGCCCAGCTCGACCGCGGTGGCCTCGACCCGGCGCGCCTCGACGGCCGGATCAACGGGCAGCCGGTCGACTGAGCCGGGGCGTCGATACGCTGGCGGGGTGAAGAACGTCCTCGTCATCGGCGGCGGCATCGCCGGCCTTGCAGCGGCGTGGGACCTCTCCGCCGACCACGACGTCACCGTCCTGGAGGCGAGCGACCGCGTCGGGGGCAAGCTCCGGCTGGAGAAGGTCGCCGGAGCGCGTGTCGACGTCGGTGCGGAGGCGATGCTCAACCGCCGTCCGGAGGGCGTCGCCCTCGCGCGTGAGGTCGGACTGGCGATCGAGCACCCGGTGATCGCGTCCTCGCGGCTCTGGGTCGACGACCAGCTCAAGCCCCTGCCCCGGTCGCTGATGGGCGTGCCGCTGGACGTCGAGGAGCTCGCCGCGTCGGGCGTCCTGTCCGCCGCGGGGATGGCGCGGGTCCTCGCCGAGCCGGGGATCGCACCCTCCGACCTCTCCTCCGACGTCTCGGTCGGGGCCCTGGTGGGAGAGCGGTTCGGCGACGAGGTCGTCGACCGGCTGGTCGAGCCCCTCCTCGGCGGGGTGTACGCCGGCCGCGCCCGCGAGATCTCCGCGCGTGCTGCCGTGCCGCAGCTCGTGGCGATGGCCGCCCGTGGGTCCCTCACGGCAGCGGCCGCGGCGCTCCCGGCCTCCGACACGCCGGTCTTCGCCGGCATCCCCGGTGGCATGGGGCGCCTGCCGGAGGCGCTGGCGTCCTCGGGTCGCTTCGCGGTCCGCACCAACGCCTCCGTCGAGCGGATCTCGCGCGCCGGCGACGGGTTCCGGGTCCGGGTGGACGGTGAGGAGCTCCTCGCGGACGCCGTCGTCGTCGCGACGCCTGCCGAACCGTCCGCGGTGCTGCTCATGGACCTCGTGCCCGACGCGGCTGCCGCGCTCGCACGGGTCGAGTCCGCGGACGTCGTCGTGGTCACCTTCGCTGTGCGTGAGGTCGAGGCGCGACCGCTGCTCGACCTGGGAGCCTCGGGCTTCCTCGTGCCCCCGGGTGAGCGGCGCGCGATCAAGGCGTCGACCTGGTCCTTCGCCAAGTGGGACTGGGTGCGGGCCGCCGGCCGCGGGGCCGGCGCCCACGGTGAGGACCTGCTCTACCTGCGCACGTCGCTGGGCCGGTTCCGCGAGCGTGTCCTCCAGCTCCAGGACCACCTCCTCGAGGTCGGGTCCCTCGCCGACCTGCACGCGGCGACCGGCGTCCGGCTCGAGCCCGTGGCGACGCACGTGCAGCGCTGGCAGGCCGGCCTCCCGCAGTACGCGGTCGGCCACGTCGACCTCGCCGCTGCGATCCGGGCGGAGGTCGAGGCGGTGCCGGGCCTGGCGGTCTGTGGTGCGGCGTACGACGGAGTGGGCATCCCGGCGGTCATCGGGTCGGCCCGCCGCGCAGCTGCTCAGGTGCGGTCGGCAGAATAGGAGCCATGACCGACGCTCCCGTGCAGCCTGTCGAGCCCACCGAGACCGACCCGCAGGCCCACATCCAGTCCAACGCCGCGAAGATCAACGAGCTCAACGCCACGATCCGCTACACGATGTGGAGCGTCTTCAAGCTCGAGTCGGTCTACGGCGATGTCGCCGAGGGGGTGCGGCAGGCCGAGGCGATCGAGCTGACCGCCCTGCTCGACGAGCTCGCTGCCGAGGACGTCACGACCCGCGGCGTCTACGACGTCGCCGGCCTGCGCGCCGACGCCGACGTCATGTTCTGGATCCACGCGGCCTCCTCCGACGCCCTGCAGGCGGCGTACCACCGGATCCGCCGTACGGCGTTCGGTCGCCGCCTCGCGCCGGTCTGGTCGCAGATGGCGCTGCACCGCCCGGCCGAGTTCAACCGGTCCCACCTCCCGGCCTTCCTGGCTGACGAGCGTGCCCACGGCTATGCCGCGGTCTATCCCTTCGTCCGCTCCTACGAGTGGTACCTGCTCGACGAGAAGGAGCGCCGTCGCCTGCTCGCCGAGCACGGTGGCATGGCGCGCGACTACCCCGACGTCCGTGCGAACACGGTCCCGGCCTTCGCGCTCGGTGACTACGAGTGGCTGCTCGCGTTCGAGGCCGACGACCTCTCCCGCATCGTCGACCTGATGCGCCACCTGCGCGGCTCGGAGACCCGCCGCCATGTGCGCGAGGAGGTGCCGTTCTACACCGGGCGCCGGGTCGAGATCGCGGACCTGCTCACCGCCCTGCCCTGACCCGGTCGGAGCTCGCGAAAAGGTCGTGACCGCGGGTCCTGCCGCGTGGTAGCAAGGGTTGCATGACGCAACCTTCCGCCGGTGACCTCGACGCGTTCCTGCGCCTTCCGCGCCTCTCCGGGCTGGAGCTCTCGCCCGACGGCACCCGCCTGGTCACTGCGGTGGCCTCCCTCGACCACGACGGCACCCGATGGGTCTCGGCGCTGTGGGAGGTCGACCCGACCGGCGAGGCGCCGGCACGTCGCCTGACCCGGAGCGCGAAGGGGGAGACCTCCGCGCGCTTCGTGTCGACCGGCGACCTTCTCTTCACCTCCGCGCGCCCTGATCCGGACGCGACGGAGGAGGACGACCCGAAGGCGATGCTCTGGCTGCTCCCGGCGGCCGGTGGTGAGGCCCGTGTCATCGCCCGCGCCGCCGGTGGCCTCGGTGACGTCGTCACGGCCCGCGACGTCCCCGTCGTGTCCGTCACCGCCCCCGTGCTGGGGGCGTCGGTCGACCTGGACGACGACGCGGAGCGCCGCAAGGCCCGCAAGGAGCGCAAGGTCAGCGCGATCCTCCACACCGCCTACCCGGTGCGGATCTGGGACCACGACCTCGGCCCGGACCAGCCCCGCCGCTACCTGGCGACGCTCGGCGAGGACGAGCTCGACCTGCGCCAGCTGACCGGTGCCGGCCCGCAGCTGCAGGGGGAGTACGTCGGCGCCTCGCTGTCCCCGGATGGCGCCGCCTTGGTCACCGCGTGGCTGGTGCCCGAGGGTGCGGGGCAGCGGATGACGGTCGTGGTGGTCGACAGCGTCACCGGCGAGTGCCGGACGCTGCTCGACGATCCCGACACCGAGTACGTGAACCCGGTCGTCTCTCCCGACGGCCGCTGGGTCGTCGCCGAGCACCACGTCCGCTCGACGGCGACCACCGCGCCCGCGGTCCGGATCTGCCTGGTCCCGTTCGACGGCAGCGAGCCGCCGCGCATCCTCGCGCCGGCGTGGGACCGGTGGCCGGCGTCCTTCGCGTGGCTTGCCGACTCCAGTGGCATCGTGCTGACGGCGGACTCCGACGGCCGCTGCCCGGTCTTCCTGCTCGCCCTCGACGACCCGGACGCCGTGCGACAGGTCACCGCCGACGACGCGGCCTTCACCGACGTGCGGGTCAGCCCGGACGGCGCCACCCTGTACGCGCTGCGCTCGTCGTACCTCGCCCCGGCGGAGCCGGTGCGCGTCGACCTCGCTGCGTTCCGCGCCTCGTGCGAGCCGGTCCAGGCGCAGCTCCTCCGTGGTCCGGCTGCGGCTCCCGCCCTGCCGGGCACGCTCACGGAGGTCGAGGCCACCGCGGCCGACGGCGCCCGGGTGCGCGGCTGGCTGGCCCTGCCGGACGGCGCCTCGGCCGATGCCCCCGCGCCACTGCTGCTCTGGATCCACGGCGGGCCGCTCAACAGCTGGAACGCGTGGTCCTGGCGCTGGAACCCGTGGCTCATGGTCGCGCGGGGGTACGCCGTCCTGCTCCCGGACCCTGCCCTCTCCACCGGCTACGGGCAGGAGTTCGTGCAGCGAGGCTGGGGTGCGTGGGGCGATGCGCCGTTCACCGACCTCATGGCGGTCACCGACGCCTGCGTGGCGCGCCCTGACGTCGACGAGGAACGCACGGCGGCGATGGGCGGCTCGTTCGGCGGCTACATGGCCAACTGGGTCGCCGGGCACACCGACCGCTTCCGCTGCATCGTCACGCACGCCAGCCTGTGGTCGCTCGAGGGGTTCGGTCCGACGACCGACGGCGCCTTCTACTGGGAGCGCGAGATGTCGCCGGCGATGATGGCCGCGCACAGCCCGCACCACTTCGTCGACCGGATCGTGACGCCGATGCTCGTCATCCACGGCGACAAGGACTACCGCGTCCCGATCGGGGAGGGGCTGCGGCTCTGGTACGAGCTGCTCACGAAGTCGGGGCTCCCCGCCGCCGACGACGGCACCACGGAGCACCGCTTCCTCTACTTCCCCGACGAGAACCACTGGGTCCTCACGCCCGAGCACGCGCGCGTCTGGTACCAGACCTGCCTGGGCTTCCTCGGCCGGCACCTGCTCGACGAGGAGATGGTCACGCCCGACCTGCTCGCCTGAGGGTGCGGCAGTGCGTCCGCACACTCTTGCAAAGTGGAGTAAAACAATCTACATTGATCACATGTTGCCGAGGATGACACCGCGCCGGCCTGGCTGTCGTTGAAGGACCTCTCCGCGCCGTACGCCGCGTGCGGAACCACCCCCCATGTCCCCCGGCAACGGGGCCCGCGCCCGCCACGGCGCGGGCCCCACCCACACGTCCCAGGAGTTCCCATGACCCTCCCGCTCCCGACCTCCCAGCAGTTCCGTGCGGCGCAGGCCCGCACCGCCCAGGGTCGTCCGACCCGTGCCCGGCTCGACCATCTCGTGCGCGTCATCGAGGACAACGCCGATCGCGCCGACCTCCTCGAGCTCGTTCCCGTCCTGGAGCCGGGGGCGACCGAGCGCGCGTTCGTCCTCGTCGAGGAGACCGACGAGCACCAGCTCTGGCTGATCACCTGGCCTGCCGGCGCCAGCACCGGCTGGCACGACCACGGATCGGCTGCTGGCGCCTTCACGGTGCTCGAGGGCCGCCTCGTCGAGCAGAACTGGAGCGGCGGGCTCAAGCTCGCCCAGGTCACCAGCAACTCGATCCGGGTCCACGGCGCCGGTCACGTCCACGACGTGCAGAACCGCAGTGGCGAGCAGGTCGTCTCCCTGCACGCGTACGGCGCCCGGCTCGACGCCATGAACCACTACGAGTTCCTCGGCGACCGGATCCGCCTGATCTCGGCGGAGACGGGTCGCTGAGGCCGGGCCACCGGCCGCTGAGCCGCTGCTGACCGGTCGTCGGGCAGCGCTCGGCGGCCGTTGGCGCACCCGCTCCGGGCGACCTCAGGACTCGCGCGGCTCGAGTGTCAGCGCGATCGAGTTGATGCAGTACCGGTCGCCGGTCGGCGTGCCGTAGCCGTCCGGGAAGACGTGGCCCAGGTGCGAGCCGCAGCTGGCGCACCGCACCTCGGTGCGGACCATGCCGTGCGAGCGGTCCTCGATGTACTCGATCGCCTCGGACTCGGGCTGGTAGAACGACGGCCAGCCGCAGCCCGAGTGGAACTTGGTGTCGCTGCGGAAGAGCTCGGCCTGACAGGCCTTGCAGCGGTAGACGCCGGTCGTCTCGGTGTCGGTGTACTCGCCGGTGAACGCGCGCTCGGTGCCGGCCTGGCGGAGCACCTGGTACTCCGCAGGGGTCAGCTGCTCGCGCCACTCGTCGTCGCTCTTGGAAACCTCGTAGCCCACGCCCCGAGAGTACGCCCGGGGTCCAGCAGGAGGCAGTGGTCAGGCGACGACCAGGTCCACCGGGGCGCCGAGGAAGCGCCCGTAGCGCTCAGCCTCCTCCTCGAGCGCCGACCGCGCGGCCCGCCTCAGTGCGCGCCGCGGCGTCACCGTGACGAGCGTCGCCTGGCGGCCGACCTTGCGGGTCCACGATCCGGCCAGACCGCCGTCGACGAAGAGCAGGCCGGTCGACCGGAGCACCGTGCCGACGTCGCCGTCGACACCGGCGTAGTCCTCGGGGGAGCGGGCGTAGGAGATCAGCTCGTCGAAGGCTGGGAGCAGCATCGCCGCGGGCACGTCGACCTCCTGCTCCGGCCCGGCACGGAAGAGCCCGTCGCCGAAGGGCTCGAGGCCGGCGAGCCCGATCGCGCGGCGTGACTGGGTCAGGGTGAGCCCGGCCCACCAGGAGAGGTCGACCGCCGCGATCGGGCCGTGCCCCTCGGCGTACCTGCGTGCGAGCCAGCCGAGACGCTCGTCCGGGCTGCGGCGCGAGGCGGGGAGCGAGGCCGCGACGTAGGTCTGCTGCTTGCCGCGCGGTGGTCCGCTGTGGATCTCGCCCGTCAGCTCCGCCTCGATCATGACGTGGGCCATCGCGTTGCCCACCCGTTCGAAGCCCTCCTCGGCCAGGCGTGCCTCGACCTCGGGCCGGGTCAGCGGCCCGGCCGAACGGATCGCCTCGATGGCGAGGGCGGACCAGCGGGCGATCGACTCCGCCGTCAGGCCGTCGCGGCGACTGTTGCTCGCCGATGCCTGGCGGACGCGCGGCGCGGTCACCTCGAGGAGGTCGGGCAGGTCGGCCGGAAGGACGTGGTGCCAGGTGGGCCGCAGTACGTGCGTGCGCACGAAGGCGCCGGCGGCGAACGAGGCCTCGACGTCGGCGAGCGTCGCGCCGCAGCGCCGGCCGATCGCCCACAGCGACATGTCGTGCAGCTGTGACTGCACGCCGCCCAGGTGGCCGACGACCTCCGCCGGCCCGGCCAGCGGTGCTCCGACGAGCCGTTGCGGCCGGAGGCGGTGGGGAGCCAGCGATGCCCTCATGCGGCGATCGTGCCACCTCCCACTGACATTCCCCGGGGGGAGCGGGGCCGGCCAGTAGGTTGGGGTCATGGCGAGCAGTCGCAAGGAGGCGTACGTCGCAGCAGGCGGCCGCGAGGTCAGGATCTCGAGCCCGGACCGCGTGGTCTACGAGGCGACGGACCGCACGCCCGCGATCACCAAGCTCGACGTGGCGGAGTACTTCGCCGCGGTGGGCGATGCGATGCAGGAGTGGGTCCACGAGCGGCCGACCGCTCTCGAGCGCTGGCCCGACGGCTGGCGCGAGGGCATGCGCCTGGCGACTGGTCCCACCGACAAGGAGGGGCAGGGCTTCTACCAGAAGAGGATCCCCAAGGGTGCCCCCGAGTGGGTCGAGACGGCACGGATCGCGTTCCCGAGCCGGCGTACCGCCGACGAGGTCTGCCTGACCGAGCCGGCGACGGCCGTGTGGGCCGCCCAGATGGGCACGCTGACCTTCCATCCCTGGCCCTGCCGTCGCGCCGACACCGACCATCCCGACGAGCTGCGGATCGACCTGGACCCGCAGCCGGGCACGACGTTCGCCGATGCCGTCCGGGTGGCGGGCCTGGCCCGCGACCTGCTCCAGGAGCTGGGCCTGACCGGCCTTCCCAAGACCAGCGGCAACCGAGGCGTCCACGTCTTCGTGCCGATCCGGCCGCAGTGGACCTTCGAGGAGGTCCGCCACGCTGCGCTCGCCTTCGGCCGCGAGCTGGAGAAGCGGGACGGTGGCGTCACCACGGCGTGGTGGAAGGAGGAGCGCGGCGAGCGCATCTTCGTCGACTTCAACCAGAACAACCGTGACCGCACCATCGCGTCCGCCTACTCCCTGCGGCCGCTCCCGGGGGCCCCGGTCAGTACGCCGGTGACGTGGGAGGAGCTCGTGGAGATCACCGACCCCCGGGCCTTCAACCTGCTCACGGTGCGGGAGCGCGTCGCCCGCGGTGACCACCCGTCGTACGCCGGAGGGCAGGGCGACCTGCGCCCGTTGCTGGACCTGTGGGAGGCCGACCCGCGCGAGGCCAACTGGCCACCGGACTACCCGAAGATGCCGGGGGAGCCGCCGCGCGTGCAGCCGTCGAAGAAGGTCGCGGAGCACTGGGACGCCGCGGGCAACCGGATCGGCCAGTCCTCAGCCGAGTGAGTCGAGCACCGGGCCGAGGCCGCGCCAGACGGTGTCCATGTGGAGCTCGACGATCTGCTCCAGGGTGACCTCGGGGTGGTGCTGCCACCAGCGGGTCAGTGCCTCGCCGGCGCCGGAGATGGCGTGGGCATAGGCGTTCGCGCGGAGTGCGGGCTCGTCGGGAGCGGCAGCGGAGACGAGCAGCGCGATCTTCTCCGACGTCTCGAAGCGCTGGCGGGTGGCCTCCTCGGCCACGGCGCCGGCCACGGCGGTGCCGCCGCCGAAGAGCAGCTCCCACAGGTGCATGTGCTCCTGGACGAAGTGGAAGTAGCCCTCGATCCCGCCGCGGAGCTGTGCCTCGGGGGAGGCGTCGGACGGGACGTGGTCGACGATCGCTGCGTCGAGGGCTGCCCGTGCCCGGGTCAGGATCTCGAGGTAGAGCGTGTCCTTGTCGCGGAAGTAGTGGTAGATCAGCGGCCGAGTGATGCCGGCGCGCGCGGCGATGTCCTCCAGTGAGGTGCCCTGGTAGCCGCGCTCGATGAACACGTCGGTCGCCGTCGCGACGATCTGGTCGCGCCGGTCCCCTGCGGAGAGCCGTCGGCGGCTTCCGTCTGCTGCGGGGATCTGCTCGGCCATGGCGTCGGAGTCTAGGGCTACCCATTGACAATTGACAGGGTCGTAAACAAGAGTGCTCCGGATGTCGTGAGACGCACGACACAGGGCATGGAGGCGACATGCGGCGACGGGCGACGCGCAGGACGGGTATCGGGGCGGCTGTGGCCGCTGGGGTGCTGACGGTGACCACGGCGATGGCGGCGGTCCTCGGCCCCGGCGCGGCGACGGCGGCGAGCGCGCCGGACGCCTTCTACACCTACACCGGCAGCAAGCCGCTCGCGGACTACGCGCCCGGGGCGATCCTCAAGACGCGCACCCTCGCGTACTCGCTCGCCGGCCTCTCGCTCCCGGTCCGCGTCAAGCAGATCGTCTTCCGCACGACGAACCAGCGCGGCCGTGCGGTCGCGGGCGTGACGTCCGTGCTCGAGCCGCTGACCGGTGCGACGTCGAAGGTCATCGGCTACCAGTCGTTCTACGACTCCCTCAACCCCGAGGACGGCCCGTCGCGCGCCATCGCGGGCGGGACCAACCCGGGTGGGCTGGCAGCCCACTTCGAGACCGCGATGATGACCCAGTTCCTGCTCCAGGGCTACGCGGTCGTCATCGCCGACACCCAGGGGCCGACGGCCGACTTCGCAGCCGGGCCGGAGTACGGCATGGTCACGCTGGACTCGATGCGTGCCGCGCTCGCGGCGTCCGGCACCGGCATCGCCCCGGGCGCCAGGGCGGGCCTGATCGGCTACTCGGGTGGCGCGATCGCCACCAACTGGGCCTCGGTCCTCGCGCCGGCATACGCGCCGGACATCAACAGGCGCCTGGTGGGCGCGGCCGAGGGCGGCGTGCTCGTGCGCCCGTCCGCCAACCTGCGCTACATCGACGGCAGCCTCGTCTGGGCCGGCGTCATGCCGATGGCCGTCGTGGGCGTCGCGCGTGGGTTCGGCATCGACCTCACGCCGTACCTGAGCGACTACGGCAAGCAGGTCTACGCGAAGCTGCAGAACGCCTCGATCACCCAGGTGCTCGGCGCCTACCCGGGCCTGACCTGGAAGAAGCTGGTCAAGCCGGCCTACGTCGACCCGGCCTCCATCCCGATCTTCGTGTCGACGGTCAACAAGCTCAACCTCGGTACGCGCCCGAACCCGACCATCCCGATGTTCATCGGGCAGGGCACGCTCGGGGAGGCGGAGGGAACGCTCGCCAGCAAGGCCGGTCTGGGCCCCGGTGACGGCGTGATGATCGCCGGTGACGTGCGCTCGCTCGCCCGCAAGTACTGCGCGGCCGGGGTGCGCGTGGTGCACCACGAGTACCCGCTGAGCCACTTCAGCTCGGTGCCGGTCTGGCTGCCGCAGGCCACGTCGTGGCTGACGGCGCGCTTCAGTGGGACGACGGCGCCGACGAACTGCTCGACGATCAAGGCCGGCAACCCGCTGACGCCGCTCAAGCCCGCCTGACCCGCAGCGGCGACGGGCGTCAGACGCCGCTGACGCCCTCGCCGCTGCCGGCGGACTGCTCGACGATCGACTCGTGCTCGAGCAGGTGCAGCACCGGCACCTCGAGCTTGCGCCGTGCCTTCGAGGTCCAGTCGAGGTGGAAGAACTCGGCGACCAGGTGCGGCCGGGTCAGGATGATCGCCTCCCGGCCGTCGGTCTCGGCGATGGTCTTCGCGAGCGCCGCGACCGGTGGCTCCTCGACGGTGCGACCCTCGGCCTCCACGCCTCCTGCCCGCAGCAGCCGCAGGCTGGTCGCGAGGGCGTCCGCGGACTGCTGCAGGCACTCCTCGCGGACCGCCTCCAGGTCGAGGTCGTTCATCGCCATCGCGGGCACGACCATCGGCTCGCCGGCGCCGAGCGAGCCGAGGGTCGCCTCGACGCGCGCGGCGGCGTCCTCCACCGGGATCAGCACGTGGTAGCGCACCTGCTGGTCGGTCTCCAGCTCCTCGTGGAGCGCGATCACCTCCTGCGCATCCACCTCGGAGAGGGCCTGCTCGGCGAGCAGCACCACGTCGTAGGTCGGTCCGGTTGCAGCCATGTCAATCGCCTCCTGATTCCACTCTAGGGAGTACGCGGGTACCCGCGACAGGGGGGTACCCCGACCTAGCCCGAGAGGACTTCGGACAGGTCGTAGGACACCGGCTCGTCGAGCTGGTCGTAGCCGCAGGTCTCGGGGTCACGGTCGGTGCGCCAGCGCTTGAGCTGCGCGGTGTGGCGGAAGCGACGGCCCTCCATGTGGTCGTAGCCGACCTCGATCACGCGCTCGGGGCGCAGTGGCACGAACGACAGGTCCTTGCCCTGGCTCCAGCGGCTCTGCGTGCCGGGCACCCGGTCGGGGTTGGCGGTCAGGAACTCCTGCCATCGGCCCCACGGGTGATCCTCGATCGGGCACACGAGCGGGGCGAGCTCGTCGACCAGCTCGGCACGTCGGGTGGCGGTGAAGCTCGCCGCGACGCCGATGTGCTGCAGCTCGCCGCCGTCGTACAGGCCGAGGAGCAGGGAGCCGAGCAGCGGCTTCTCGTCGGTCGAGGTCTTGTGCAGCCGGTAGCCCGCGACGACGACGTCGGCAGTGCGCTCGTGCTTGACCTTGAGCATGGTCCGCTTGTTGGGCTCGTACGCCGCGGTGAGCGGCTTGGCGATGACGCCGTCGAGGCCTGCGCCCTCGAAGCGCTCGAACCAGCTCGCGGCCTCTGTCGGGTCGGTGGTGATCCGGGTCAGGTGGACGCGGCTGGCCCGGCCGGTGATGTCGGAGACGGAGGCGACGGGCTCGAGCGCGGCCAGGCCGGTCAGCGCCATGGCCAGCAGCTCACGCCGCTCGGCGTAGGGGCGGTCGAGCAGCGCGTCGTCGCCGAGGGCGAGCAGGTCGAAGGCGACGTACTCGGCCGGGGTCTCCTGGCTCAGCTTCGTCACGCGGGAGGCAGCCGGGTGGATCCGCTCCTGGAGCACCTCGAACTGCAGCCTGTCGCCGACCGCCACGAAGATCTCGCCGTCGAGGACGCAGCGTTCGGGCAGCTGCTCGCGCATGGCCGCGACGACCTCGGGGAAGTAGCGCGTGAGCGGCTTGGTGTTGCGGCTGGCCAGCTCGACCTCGTCGCCGTCCTTGAAGACCAGGCAGCGGAAGCCGTCCCACTTCGGCTCGAAGGCGAGGCCGTCGAGCTTGTCGGCGGTGGCCGGGCTGAAGGCGGCGGACGCCTTCGCCGGCTTGGCGAGCATCGGGAGCACCGGAGGCATCACGGGCAGGTCCATGGAGCCGACCCTAGGCCCTGGGGGTGACACCCGGGGGAGCGCGCCGGTTCGACCTCGACATAAAAGTGCAGTAAATTGGTTTGGAAACAACGTAAAGGAGTTCGCCGTGGGTCCGCTCATCGGTTACGTCCCCGGGGTCTACGACCTCTTCCACGTGGGTCACCTCAACCTGCTGCGCCAGGCGCGCGAGCAGTGCGACGTGCTCGTGGCCGGCGTCGTCACCGACGAGATGTGCGAGCTCGCCAAGGGCGTGACGCCCACCGTGCCCCTCGCCGAGCGCCTCGCGATCGTCGACGCGATCGGCATCGTCGACGCCGTCTACGCCGAGGACACCCCGTCCAAGGCCGACGCGCACGCCGTCGTCGGCTTCCACCGGCTCTTCAAGGGCGACGACTGGCGCGGCACCGAGAAGGGCGACCGGCTCGAGCGACAGATGGCGTCGCTCGGCGTCGAGGTCGTCTACTTCCCCTACTCGCTGCAGACCTCCTCGACCGCGCTCCGGCGCGCCCTGAAGCTGCGCGACGGACGCGCGTCATGACCCTCCAGGTGGACGCCGACGGCCTGACGGTCGCCGGCGCCGAGCTGCTGTCCGTCCCCCTCCAGGTCTCCTTCGACGGGGCGTGGGTGTGGTCGACGACCCCGGCGCGCGACGGCGTACGCCGCTCCGGTGGCGGCCTCGTGGTGCCCTGGCCGCCGGCGCTGGCGTCGTTCCTCGACGGGCGGGCGCGGGTGCAGGTGAGCCGGACCGACGGTTCGGTGGTGCACGACGCGGAGCTGGTGCTCGGCTCCGGTGAGGGCCGGATCCGCGTGGTCGACGCGTCGGGTCACCCGCTCTCGATCGACAAGGTCGGTCACCTGACCCGGTCGTTCGCCGAGACCTCCGCCGATGTCCGCGAGGAGATCCTGGCGGGCACCGGGCGGGCCCTCGCCGACCTGCGTGAGCGGGCCGGCGTCGAGGCGTACCTCAACTACGGCGCCCTGCTCGGCGCGGTGCGCGACGGCCGCATGCTCGGCCACGACAGCGACACCGACGTCTGCTACCTGTCCGGGTTCAGCGACCCCGTCGACGTCATCCGCGAGTCCTACCGCGTCGAGCGCGTGATGCGCGACCTCGGCTGGGACGTGCTGCGGATGTCAGGTGGTGACATCAAGCTGCTGCTGCCGCTCAGTGACGGGCGGGTCTGCCACATCGACGTCTTCGTCGCCTTCCACACCGTCGGGCGCTTCTTCCAGCTCGGCAACCGCAGCGGGCAGCTCCCGCGCGAGAGCATCCTGCCGGTCTCCACGATCGTCCTGCAGGGTCACGCTTTCCCGGCGCCGGCCGATCCGGAGGCGATGCTTGCCTTCGTCTACGGCCCGGGCTGGCGCGTCCCCGACCCGTCGTTCCGGTACGCCGACCCGCCGGCCGGCATCCGTCGCCTCGACGGGTGGCTGCGCGGCTTCCGCACCGAGATGCCCGCGTGGTCCGAGCACCACCTCGAGCGTGTCGGGCAGTGGGAGACGCCGTCGGAGTTCGGACAGGTCGTTGCCGGCCGGCTGCCGGCCGATGCCCTGGTCGTGGACCTCGGGGCCGGGCGGGGGAGGGACGCACTGCACTTCGCGCGACGGGGGCACGAGGTGCGTGCGTACGACTTCTCCCGCCCGGCGATCCACGCGATCCGTCGCCGGGCCCGCCGCTCCGGCCTGCCGGTCACGCCGCAGCGCCTCATCCTCGACGAGCTCCGCTTCGTCGCGTCGGTGGGCGCCCAGCTGAGCCGGCTCCGCCCCGAGCTCTACTCGCGCCAGCTGGTCGGCTGCCTCACGCCGCACGCCCGCGGGCACCTGTGGCGCCTGGCCCGGATGGCGACGGCCGAGGGCGGCACCTTCCACCTCGAGTACGCCGCGACCGGTCCCGGCCGCCTCCCTGCGCCGGAGCCCGATGGCCTCGTGCGGCGGCTCGACCCCGACCTGGTCGCCCGGGAGGTCGCCGCTTCCGGTGGCGTCATCGACGACCAGCAGCTGCTCGCCACGGGAGAGGACCCACGCGTGGCGAGGCTGCGGGTGCGCTGGCCCCGCGGCGTACGCGACCTGTCCGACCTGACCGTCCTCGAGGAGGAGTCCCATGTCCGAGCTCACTGACCGCGCCCGCGGCAAGGCCCGTTCGGCTGCCCGCCGTGCCCGCGACCGCTACCGCGAGGTGCAGTCCCACCGTGCCGTCGAGGTGCGCCTGCGTGCGCTGGAGGAGGAGGCACAGGAGGCACGCCAGCTCCAGCGCCGCGTCGCGGAGCTGACCGACGTGGTGACCGAGCTGCTGGTCCCGATCCATCTGCGCGACGACGTGCGGGTGGAGGAGGTGCTGGAGCGCTACCGCTCGCGGCTGTGACGACCGGGTGTTGGCTACCGTGAGCGCGTGGCCAGCGTCGTCGAGCACAGCGTCGAGATCGATGCGCCCGTCTCCGTCGTCTTCGCCTATGTCGACGACCACGACCGCACCCGCGACTGGATCTACGGGCTACACGAGATCCGGCCGGTGACCGAGCAGACCCACGGCGTCGGGGCGACGTACGACGGCGTGATGAGGCTCGGTGTCACCTTGACCTCGCGGATCCGGTGCACGGCGTGGGAGCAGGACCGGCTCCTCGAGATCGAGTCCGTGAGCGGGATCCGCAACACCCAGCGCTGGACCTTCGCCGACCTCGGCGACGGGCGTACGCGACTGTCGGCGTGGATCAGCTACACGCTCCCGGGTGGCCCGGCCGGCCGGGCCGTCGCGGCTGCGGTCAAGCCCCTCATCGCAGTGGCCGTCCGGCACACCAGCGAGGCACTGGTCCGCAACGTCGAGGCACTCTGACTGCGTGCCGGCACCCGCATGGTCCTAGGGTTGGTCGCGCTCTCCCTGTGGGGAGCAGTCCCCAGTTGGTCTGCCGGCAGGGCCCGCCTGACTTTGAATCAGGACTAGCGACGTAGGTTCGACTCCTACCTGGGGAGCCATCCGCGAGTCCCCGGACGAGGACCCGAAACGACGAAACGGGCCCGGAGCATCAGCTCCGGGCCCGTTCGTACGTCGGTGCGTGTCAGGCGGACGTCCTGCCGATGCACATCGAGGTGTGGCGGGTCTTGTTCGGAAGCGGGAGCTCCCGCTTGCCGCACTTCAGGTCCGCCGTGGTGGTGTCGACCTTGGTCACCTTCACGACGAACGTGCCGGCAGCGGGCGCGGCGGTGCAGGCGACCTGCTTGTCCAGGACGTTCGGGTCGTCGGGGTTGATCTGGAGGCACTCGCCGACGGCGGCATCCTCCTCGAGGCAGAGGTTGACGGCCTTGGCGCCCGTGACGGTGACGGTGTAGCTGACCTCGAGCTCGTCGCACTTGCCGTCATCCGAGGCGACCTTCCAGAGCGTCTCGGAGCCGCACGCCTTCTTCTTCACCTCCGGGCTGGAGGAGGGGCCGGTGACGACCACGCAGTCGCCGACGTCCGGGGCCTTCGCCTTCTCGCTGAGGAAGCCGATGCCGGAGCCGAGGCCGAGGCCGATGGCGATCTTGATGCCGATGGCGACGATGACGGCGAGGATGCCGCCGCCGAGCTTCTTGTTCATTATGTCCCCCGTGGGCTGGGCATCCCCGAGCGGGACACACACGCGGGCGAACGTAGGTGGCGGGTGGCCGGCTTGTCCCGGAAATCCTGAAAATGTCCTGAGAAGAAGACCGGCCCTCGCCGGACGTCAGGCCGTCGTCGTCCGCCCGGCGAGGGCGTTGCGCGCCAGCACGACCAGCAGGCCGACGCACGCGAACGCCGCGAGGACGAGCAGCGGCAGGTGGTCGGAGGCGTCGGGGAAGTAGAGCCGGTCGCGGATGAACGACGCGCCCGCACCCGGCGGCAGGAGGCGGCCGATGGTGCGTCCGGCGTGCGGGAGCATCTCCGGCGCGATCGAGGAGCCGGAGATGATCAGGCCGAGCGTGAAGTAGAGCGCACCCACGAGGGCGCCCGCCCGGCCGACGAGCGCCACGGCCGCCGCGGTGGAGGCCGTGATCGCGAGCGAGACCAGCGAGAAGGCGACGAAGAGCCCGGCATGGTCGGCGCCCCTGCCCACGCCGTAGAAGGACATCGCGAGCAGTGCCACACCGCCGGACAGCAGGGCGTAGACGACCAGCAGTGCTGCGTGCCCGAGGCCGCGCATGGTCGAGCGGTCGACGCGCTTCCCGAGCTGGCCGAGCGCCATCGAGGCGATCGAGGCTCCGAGGCTGAGCGCCTGGATCAGGAACCCGAGCGAGCTGCCGGCGCTGTCCGCCTTCGGCAGCGGGACCAGGTCGACGATGGCCGGGGGCTGGGCGAGCCGGGCTGCCGTCGCGGCCGGGACCGGGCCGCCTGCCGCCGTCACCTTTCCGACGGAGTCGGCGATCCGCCGCTCGTACTCCTGGCTGTACATCCCCTTGAGGAGGTTGGCGACGGCCGGAGAGGCGGCCGAGGCCACGTAGAGCGTCGGCCCCTTCGCGTCGTGCACGTAGCCGCCGTACGCCTTGCGCTCCTTGACCGCGGCGACCAGGGCGTCGGCCGAGGAGTACTCCTCGACGCGGAACGAGCCGTCCCGCTCGAGCTGCGGCACGATCGCGGACCGCTCCTCGGCCGGGGCGGAGATGCCGACCGGCAGGTGGTGCGGCTTCGGGGCGTGGGCCATCGCCAGGTAGTAGCAGCCGAGGAGCAGCTGGATCGCGGCTCCGGCCAGTGCCACGGCGAGGCCGAGCTTCGACAGCGTGCGCCGTTGGTGGTTCATGCGGAGGCTCCTTCCGGCGGACGTCGCCCGACGTCCGGGCACGACCGTAGCGCCCCCGCTCAGCCCGCGGCGATCACCTTCGCGACGACGTCGGCGATCGCCTCGTCGACGGCAGGAGCGCCCTCGAAGGTGACCATGTGCCCCGCCCGCTCGACGAGGACGAGGCGGGAGCCGGGGATGGAGCGGGCGAGGCGGCGGTTGGCGGCGACCGGGGTGACCAGGTCGCTGCGTCCCGCGACGACCACCGTCTCGGTGCGGCCCAGCTCGGCAACGGAGCCGCGGGCGTCGTGGGCGAACATCGCAGCCAGGTAGTCGGCGACCACGTCGAGCGGGTTGGCCTGCACCATCTCGGCGAAGGCACGCCGGTGCACCGCGAGCGAACGCCGGTCGTGCATCGCCCACGCGACGAGGTCGAAGGGCGCCCGGCCCGCGAGCCGGACGAGCGGACGTGCGCGGTGGAGGGCGCGTAGTGCCCGCGGGCCGACGAGCCGCGCGAGGAGCTCGAGGCCGTGGAGGTCGATCTCGCGGCCCGAGCGAGCGCTCGCGATCAGCACCGTGCCGCGCACGCGGCCGCCGATCAGGTCGGGCCGGAGGCCGGCAAGGGCCTGGATGACCATCGCGCCCATGCTGTGGCCCACGAGGACGACGGCACCCGGCGCGGCCTCGACGAGCTCGGCGAGGTCGAGCGCGAGCTGGTCGATGCTGGCGACCCCGCGCGGGCCTCGGGCGCTGCTGCCGAAGCCACGCTGGTCGAAGTAGATGCGGCGTACGTTGCCGCCGGCCGCGTCGAGGGTCGCGCGCTGGTGGCGGAAGCTGGTCAGGTCGAGGGTGAAGCCGTGGACGAACACGACCGTCACCGCGGCGTCGACCGGCCCGTCCGCCTCGACGTCGAGCCGCGTGCCGTCGGCGACCCGGAGCTCGAAGTGGTCCGTGCCGACGTCCGGCACGAGGCGGAGCGGGCGGGAGGTCACGACCGGATGCCCTCGGCAGCGGCCTTGATCACGGCCGGGATCGCCGTGGGCCGGCGGGTCTGGGGATCGGCGTACACGACGGAGAAGCGGGACACCGCGGCCGGCGTCTCCGAGGTGTCGATGAAGAAGCCCACCTGGTAGCGGATGCTCGAGCTGCCCGTGTGGAGGCACCGCAGTCCCAGCCGCAGCCGGTGGGTGGGCAGGATCTCCTGCAGGTAGAGGCAGCCGGTCTCGACGACGAGCCCCACGGCCGGCAGGTGGTGCGGCGGCATCCCGGCGGCGTCGGCCACGAAGTCGTTGATGAGGGTGTCCATCATCAGGTACTGCACGGCGTTGTTCAGGTGGCCGTAGCGGTCGATGTCGGCCCAGCGGATCGGGTAGTCCCGCTGGTGCGGGAACTGCTCGATCCGGAGGTCGCGCGGCGCGGTCTCGGTGGCCTCGGTCATCAGTGCTCCATCACGATCAGCTGGCGCAGGGCTGCTCCCGCGTCCAGGCGGTCCAGGGCGGTGTTGAGGTCGGCCAGCGTGATCCGGTCGGAGACGAGCTCCTCGACCGGGAGCTGGCCGGCACGCCAGAGTTCCACGAACCGCGGGATGTCACGTCGCGGCACCGCGTTGCCGAGATAGCTGCCCACGATGGAGCGGCCCTCGGCGACCAGCCCGAGCGGCGAGACCGCGGCACGCGCGTCGGGGTGGGGCAGCCCGACGGTGACGGTGCGGCCGCCCGGCGCGGTCAGGGCGACCGCGGTCTCGAACGCGGGGACCGAGCCGGCCGCCTCGATGACGAGGTCGCCCTTGAACGCCGCAGCGTCGGCAGCTGCGTCGGCGGGCGTCGCCGCGCGCGCCGCGCCCAGGCGCAGGGCCGTCGCCAGCTTGTCCGGCTGCATGTCGACGGCGCAGACCTCGACTCCGTCGAGGGCGAGCGCGGTGATGACCGCGGCCATGCCCACACCGCCGAGGCCGACGACAGTGACCCGTCCTCCCGGTCGCACGCCACCGGTGTTGAGCACGGCGCCGCCGCCGGTCAGCACGGCGCAGCCGAGCAGCGCCGCCACCTCCGCGGGAACGTCGGCCGGCACCGGCACGACGGAGCGCCGGTCGACCACCGCATGCGTGGCGAAGGCGCTCGCGCCCAGGTGGTGCAGGACCGGCTCCTCCCCGCGCAGGAGCCGGGTCCCGCCCGAGAGCAGCTCACCCGTGCCGTTGCTTGCCGACCCGGCAGTGCAGGGACGGACGCCGTCGGTCGCGCAGGCCTCGCACTCACCGCAGCGCGGCAGGAAGGTCAGGACGACGCGCTGCCCGACCGGGAAGAGGTCGGCGTCGGCGCTCAGCCGGCCGGTCGCCACCACGACGCCCGCGGCCTCGTGGCCGAGCAGCATCGGCAGCGGCCGCGGTCGGTCGCCGTTGACCACCGACAGGTCGGAGTGGCACAGGCCGGCGACCTCGATCCGGACCAGCAGCTCCTCCGGTCCGGGATCCGCGAGCTCCAGCTCCGTGACCGCGAGGGGTGCGGAGTCGGCGTACGGGCGCGGGAGGTCGCGCTGCGAGAGGACGGCGCCGGTGATCTTCACGCAGCCGACTATGGCACCCGGCGCCGTCCGGCGTCTGTCAGGGCTCCTCGAAGCCGGGCTTGCAGGAGTTGCCGGGGTTGAGGCCGATCGAGGTGAGGAACGCCTTGCCCTCGGCCGGGATCTGTCCCCAGTTCTGGGTCCGGTAGAAGCCGTCCTCGTCCGGCACCGTGGGGTCGCCGCTGTACGCGTCGTTGAGGCCGGAGAAGGCGCAGATCGAGGCGCCGTGGAGCGAGCCGTCGGGCTGCTTGAGGCTCTTCCCGTTGCCGGTGATCTCGCCGGCGTGGGCGGCGGTCGCGCCGAGCGTGACGAGCGCGACGGCGGTGATGAACCCGCCGGCGAGCGGGCGCGTGATGGAGTGCATGGAGACGTCCCTCCCGGAGTTCGGGCGCCGGCCGGGTGCCGGCGTCGGGTGCTTCGACGCTAGGCAGGCCGGATCGGCGTACGCCATGGCGCGGCGGGGTGGTCAAGCCCACGGGCACCCCGGCGTACGGGGTCTGGGGGCAGACTCCTCCCATGCGCATCGGACTCTGCGAGGACGACCCCGCGATCCGCCGGGTCGTGAGCTCGGCCCTCCGGCTCGGCGGCCACGAGACCACGGTCGCCCACGACGGCCGGGAGGCGCTGGCGCTCTTCGCCGCCCACCCCCACCCCGACGTCGTGGTCCTCGACATCGGCCTGCCGGACGCCGACGGCCGTGACATCTGCCAGGCGCTGCGGGCGGCCGGTGTCCACGCGCCGGTCCTCTTCCTGACCGCCCTGGGTCAGGTGCACGAGAAGATCGCCGGCTTCGCGGCGGGCGGCGACGACTACCTTCCGAAGCCGTTCGACGTGAAGGAGCTCGTCGTCCGGGTGGAGGCTCTGGCACGGCGCGCAGGGCGGACGACCGCCCCCGCCGCCACACACGGGCTGCGCCTCGACCCGGCACGACATGCCCTCGTCTTCGACGGGGCGGAGGTCGGCCTGACCCCGACCGAGTACCGGATGCTCGGCGCGATCGCGGCCCGCCCGGGCGAGGTGGCACGTCGTCGCGACGTCGTCGCCGCCGGCTGGCCGGACGGCGCGATCGTCGCCGACAACACCGTCGACGCCTATGCGGCCCGGATCCGGCGCAAGCTGAAGAAGGTCGGGGCGCCCGTCCAGCTCGAGGCCGTCCGCGGCGTGGGCTTCACGCTCCGATGAGGACAGTGGGCTTCCGCCGCCGTGTGGTGCTGGCGACGCTGTGCCTCGTCACCGCCGTGATGATCGGGCTGATCCTCGTCACCCAGGCCGTGCTCGAGCTGACCGAGACCGACCCCCATCGGCGCACCTCGATCGACGTGCTGGCGGTGACCGCCGTGCTGAGCGTCGGGGCGGTCGTCCTGGTCGGCCTGGTCACCTGGCGCGTCGCGACGAACGCCGAGCGCGAGGTGCGGGAGGCCCTCCTCGCCGAGCAGCGGCTCACCGCCGAGCTCGCCCACGAGCTGCGTACGCCGCTCACCGCGCTGCAGGGGTCGGCCGACCTCGCGCTGCTCCGGGGCATCGCCGACGAGGACCTGGCCGAGGACGTGCAGGAGATCGCGGCCGCCGCGCGGCGGCTCGGCTCGGTGATGGCGACCCTGCTCGACGGAGCCGACCGTGCGCGTCCTGGTGCGGACCGGGCAGAGACGATCCTGCAGGCGATCGCCCCGCTGCTGGACAACGCCCTGCAGCACGCGTCCTCGACCGTCACGGTGACGGTCGAGGACGACGGCCCGGGCGTCGACGCAGGGGTGGACGTCTTCGCCGCGGGGGAGAGCGCACGTGCCGACGGGCACGGGCTGGGGCTGCCCATCGCCCGCCGGCTCGCGCGGTCAGTCGGTGGCGAGGTCGAGCTCGCGGACCGCAGCCGCTTCGTGCTCCGCGTGCCCCGCTGAGGGCTCCTCGTCCGCCGGCACGTCGGCGGGCGAGTCCGCCCGGGTGATCGCGATGTAGCCCACCAGCAGCGCGAAGAGCACCAGGCCGACCGCGGTCACCGGGCCGGTGCCCCAGCCGAGGCCGCCGTGCTGCGGGCGGACGGCCATGCCGTCCGCGATCGAGGCGCCGAGCGGGCGGGTCAGGGCGTAGGAGAGCCAGAAGCAGATGACGGCGTCAGCCCCGCGCGTCCAGGCCACCAGCGGCAGCACGATCAGGCCGCCGAAGATGGCGATGGACCACGCGAAGCCGAGGTGCAGGTTGGCCGCGGTGGTGTCACCGAGCGCCGTGCCGAGGCCGAAGGTCATCAGGACCGTGCCCCAGTAGAAGCGCTCGCGGCGCGGGGTGGTGATCGAGTGGACCGAGAAGGTGCCCTCGCTGGAGCGCCACCAGGTGAGCAGGGCGACCAGGCCGCCGGCGTACAGCAGCGAGTCGAACCAGTACGGCGTGCCCAGAGCGACGTGCGGGCCGTCGGCGATCATCGTGCCGAAGACCGCGACCATGAGGACGGTCATCCAGTAGCGGACCGGGTGGTAGCTGTCGGCGCGCAGCTGCAGCCAGAGGGCGAGGAAGAAGCCGCCGACGCCGACCAGGCCGGCCGTCACGAGGCTCTTGGTGCCCATGAAGTCGGCGGCCGTCTCGCCGATGCCGGTCGTCAGGAGCTTGACCACCCAGAAGAGGGCGAAGACCTCCGGGACCTTGGGGTGCGGGAAACGTCGTGTCGTCATGGGGCGATGCTCGGCGTGCGTCCCTGAATTCATCCTGACAGTCGTGGGTCACACGTCGGTCTAGGCTGCAGCGCGTGACTTCCAGCGATCTGACCGTCATCGTCCTGGCCGCCGGAGGCGGCACCCGGATGAAGTCCAAGACCATGAAGGTGCTGCACCGCATCGGTGGCCGGAGCATGATCGGCCACGTCCTCACGGCCGTGCAGGCGACGGACCCGGCGCGCATCGTCGCGGTCATCGGCACCCAGCGCGAGCAGGTCGGGCCCCATGTCCTGGAGCACGCGCCGGACGCCGTTCTCGCCGTGCAGGAGACCCAGGACGGCACCGGCCACGCAGTGCGCGTGGCGATCGAGTCCCTGCCGGAGCCGCCGACCGGGACGGTTCTCGTCGTCACCGGCGACACCCCGCTGCTGCGGGGGGAGTCGCTGCGCGCCTTCGCGGCGGCCCATGCGGGCTCCGGTGCGGCCGTCTCCGTCCTGACCGGCACGGTGGAGAACCCCTTCGGCTACGGGCGCATCGTCCGCGACGCCTCCGGCGGGGTCGACGCCATCGTCGAGGAGAAGGACTGCACCGACGAGCAGCGCCTGATCGCGGAGATCAACAGCGGGATCCTCGCCTTCGAGGCCGGCTTCCTCGTCGGGGCGCTGGGCCGGCTCACCAACGACAACGCCAACGGCGAGTACTACCTCACCGACACGGTGAAGATCGCACGCGCCGACGGGCGCACCGTCGCCGCGCACCAGGTCGACGACGTGCGCGAGACCGAGGGCGCCAACGACCGCGCCCAGCTCGCGGAGCTGGGGCGCATCCTCAACCAGCGCATCGTCACCCAGTGGATGAAGGACGGCGTGACCGTCATGGACCCCGCCACGACCTGGATCGAGGCCGACGTGGTGCTCGAACGTGACGTCACGATTCTGCCGGGCACGCAGCTCCTCGGTGCGACGCTGGTCCGCGAGGACGCGGTGGTCGGCCCGGACACCACCCTCGAGGACTGCGAGGTCGGGGCCGGCGCCCGCGTCGTACGCACGCACGGGCAGCTGGCCGTCATCGGCATGGAGGCCACCGTCGGCCCCTTCTCCTACCTGCGTCCGGGCACCGTGCTCGGAGCGGCCGGCAAGATCGGCGCCTTCGTGGAGACCAAGAACGCCCAGATCGGCAACCGGTCGAAGGTGCCGCACCTCTCCTACGTCGGTGATGCGGAGATCGGCGAGGACACCAACATCGGCGCCGGCACGATCTTCGCCAACTACGACGGGGTCAACAAGCACCGGACGAAGGTCGGCAGCCGGGCCCGGACCGGCTCCAACAACACCTTCGTCGCGCCCGTGACGATCGGCGACGACGCCATGACCGGCGGTGGCACCACGGTCCGCGAGGACGTGCCCGCGGGCGCCCTCGCCGTCTCCGCCGGACCGCAGCGCAACCTGGAGAACTGGAAGGCCCGCAAGGGGTCCTGAACCGGTGGTGATCCCTCCTTTCGGGTGAGGTGTCTCACCCCGGAGCGGTCCCGGGTTAACACCAGGTGGCCGGGAAGGGCAGAATTCACCCCGGCGACGACGCAAGCAACGAGGGAGCGACGGGTGACGTCCTACACCAAGACCACCGAGAAGAACCTGATGGTCTTCTCCGGCCGCGCACACCCGGAGCTCGGTGAGGCGGTCGCCGCGCAGCTCGGGGTCTCGCTGGTCCCGACCTCGGCGTACGACTTCGCCAACGGCGAGACCTACGTGCGCTTCGAGGAGTCGGTGCGCGGCTGCGACGCGTTCGTCATCCAGAGCCACACGGTGCCGATCAACTCCTGGATCATGGAGCACCTGATCATGGTCGACGCGCTCAAGCGCGCCTCCGCCAAGCGGATCACCGTGGTCATGCCGTTCTGGGGCTACTCGCGCCAGGACAAGAAGCACCGCGGTCGCGAGCCGATCTCGGCCCGCCTGGTCGCCGACCTGTTCCACACCGCCGGTGCCGACCGGATCATCACGGTCGACCTCCACGCCGACCAGCTCCAGGGCTACTTCGACGGCCCGGTCGACCACCTCCACGCGCTGCCGCTGCTGGCCGACTACATCAAGGAGAAGTACGGCGACTCCGACCTCGCCGTCGTCTCCCCGGACGCCGGCCGGATCAAGGTCGCGGAGAAGTGGGCCGCGCGCCTGGGCGGCGTACCGCTGGCGTTCATCCACAAGACCCGCCGCACCGACGTCGCCAACGAGGTCGTCGCCAACCGCGTCGTGGGTGACGTCTCGGGCAAGATCTGCGTCCTCACCGACGACATGATCGACACCGGCGGCACGATCGTGAAGGCGTCCGAGGCGCTGATGGCGGACGGTGCTGCCGGCGTCGTCATCGTCGGCACCCACGCGATCCTGTCCGACCCGGCGGTCGACCGCCTGAAGAACTCCTCTGCGATCGAGGTCGTCGTGACCGACACGCTTCCGATCCCCGACGAGAAGCGGTTCGACAAGCTGACGGTGCTCTCCATCGCCCCGCTGCTGGGCCGCGCGATCCGCGCCGTCTTCGAGGACGGCTCCGTGACGTCGATGTTCGACGGCCACGCCTGACCGTTCGCTTCCACGACGGCCCGGCGCGCGATGCGCCGGGCCGTCGTGCGTTTCGCGCGGGAAGGTCCTCGCCTGTGGGAAGACCTTCACGGCCCGCGGACGCTGGAGCCGCGAAGGTGTGCTCCCCGGTGAAGACTTTCACCGGACACGGTCGGGCTCCGTCGCTGGGCTCCGGCGATTTGGGGGAGCGAGCGGGCGAACCGTAGGATTCGGGCATTGCCTAGGCGAGGGAGCGCGTGCTCCGTGATCGACGGGGCCGACTGACTCTCTCGAGGGCGTCGCGCTGTCGTGCGCGGCGCTCTTCCTCGTTTCGGGGCACCGCCAGCCCGGGCCGCTCGGCCCGCCAACCCGAGGAGTCACCATGGCCGTTGAGGTCAGCATCAACATCACCGCCGAGGTCCGCACCGAGTTCGGCAAGGGCGCTGCCCGCCGTGCCCGTCGTGCCGGCCAGATCCCCGCGGTCGTCTACGGCCAGGGCGAGCCGGTCCACATCAACCTCCCGGGTCACCTCACCACGATGGCGCTCCGCAAGAACGGCACCCAGGCCGTCCTCATCCTCGACATCGCCGGCCAGGAGACCTACGCCCAGACCAAGGCGATCCAGGTCGACCCGCTCAAGCGCGTCATCGAGCACATCGACTTCATCGTCGTCGACGCCGCCGCCGGCAAGGAGGCCATCGCGGCCGCCGAGGCCGCCGTCGCCGCCGCCGAGGAGGAGGCCGTCGCCGAGGCTGCCGCCGAGGTCGTCGCCGAGGCCGAGGCCGTCGTCGAGGACGCCGAGGCCGAGGGCATCGAGGCCTGATCGAGCCCGTCGTTCGTGAGCGGATCCGCTCAGCCGCTCCCGGATACCTCGCGCGCCCCACGTCGTACGACGTGGGGCGCGTCGCATTTCCGGCCAGGCATTCAGGACGACAGGGGAGGTGCGGGACGAACCTGTCCCGCACTCTGGTCGGCGTCACCACGTGGATGGCATGGTGGGGAGCCACGACATCCAACCGTGAGGAAGAAAGAAATGTCCGAGGCAAACATCACCGCGGAGCTCCGTAACGAGTTCGGCAAGGGCGCATCCCGTCGGATCCGCCGCGATGGCAAGATCCCGGCGGTCATCTACGGCCACGGCGAGGACCCGGTCCACGTGACCCTCCCCGGCCACCAGACCACGATGGCGCTTCGCCACCTGGGCACCAACGCCGTGCTCGAGCTCGCGATCGGCTCCAAGACCCAGCTCGCGCTGACGAAGGCGATCCAGGTCGACCCGCTCAAGCGGCTCATCGAGCACATCGACTTCGTCGCCGTGAAGAAGGGCGAGAAGGTCCACGTCGACGTCCCGGTGCACACCACGGGCGACGCCGCGAAGGAGACGCTGGTCGTCCTCGAGAACGCGACCGTCCAGGTCGAGGCCGAGGCGACCCACATCCCCGAGGGCATCGAGGTCGACATCGAGGGTGCCGAGGCCGGCACGCAGATCCACGCCGACGCGCTGACGCTCCCCAAGGGCGTCACGCTCCTCTCCGACCCGGAGCTGCTCGTCGTCCACGTGACGGCGGCGCCGACGGCTGCGCAGGTCGAGGCCGAGCTCGCCGAGGCGGAGGCCGAGGCCGGCATCGAGCACGACGCCCCGCAGGCCGAGGCGACGTCCGAGGAGCCTGCCGCCGAGGAGTGATCCCCGGCATCCCGCACGGCATCACGGGCCCGGACGCATCTGCGTCCGGCCGGGCCCGTGTCCGTCGTCTGGGAGAATCCCCGCCATGAGTGACGACGTGTGGCTGGTGGTCGGTCTGGGCAACCCGGGCGACAAGTACGCCGGGACCCGGCACAACATCGGCTACCTGGTCACCGACGAGCTCGCCTCGCGGATGAACGCCGGCTTCCGGCGCCACAAGTCCGGCCGGGCCGACGTCGTCGAGGGGCGCTTCCAGCCCGGCGGTGCCCGCATCGTGCTGGCCCGCCCGCACGCGTACATGAACGAGTCCGGTGGCCCGGTCAAGGCGCTGTGCAGCTTCTACAAGATCGAGCCCGACCACGTCATCGCGATCCACGACGAGCTCGACATCGACTTCGGCACGCTGCGGGTCAAGCTCGGCGGTGGCGACAACGGGCACAACGGCCTGCGCTCGATGCGCTCCAGCCTCGGCACGGGCGACTTCTTCCGGGTGCGTGCCGGCATCGGCCGCCCGCCGGGCCGCCAGGACGTCGCCGACTTCGTCCTCTCGAACTACTCCAGCACCGAGCGCAAGGAGCTCCCGTTCCAGGTCGGCGACGCCGCGGACGCGGTCGAGAGCCTGGTCGCGGACGGCCTGGAGAAGACGCAGCAGCGCTTCAACTCCTGACCGCCCGCGCCCTGCTCAGGAGGCGTGCCGGAAGTCGAGCACGATCCGCTGCGGGTCGTGCAGGGCGAAGATCCGGTACGGGTTGCGGCCGTCGAGCCCGAACGCGAACGACACGTAGCCCTCGAAGTCGCCGGTGAAGGCGACCGCCTTGAGGGCGGGGAGGTGCGGCCGGGCCAGCTGCGGACCGGTGTAGCACGAGGAGCCGTCGGCCCGGTGTGCGTACGCCGGGAACAGCACGAGGTCGGCGCCGGCCCGGATCGGCACGGGCTCGCCCGACCCGTCGTACGTGTGGGTGCGGGCGTAGCGGACCGTCCAGCCGGGGATCCTCCCCGTGACCGTGATGACCACGCGGTCGAAGTTGCTGTGCTGCGCGTAGCGGAGGCCGGTGACCAGCGGGTGGCGCGCGTCCGGGTTGGACCAGCTCGAGCCGGTCGTCTGCCACGCGGGCAGGGCGGAGGCCGGGGGAGCGCTGAGAGTGGCGGCGAGGAGGCCCGAGGCCAGCGTGGCGAGGAGGCGGCGGATCATGGCTGAGCTCCTTTGCGGGGAAGTGGGCTGCCTGTTCGACGCGTGTCGGGCCGGGCGGGTTGACACCGGTTCGCGCCGCTAGGGTTGCCCGCATGTCCGACTTCAAGGCACCCCTGCCGGCCGACGCCGCCACCGACGACCACGTCCTCGCCACCTGGCTCGCCACGGTCGCGGGCGAGCGCCTGCTCGAGGTCCGCGCGACCTCCGGTCTCGAGGGCAAGGAGCTCAAGGACGCCGGCGACCGGGCCGCCCACGAGCTGCTCATGGAGCTCGTCGCCGAGCACCGCCCCGACGACGCCGTCCTCTCCGAGGAGGCGCTGGAGACGGCCGAGGACAAGACCGCCCGCCTGCGTGCCTCGCGCGTGTGGATCATCGACCCGCTCGACGGCACCCGCGAGTTCTCCGAGGTGCCGCGCGAGGACTGGGCGGTCCACGTCGCGCTGTGGCAGGACGGCGACCTCGTCGCCGGTGCCGTCGCGCAGCCCGCACTGGGGGAGACCTTCAACACCAAGACCCCGCTCGTCGTCCCGCCGTCGACCTCGGAGCGCGTGCGCATCGCGGTCAGCCGCAGCCGGCCTCCGGCGTTCGTCGAGGCGCTGGCGAAGGAGCTCGACGCCGAGCTGGTCCCGATGGGCTCGGCCGGCGTGAAGGTGCTGAGCGTCGCCCGCGACATCTCCGACGCCTACGTGCACGCCGGTGGCCAGTACGAGTGGGACTCGGCTGCGCCCGTCGCGGTGGCCCGCGCCGCCGGTCTCTTCACCAGCCGCGTCGACGGCTCGGAGCTGAAGTACAACCAGGAGGACGTCTACCTCCCGGACCTGATCGTCTGCCGCCCGGAGCTCGCCGAGCGCATCGTCGCCTTCGTGAAGGCCCACGGCACGGACTGAGCCAGCGCGGCTGCGCCGCCTCCTCTTCACCGCAGATCCCCTTGGAAACAAGGGGATCTGCTGCATTTGGGCTATTGCATTTCGTTGCACTTGCGGAGCTGAGAGCGAGACCACGCACCCCTTCGCCGACTGGGCCTCGGGCGTTTCCTGATTGTCCATCTTGAGCGGACTGTCCGTTACGAAAGCCTTGTCAGCGTTCGGGGCGTTATTGGCTGCGCTCGGGACACGCAGGCTCGACTGTCAGGAAGAACTGCGTGACCATGCTTCGAACCGAGGTGCTGCCCTCGTCGCGTCCCGAGGTGGACCAGCGACCGCGCACGATCTCGCGCAAGCCCGCCGGCGTGGACGCCGTGTTCGCCCACTCCTCGCGGGCCGTCGGCGCCACCGTCCTCGTGATCACGGGAGGCGTCGGTCTCTTTCTCGCCTTCCAGGCGATCCCGACGTTGCGGGACTACGGTCTCGGCTTCTTCACCGAGGAACAGTGGTCCCCCGACACCAACCAGATCGGCATCGCAGGCGTGCTCGTCGGCACCCTGTCGGTGGCGCTCGTCGCGATGTTCTTCGCCTTCCCGCTCGCCCTGGCGAGCGCGCTCTACATCTCCGAGTACGCGCCGGCGAAGCTCAAGCCGACCCTCGTGTCGATGATCGACCTGATGGCCGCCGTGCCGTCGATCGTCTACGGCCTCTGGGGCTTCTTCCTGGTCATGCCGCACGCGGGCGAGGTGGCCGTCGGCATCCAGCGGCTCCTGGGATGGATCCCGATCTTCCGGGTGACCACGGTCGACTCGTCGGGCGCCGTCGTCACGTCCGACCCGCACGCTGCCGTCGTCGACGCGACCCGCTACGTCTCGAGCGCGTTCTGCGCCGGCATCGCGGTCTCGATGATGGTCATGCCGATGGCCTGCGCCGTCATGCGCCAGGTCTTCTCGCAGACTCCTCCGGGGGAGAAGGAGGCCGCACTCGCGCTGGGTTCCACCCACTGGGGCATGATCCGGGCCGTCGTCCTGCCCTTCGGTCGCGGCGGCATCATCGGCGGAACCATGCTCGGCCTCGGTCGCGCGCTCGGTGAGACGATCGCCGTCGTCCTGATCGTGTCGCCAGCCTTCGACGTGAAGCCCCGGATCCTCGAGATCGGCACGGCCACCGTGTCGTCGCTCATCGCGGCGCGCTTCGGCGAGGCGACCGCCGCGCAGCTCTCGGCGCTGCTCGCGGCCGGCCTGGTCCTCTTCCTGCTCACGTTCGTCGTCAACACGCTCGCCGCGCTGATCGTCGCGCGAAGCCGCTCCGGAGCGGGGGCCGACGCCTGATGACCGCCTTCGCACAGGTCGAGCTCACCACGGGCTCCACCCACCTCCCCGTCCGTGACCCGCACGCGCCCGCCCCGCGCCCGCTGGCGACGCTGGGCAGGCCCACCGCCGAGGACACGTTCCGCAGCTGGGGCTCGCTCGCCGGATCTGCTGCTCTGGCCTGGCTGGTCTGCGAGCGTCTGCTCCCGCTGCCCGGAGTCGCCTGGTTCCTCGTCGTCTGGTTCGTCCTCAGCGTCGGCCTGGGCGCCCTCGTCGCGCTCATGCGCGGCGGGGTGCCGGACATGGTCGACATGGTGGCCCGCCGCGTCATCCTCTGGGCCTTCCTGCTGATCGTCGGCGCGCTCGTCAGCGTGATCGGCTTCGTCATCGTGCGTGGCTGGCACCCGCTGATGCACCTGAACTTCTGGACCGACGACATGGCCGGCGTCGGGCCGAAGGACGGCATGGACAAGGGTGGCGTGCTGCACGCCATCGTGGGCTCGCTCATCGAGCTCGGCATCGGCCTGGCCATCACCGTGCCGCTGGGCATCGGCACCGCCGTGTTCATGAACGAGATCGGTGGCCGCTTCGCCGCCGTCGTCCGCACGGTCGTCGAGGCGATGACCGCCCTCCCGTCGATCGTCGCCGGCCTGTTCGTCTACACCGTGTGGCTGCTCGCCCTCGGACAGCAGCGGTCCGGCCTCGCCGCCTCCCTGGCGATCGCCGTGATGATGCTGCCGATCATCGCGCGCGCCTCGGACGTCGTGCTGCGCGTCGTGCCGGGCAGCCTGCGGGAGGCATCCCTCGCGCTCGGGTCGAGCCGGTGGAAGACCGTCTGGCACGTCGTCCTGCCCACGGCGAGGCCGGGCCTGGCCACCGCGGTCATCCTCGGCCTCGCGCGCGGCGTCGGTGAGACCAGCCCGGTGCTGCTCACCTCCGGTGCCGCCAACGCCCTCACCGCCGACCCGCTGAAGCTGATGAGCTCGCTCCCGCTCTACATCTTCACCCTCGTGCGCTCGGGCGAACCTGCGTCGATCGACCGGGGCTTCGCCGGCGCTGCCGCCCTGCTGCTGCTCGTCCTGACCCTGTTCGTCGCGGCGCGCCTCATTGCGCGGCCGCAGAGCGCCAAGCCGCGCCGTCGCCCCGTCCGGGCGCTCGTCCGCCTCACCACCCGGCCCTTCACCCTCCTGCGCCGCACGCAGGTCTCGGGCGAGGCCGACCTGAACCAGGAGACCACCCGATGAACCGCCGTACGCCGCTGCTGGCAGCCGTCCTCGCGCTGCTGGCCGTCTTCACGCTGAACCCCGGCGCCCAGGCAGTCACCTACTCCGCGATCGCCGGCACCGGCTCGTCGTGGTCGTACAACATCGTCCGCCAGTGGATGTCGGACGTGAACGCCAACGGCATCACCGTCGACTACACCCCCAACGGCTCCACC
Source organism: Nocardioides jiangxiensis (assembly GCF_030580915.1). Lineage (NCBI taxonomy): Bacteria > Bacillati > Actinomycetota > Actinomycetes > Propionibacteriales > Nocardioidaceae > Nocardioides > Nocardioides jiangxiensis. Next base: position 2,145,833 of record NZ_JAUQTA010000001.1, read on the forward strand.
CAGGGCCGCAAGGACTTCGCGAACTACACCAACGACTTCGCGATCTCCGAGATCCCGTACCAGGGCGTCGATGAGTCCGGCCAGGTCGACAAGTCGGACCGTCCGTACGCCTACCTGCCGATCGTCGCGGGCGGAACCGCCTTCACCTACCAGCTCAAGATCGGCAACACGATGGTGCGCAACCTGCGCCTGTCGGGCGAGACGCTTACCAAGATCTTCACGAACCAGATCACCAACTGGAACGACCCGCAGATCAAGAAGGAGAACGGCGGCCGCACCTTCCCGAACCTCGCCATCACGCCTGTGGTGCGCGCCGACGGCTCGGGTACGACGGCCCAGTTCACCGCCTGGATGGCGGACCAGTACGGCTCTCTGTGGAAGGCCTACTCCGGCCGCTCCGGCCTGACCTCGTTCTATCCGAAGAAGGGGCGAATGCTCGGAGCAGCGGGCTCCGACCAGGTCATGAACCAGATCGCGGCCTCGACCGGCAACGGCACGATCGGCTACATCGAGTACTCGTACCCGCTCAACAAGACCGCGGCGGACGGCAAGCCGTTCCCTGTCGTGAAGGTTCTCAACAAGGGCGGCTACTACGTCGAGCCCACCGAGTACAACGTCGCCGTCGCCCTGACCAAGGCGCGGATCCGCACGGACCTCCCGCAGACGGACCCGATGTACCTGACCCAGGACCTCCGCGGGGTGTACACCTTCGACGACCCGCGGGCGTACCCGATCTCGTCGTACTCGTACATGATCATCCCGGTCTCGGGGACCGACCGCACGATGACGACGGCCAAGCGCCAGGCGCTCTCCGACTTCCTCTTCTACGGCCTCTGCTCCGGCCAGTCGAAGGCCGGCCCCTACGGCTACTCGCCGCTCCCGCTCAACCTCGTGCAGGCCGGCTTCGACCAGGTCAAGCGCCTCGCGACGGCGGACCCGAAGGTCGACCTCACCAACAAGGATGTCCGGTCCTGCGGCAACCCGACCTTCGACGGCAAGAACCCGAACCGCAACGTGCTCGCTGCCAAGGCGCCCATGCCGGCCGCCTGCGACAAGGCCACCGCTGCGCCGTGCGGCACCGACACCGGTACCAACACGCCGTCCACGGATGACAAGAACGCTCCGACCGCGGGTGGCGCGTCGACGGCTCCCGCTGCCGGTGCCGCGGCTCCGGTCGCCGGCGCGGTCGATCCCGAGACAGGCGCCGTCGCGGCGGCCGCGGGGGCGAGCTCAGGCGAGCCGGTCACGGCTGCCGCCACCCAGCTCTCCTCCGACCGCCCGGGCGAGAAGCTCCCGTTCGCCGTCGTGGCCTCGGGCGAGCTGATCGCTCTGGTCGCCGCCCCCGGCCTGTTCGCCGCGTACCTCCGTCGCCGGAAGGGTGCCCTCTGATGCGGACCTTCGTCAGGATCCTCCTTGCCTGCATCGCGCTCGCCGCGACGGCCCTCCTCGGGCTCGCCCCTGCGTCGGACGCCGCCGGCACAGATGCCTTCACGGCGACGAAGACCGTCTCGCGGGTGGTCGACGGCCGGACCACGGCGAACGACGTCACGGTGAGGGTCGACCACACGCTCAACCTGCGCGGACGCGAGCGACTCCAGATCTCGTGGAGCGGTGCGGTCGGCACCAGCGCACAGGCGACGAACCCCTACGGGGCTACGGGCCTGACGCAGGAGTACCCGATGGTCATCATGGAGTGTCGGGGCGCCCCGGCCACCGTTCGTCCCGAGACCTGCTACACCTCGAGCATCGCCCAGCGGTCCGCCGGCACGTTCGACGACGACTCCGCGATCTGGCGACGGGACCCGGCCTGGGCCGGTGGCACCGCGCCGACGGATCCGTGCGGGACGCCGGACAACTACACGGTTCCGTTCATCGCCGCCAACGGCACGAAGTTCGACTACTGCACCGACGAGCACATCGCCCCCGAGTCGCTTCTCCCTGCCGAGCTCCTCGGCTACACCGCGAAGGACGGCACCGGTGCGGCGAGCTTCGAGGTGCGCACGGACGTCGAGAACGAGTCGCTCGGCTGCAGCCACACGACGGCGTGCTCGCTGGTCGTCGTCCCGATCATGGGCACGAGCTGCGATGCGCGCCACGGCGACGACCTGCAGTTCGCCTACTGCTCGGCGAACCGCACCTACCCCGCCGGGACCGCATATGGAGAGTTCGAGGGCACGCCGGCGGTCAAGGGCAACTACTGGTGGACCGCGTCGCAGTGGAAGAACCGGATCACGGTTCCGCTGACCTTCGCGCTTCCCGCCAACACCTGTGACCTCCTCGACAAGCGTCCGCCGGTCGGCTTCTACGGCTCGGAACTGCTCGCCCAGGCCTCGTTGCAGTGGTCGCCGGCGTACTGCCTCGACGAAAAGCGCTTCAAGTACCAGCACAACCAGATGGGCGACGCCTCCGGCTTCGACCTGATGCTGCACGACCAGGCCGCCGGTGCCCTCGTCTCCTCGGCGCACGACGCCGGTGCCGAGCACGTCGGCTACGCGCCGACCGCAGTCACTGGCTTCGGGATCGGCTACGTCATCGACCGCCCGGCGTACGACGAGAACGGCAACCCGCAGGTGGGCGGCGAGATCCACACGCTCAAGCTCGACGCCCGCCTCCTCGCGAAGCTGCTCACGCAGTCCTACACGGGCAACGCCGTGGGCGCGCAGCACCCCGGGATCGAGGACAACCCGGTGTCGATCAACGCCGACCCGGAGTTCCAGAAGCTGAACCCCGACGCCCCGCGTGTCGGTCGGATCGAGGGCGCCACGCTGCTCAGCCTCTCCGAGGCGTCGGACACGGTCGCGCAGCTCACGGACTACATCGCCCACGACAAGGACGCGATGGCGTTCATCGCCGGCGCCAAGGACCCCTACGGCATGGTCGTGAACCCCAGCTACAAGGGCTACCGAGTGCCGACCTCGACGTGGGAGCTCAAGGACTCCTTCGTCGGCAACACCGACTGCTGGAAGGCGAACCCCTCGCCGTTCTTCTCGCTGATGGCAGCCCCGGTGAGCCGGATGTATGCCATCACCCAGGCCCTGATCGACGCCCAGCCGAACATCCAGACGCGCTGCGAGGAGCAGGTCAACGCCGCCACCAAGTGGAAGCTCGGCAAGATCGACCGTCAGGGCTACGGCAACCGCTTCATGCTCGGTCTGGTCAGCCTCGGCGACGCCGAGCGCTACGGCATCGACGTCGCCAGGCTGGAGACCACCGACGGCACGTTCGTCGGCCCGGACCGGGCATCGGAGTCCGCCGCCGTCTCGCTCATGAAGCAGAAGGCGCCGCAGCAGCCGTTCACCCTGGACCAGGCCGCGGTGAAGCGCTCCGGCACGGCCTACCCGGGCACGATGGTCGTCTACACAGCCGCCAAGACGTGCGACCTGAAGGTCGACGTCGCCCACGACGTCGCCAGCTTCGTACGGATCGCGACGACCGAGGGTCAGGTCCCCGGCTCCGGCAACGGGCGCCTGCCCGACGGCTTCCTGCCGATCGCGAAGACCGGTGCCACGGCACCGTTGTTCAAGGCCGCGCAGGTGACGGCATCCGCCGTCGAGGCCCAGAAGTGCGGCAACCGTGCTGCCGCAGTCCCCGCGGCAGGTACCTCCACGCCTGCTGCGGCTGCGCCCGCCGCTGCTGCGCCGCCGGCTTCGGCAACGGCGGACAAGGCTGCAGCGGTTGCTCCGACGGCCACCACGCCGGTGTCCATGGGCACGACCAAGGCACCGTCTGCCGCCGTCGGGTTCGTCCTGCTGCCGGTGCTCTTCGCGCTCGCGCTCGCCGGTGCGCTCGCGTCGCTCGTGGCCCGCTTCCTCGTCGCGAGCCGCGCATGAGCACCGTGGTCAGCGGCCGCCGTATCGCCGAGCCGGCCTCCGTGCGTCGACGCCGCTTCCGCCTTCCCGCGCGCAAGCCCCGCGCTCCGCGCCAGTCGCGACCCCGGGTGCCGCTCACACGGGAGCAGGAGCGGCTCGTCCTCATGTCGTCGGTGCTGACGATGGTCGCCATCGTCTGCCTCTGGTCCCTCGCGCAGATGTTGCTGCTGGGGCGTCTCTCCGAGGACCGCGCACAGGGCCTCCTCTACCCGGAGTTCCGCCACGAGCTGGCCGCCCAGACAGCACCGACAGGGCCGACCACCGTGGACGCCGACGGCGCGACCGTCGCCGTGGCGCCCGGAGAGCCCGTGGCCGTCGTCTCTGCCCCCGCCATCGGCCTGTCACAGGTCGTCGTGGAGGGCACCGCCTCCGGTGACCTCCTGGCCGGTCCCGGGCACCGCCGCGACACCGTCCTCCCCGGTCAGGAGGGCACGTCCCTCGTCTACGGCCGGGCGACCACGTACGGCGGCCCGTTCGGCAAGCTCGAGGACCTCCGCGCCGGTGACCACGTCTATGTGGTGGTCGGACAGGGTCGCCTTGACTTCACGGTCCTCGGCGTCCGGTACGACGGCGACCCGCTGCCGCCGGCCCCCGCAGCGGGGAAGGCGCGCCTGGTGCTGACCACGGCCGAGCGCGTGCGGTGGGGGATGAGCCCCGGCCGTGCCGTCTACGTCGATGCGGAGGCGCCTAAGGCGTTCCCCGCCCCCTCCGGGCGGCCCGCCGCCGTCCCCGAGCCCGAGCTGGCGATGCAGACCGACACCGGGGCGTTGCCGCTCCTGGTCCTCTGCCTCGCCGGACTCGTGGCGGTGACCATCGGGGTCATCGCCGCCCGTCAACGTTGGTCGACCGCGCTGGTCTGGGTGGTCGCCACCCCGATCGTGATCGCGCTGTCGTGGGGGACCACGGATGTGGTGATGAGGCTGCTGCCCAACCTGATCTGACGTTCGACACCCGTTGTTACACCGCCCTGCAACAACATCCCTTCACCAGGAGAACAGCAATGTCCATCCGCACCACCTTTGCGGGTATCGCCACGGTCGCGGCCAGCGCCACCGTGCTCTCCATCGCCGCTCCGGCGATGGCCGACTACACCGCGGCTCCGAACGACTCGGTCCAGGGTCAGGCCGCCAGCGCCGACGTCGTGGGCTTCGGCTCCGACACCACGGAGATCTCCGTGTTCAAGGTCGCCGACGCCTGGAACACGCAGGCGACGCCGCCGGCGTTCCGCATCGCGACGTACCAGGCCGGCGCCCAGCCGGCCGCCCCCGCGCCGGCCAACACGGTCACGCTGCCGGACGGCACCGTCATCAACCGCCCCAACGGCTCCGGCCAGGGCAAGGCCGTGCTCTTCGGCGCCAGCAACCAGGCCGAGGCCGACTTCGCGCGCTCCTCCAGCCAGCTGAGCACGGGCACGGGCTCCGAGCAGGCCGCTGGCCTCCTCCAGATCCCGTTCGCCGTCGACACCCTCGCGATGGGCGTCTCCTCGGCGGCGACGAACGCTCCGGCGTCCCTGACGATCGACCAGATCTACAAGATCTACTCCGGCCAGGTGACCGACTGGTCGCAGGTCGGCGGCAAGGCCGGGACCATTCACGCGTCGGCCCTCCAGGGTGGCTCGGGCACCGGCAAGTTCTTCAAGGAGCAGCTGACCACCTACGCCCAGGCCCGGGGCACGACGTTCTCCTTCGGCCCGTCGATCGACACGACGTGGCAGGAGCACTCCGACACCAACGTGAAGAACGACCCGAACGCGATCGCGCCGTTCTCGGTCGGTCGCGCCGGCCTGCTGGGCGGCACGATCCACATCGAGTCGGGCTGGTCCAAGAAGCGAGCGGTCTACAACGTCGTCCGTGGCTCGCAGAGCACGGATGCCGGCATCAAGTGGGGCGCGGACAACAACGTGCTCGAGTCGCTCTTCGGCACCGACGGCTACTTCTGCGACCCGGCCAACGCCGCCGCGATCGCGGCCGGCGGGCTCCAGCAGATGCTGAAGCCGGCGGATGGCGGCGCGTGTGGCCAGGCCATGACCACGGCCCCGGCCGCGTCGCAGCTCGTGTCGGACAAGGTCGCCACCACGACCAGCGTTGCGGACACCGGTGACACCGCGGGCACCCTCGGTGTCACGGCAACCGTCGTCGGTGACGGCGTGAACGCCCCGGCCGGCACGGTCGACTTCTTCGTCGACGGCTCGTCGACCGCTGCCGTGTCCAACGTGACCGTGACCGACGGCAAGGCCGTCGCCGCGATCGACGGCCTCGCTGCTGGAGCGCACCAGGTCGTCGCGAAGTTCACGAAGTCCTACGGAACCGCGTTCGTGAACTCGCAGTCCGGCTCCACCGCGGCCACCGTCCGCACCGCCTCCTCCGTGGCCCTGGCCGTGTCCCCGTCGACCGGCAAGTACGGTACGGCGCGCACGCTCACCGCCACGGTCACCGGTGCCACCGACGGCACGGTCGCGTTCAAGGTCGGCTCCGCGGCTGCGGTCAACGTGGCCGTCACCAACGGCGTCGCTACCTACACCGTGTCCTCCTCGAAGTCGGCCGGCACGTACGCCGTCTCGGCGACCTACCTGCGCACGGCCACGGTCGCCAGCTCGGCGGCGACGGGCAGCCTGGTCATCGCCAAGGCCTCGCCGGTCATCTCCGAGACCTTCCCGAGCGCGACCCTCGCCGGCGCCGCCGGCAAGGGCTACGTCAAGGTCGCGATCGCGAACTCGACGGTGAAGCCGACCGGCACGGTGCGCATCTACAAGGGCACCACCCTGCTCCGCAGCGCCACGCTGTCGAGCGGCCAGGCGCTCATCACCCTGCCCAAGTTCACCAAGGGCTCCACCGTGACGCTGACGATCAAGTACCTCGGCTCGGCGAACGTCCTCGCCGGCTCGAAGTCCTTCACCATCACGCAGCGCTGATCCACCTCCGTTCCCGCCGGGGCCCCGGCCCCGGCGGGAACGGACGCCCATCTTCCGCAGAGAAACGCAGGCCCATGACCAACGAGACGCTCGACGACGACCGCCCCACCACGACCATCCCGGCTGTCGCCGGCTTCGCCCCGGACAGCACCCTCGCCCCGGCCGTCGCTGCCCCGATCCTCGCCGGCTCGCTCCCCGCACCGGCAGCCGACCGCACGGTGGCTCCCGCGCCGGTCGGCCTGGCCGAGTTGGAGGCCCGCGACATCACGGCCTGGTTCGGCAACCGGATGGTCCTCGACCGCGTCTCCCTGACCATGCCCGCGGGCGGCATCACCGCCCTCATCGGCCCCTCCGGCTGCGGCAAGTCGACGTTCCTCCGCATCCTCAACCGGATGCACGAGCTGGTGCCGTCGGCCCAGCTCGCCGGGCAGGTCCTGCTCGACGGCGCCGACATCTACGACCCGCAGATGCGGCTCATGGACGCCCGGCGCTCGATCGGCATGGTCTTCCAGAAGCCGAACCCGTTCCCGGCGATGTCCATCCGGGAGAACGTCCTGGCCGGCCTCAGGCTGACCGGCACCAAGGCGTCGAAGGCCGACAAGGACGACCTGGTCCAGTCCTGCCTCGAGAAGGGCGGCCTCTGGAACGAGGTCAAGGACCGGCTCGACGCACCCGGCGGCGGCCTGTCCGGTGGTCAGCAGCAGCGTCTCTGCATCGCCCGCTCGCTCGCGATCAAGCCGCGCGTGCTGCTCATGGACGAGCCCTGCTCGGCCCTGGACCCGACCTCGACGCGCGTCATCGAGGAGACCATGCTCGAGCTCGCCAACGAGGTCACCATCGTCATCGTCACCCACAACATGCAGCAGGCCGCCCGCGTCTCCGACACGTGCGCCTTCTTCCTCGCATCGCAGGGCACTCCGGGTGTCATCGTCGAGCACGGTGACACCAACGCGATGTTCACGAACCCCCAGGACGAGCGGACCGCGGACTACGTCAACGGTCGGTTCGGCTGACGGGCACCGATGCGCACCTGGCTGACTGTCGCCGTGACGGGTGGCATCGGGATGCTGGCGGCCCCTGCTCTGGTTGCAGGGGCCGCCAGTGACACCGTCGTCGACCCGGTGGTCAGCACGCGCACGCCGGTCTACGTGACCGCACCGGTGGCGCACGCCAGTGCCGCGCCCGGACCGCGCACCGCGACCGTCCGGGGTCGTGTCGACGTCGATGCGACCTGGGCCAGCGACGCCGCCGTGCGCGCCGGCGTTCCGGTGGTGGCCGTCCGTGCCTATGCGCGCGCCGAGCTGATGGTGCGCGCCGAGGACCCGTCCTGCGGCCTCGGGTGGACGACCCTCGCCGGGCTCGGGTACGTCGAGTCGCAGCACGGCACCATCGGCGGCAGGTCGCTCCTGTCCGACGGGCACTCCTCGGCGCCGATCCTCGGCCCCGCGCTCGACGGCTCCGGTGACTTCGCGGCGATCGCGGCCTCGCCCGCCTCCACGCAGTGGCACGACGACCCGCGGTGGGACCATGCGGTCGGTCCGCTGCAGTTCATGCCGTCCACCTGGGCGCGGTGGAGCTCCGACGGAGACGGGGACGGGGTCGGCGACCCCAATGACATCGACGACGCGGCGTACGCCGCCGGCCGCTACCTGTGTGCGGGTGGACGCGACCTGACCTCGGGGACGGGCTGGGGCGCTGCCGTCTTCAGCTACAACCACTCCGCGTCGTACGTCGACCAGGTCTACTCAGCCGCCTCGGCGTACTCGTCACGCACGCGGTGACGCCGAGGGCTGTCAGCGGGCGCCCGTAGAATCCGGGTACACCCCGACTCCCGCTGGAGATCGGGCTTTCGTGCTTGTCCCCAGGAGCTCCACGTGGCCCAGCTGACCGCCCTGACCGACGCCGTCCTCGCCGAGCCGCACCTCGCGCGTGCGCTCAGCGAGGCCGGTGACACGACCGCGCTCGAGATCACCGGTCCGGCGGCGCTGCGCCCGTTCACGGTGGCCGGCCTGGCGCGCGCCGGTCGCACCGTGCTCGCCGTGACCGCGACCAGCCGTGAGGCCGAGGACCTCGTCGCCGAGCTCGGCTCCCTGATGAAGCCCGAGCGGGTCGCCTACTACCCCAGCTGGGAGACCCTCCCGCACGAGCGGCTCAGCCCGCGCAGCGACACCGTCGGCCGCCGCCTCGCGGTGCTGCGGCGCCTGGTCCACCCCGAGGGAGACGACAAGGTCACCGTCGTCGTCGCGCCCGTGCGCTCGGTCCTCCAGCCCCAGGTCACGGGCCTGGGAGACCTGGTCCCGGTCGAGCTGCGTGCGGGGGAGAGCCACGACGTGGACGACGTCGCGCGCCAGCTGGCCGACGCCGCGTACACGCGGGTCGACCTGGTCGAGAAGCGCGGTGAGTACGCCGTGCGCGGCGGCATCGTCGACGTCTTCCCGCCGACCGAGGAGCACCCGGTCCGCGTCGAGTTCTGGGGCGACGACGTCGAGGAGATCCGGTCCTTCTCCGTCGCCGACCAGCGCACCCTGGAGAAGGTCGAGCGGCTCTGGGCCCCGCCGTGTCGCGAGCTGCTGCTGACGCCGGAGGTGCGGGCGCGGGCAGCCGCGCTCGGTGACGCGCACCCCCAGCTGCGCGAGCTCACCGAGAAGCTCGCCGAGGGCATCGCGGTCGAGGGCATGGAGTCGCTCACCCCTGCGCTCGTCGACGACATGGAGCTGCTGGTCGACCTGCTCCCGCAGCAGAGCACGGTGCTGGTCCTCGACCCCGAGCGCGTGCGTGCCCGCGCCCACGACCTGGTCGCGACGGCTGACGAGTTCCTCGCCGCGAGCTGGGCCGCTGCAGCGAGCGGCGGTGAGAGCCCGATCGACCTCGGCAAGGCGTCGTACCGCGAGATCAGCGAGGTGCGTGACGCCGTCCTCGGCCGGGGCAAGGCCTGGTGGACGCTCAGCCCCTTCGGCATCGCGGGGGAGGGCGACGACCTCGAGGGCGACATCGTCGTCCCGGCGCAGCCGGCCACGGCGTACCGCGGCGACATCGAGGCGGCGGTCCGCGACATCCGCGGCTGGCTCGACTCCGGCTGGACGGTGGCCGTCGTGCACACCGGCCACGGTCCTGCCCAGCGCATCGTCGAGGTGCTCGCCGAGCACGACGTCGCCGCGGTGCTCGGCGAGCCCAAGCCCGGCGTCGTCGGCAGCCTCACCGGCTGCCTCGACCACGGCCTGGTCCACGCCGGCAGCAAGCTGGCCATCCTCACCGGCGACGACCTGACCGGACAGAAGTCCTCCACGCGGGACATGCGGAAGATGCCCGCGCGCCGCAAGAAGCAGATCGACCCGCTGGAGCTGAAGGCCGGCGACTTCGTCGTGCACGAGCAGCACGGTGTCGGCAAGTTCATCGAGATGAAGCAGCGCGAGGTCGGCGGCGCCACCCGCGAGTACCTCGTGCTCGAGTACGGCGCCTCGAAGAAGGGCCAGCCCGCCGACCGGCTCTACGTCCCCGCGGATGCCCTCGACCAGGTCACCCGGTACGTCGGCGGCGAGGCGCCGAGCCTGGACCGGCTGGGCGGTGCCGACTGGACCAAGCGCAAGGCCCGCGCGCGCAAGGCGGTCCGCGAGATCGCCGCCGAGCTGATCAAGCTCTACGCCGCGCGCCAGGCGACCAAGGGCCACGCGTTCGGCCCCGACACCCCGTGGCAGCGTGAGCTCGAGGACGCGTTCCCGTTCCAGGAGACGCCCGACCAGCTGAGCACGGTCGACGAGGTCAAGGCCGACATGCGCAGCGTCGTCCCGATGGACCGGCTGGTCTGCGGCGACGTCGGCTACGGCAAGACCGAGATCGCGGTGCGGGCGGCGTTCAAGGCGGTGCAGGACGGCAAGCAGGTCGCGGTGCTGGTGCCGACGACGCTGCTCGTCACGCAGCACCACTCGACGTTCGCCGAGCGGATGTCGGGCTTCCCGGTGAGGCTCGCGCAGCTGTCCCGCTTCCAGACCGACAAGGAGGCCAAGGAGGTCCTCGAGGGGCTGGAGAACGGCTCGATCGACATCGTCCTCGGCACCCACCGCCTCCTCGGCAGCGAGGTGCGGTTCAAGGACCTCGGCCTGATCATCGTCGACGAGGAGCAGCGCTTCGGTGTCGAGCACAAGGAGCAGATGAAGCGCCTGCGCACCTCCGTCGACGTTCTCGCCATGTCCGCCACCCCGATCCCCCGCACGCTCGAGATGGCGATCACCGGCATCCGCGAGATGTCGACGATCCAGACCCCGCCGGAGGAGCGCCACCCGGTCCTCACCTACGTCGGTGCCTACGAGGACCGCCAGGTCATCGCCGCCGTACGCCGCGAGCTGCTGCGCGAGGGCCAGGTCTTCTACATCCACAACCGGGTGCAGTCGATCGAGAAGGCGGCGGCACGCATCCGCGACCTCGTGCCCGAGGCGCGCGTCGCCACCGCGCACGGCCAGATGAACGAGAAGCAGCTCGAGCAGGTCATGCTCGACTTCTGGGAGAAGCGCTTCGACGTGCTCGTCTGCACCACGCTCGTCGAGTCCGGCCTCGACGTCTCCAACGCCAACACCATGATCATCGAGCGGGCCGACATGCTCGGCCTCAGCCAGCTGCACCAGCTGCGTGGCCGCGTCGGCCGCTCCCGCGAGCGGGCCTACGCCTACTTCCTCTACCCGGGGGAGAAGCCGCTCACCGAGACTGCCCACGAGCGCCTCGCGACGCTCGCCCAGCACTCCGACCTGGGTGGCGGCATGGCGATCGCCATGAAGGACCTCGAGATCCGCGGTGCGGGCAACCTGCTCGGCGGCGAGCAGTCCGGCCACATCGCCGACGTCGGCTTCGACCTCTACGTGCGCCTCGTGGGCGAGGCCGTCGCGGAGTTCAAGGCCGACGGCGCGCAGCCCGACGTCCTCGAGGAGGTGCGCATCGAGCTGCCCGTCGACGCCCACCTGCCCCAGGACTACATCCCGACCGAGCGGCTCCGCCTGGAGATGTACAAGCGCCTCGCCGAGGTGCGCAGTGACGAGGACGTCGTCGCCATCTCCGAGGAGATGCTGGACCGCTACGGCAACCCGCCGACGTCGGTGACCAGCCTGCTGCAGGTCGCCCGCTTCCGGGCCCGCGCGCGCCAGGCCGGCATCTCCGAGGTGACCATCGCGGGCAAGCACGTGCGCTTCGCACCGGTCGACCTGCCGGACTCGAAGGTGGTCCGCCTCAACCGGATCTACAAGGGTTCGCTGGTCAAGCCGGCGACCTCGACCGTGCTGGTGCCGCGTCCGCTCACCAAGCCGATCGGCGGCCAGCCGATCCGTGACCTCGAGCTCCTCGAGTGGGCCCGGCTGGTGATCGACACGGTGCTCGACGCCAGGGACTGACGCCAGGGACTGACGCCAGCCGCGGCGCGGCACGTCCCCGGGGGCAATGGCCCATCGGTACCGGACAGTGCTGGTGACCGTGGCTGGTGACCCTGCCGGGGGTCGGACCTCCGCCGGCAGGCCTACCGTGGGCGCATGGACCCTCGGCCGGGCCAGGACTCCGAGCTCCAGCGCCTGTGGGCGGAGATGGAGAGCGGCCGCATGGAGGAGGCCGCGACGACGGCAGCGCGGCTCCTCGTCGGTACGCCGGACCGGGCCGTCCGCGCGGAGGTCGAGGGCGTCATCGGCCTGATGCTGCTGCGTACGGGCAGGCTGGCGGAGTCTGCCGCCCGGATGCGTGTCGCGGCCGACCTGGCCACCGCGCCCGCGGTGAAGGGGCTCTGCCTCGCTCGTGCCGCGTCGGCGAACTTCCTCAGCGGTGACGTGGACACGTGCCACCTGCTCGCGGCCCAGGCACGGATCCTCGGCGAGCGCGGCCACGACCCGAACGTGGTCGCGGAAGCGCTTGCCGCCGAGGCGGCGGTCGTCCACGCGCGGGGCGACCCGGTGACGGCGGCCCGGCTCGCGCACCGGGCACGGGACGCCGCCGGCCGGGAGGGGCCCGGAGCGGTGTCGCACGCGGTCACGGCGATCATGCTCTCCGCCGCCTGGCTCGACGCGGACCGCGTCGCCGACGCGGAGAAGGCCCTCGACGACGCGATCGAGGTGGGCCGTCTCGCCGGCATCGACCTCGCGCTGCCGTGGCTGCTCGGCTTCCGCGCCGTCACCCGTTTCGTGGCGGGTGACTGGGGTGGTGCGGAGCGCGACTGCAGCCAGCTGGTCACGCTCGCCGAGGCGACCGGCAACCTCGTCGCCAGCCCGATCGGCTGGGGAGTCGCCGCGCTGGTCGCAGCCGGCAGGGGCGACTCGGTCTCCGCCCGCCAGCTGGTCGCGACCGCGGGATCCCACCGGCTGAGCGCCGTCGGCTCGTACGGCGAGGACTGGCTGCTCCTCGGGCGCGCTGTCGCGGCCGCGTCCGCTGCCGAGGGGCACCGGCACCTGGTCGGCGCCTGGTACTGCAGCCGCCAGCGTCCGTGGTTCCTGATGTGGCGGCTGATCGCCCCCACGCTGGTCCGGTCCGCGCTCCGGTTCGGCGACCTGCAGCTGGCGCAGGACGTGGCGCGGGTCGCCGCGGACGGGGCGGCCCTGGCCCACGGTGTCCCCGGAGCGCAGGCCTGCGCCGACCAGTGCGCCGGGCTCGTCGGCGACGACCCCGACCGTCTGGCCCGCGCGGTCGCGGCGTACGCCGTTGCGGACCGCCCCTACTGGAAGGGCAAGGCGCTGCTCGACCTCGCGCGCTGCTGGACCGGTCGCGGCGAGGCCTCGCGCGCCCTGCCGCTGCTGCGCGAGGCGACCGACATCTTCCACGACCTCACCGCGACCCGGGCTGCGGCGCAGGCCGGCCTGCTGCTGGCGCACGCGAGCGACGCCCCGGCCCGGCGCGCGCCGGCAGCCGACCCCCTCGCCCGCCTCACCCGTGCCGAGCGCGCCGTGGCGGCCCGTGCGGGTCGGGGGATGACGAACCCCCAGATCGCGGAGGAGCTGTGCCTGTCCACACGCACCGTCCAGGCGCACCTCTCCAGCGTCTACACGAAGCTGGCGATCGGCTCGCGGGTGCAGCTCGCCGCGCTCGTCGCCGCGGCCGAGGGCCTCGGGGGCTGACCCCAGTGCCGGGGACCCCCGGCGGGACTGGGGGGGGCGGCAGTTACGCCATCCGGCGGATGCCGGCCAGCCTGCGCGAAGAGGACGGTGGGACCACGCCCCGACGAGGAGACCCCCGATGCCCCACGAGATCCCGACCTATGTCGCCACCGCCACGACCGGCTCCGGTCCGCTCGCCCCGCCCGCTGCGGCGACCGTCATCTCGCCCCGCCAGCCGGCCGACGCGGTCGCCGACGAGCGGCCGCTGCGGACCCTGCACCAGCGGTGGGTCACCGTGGTCGACGGCTGCTTCGAGACCGAGATGGAGTGTGGCGACGGCGAGCCGGTCGACGCACTGCGGACGGCCTGGGCGCACGCCCTCCGGCACTCCGCCGAGATCAAGCGCGAGCTCGACACGTGGATCGGCAACCCGCTGCACGACCACCTGACCGAGCACCACCTGCTGCGGCTGGCGCAGGCGACGGGGATCCTCCGCCCCGGTCACTCGATGCACGAGGCGCTCGACGAGATCGAGGGGCTGCTGCGGTCCGTGACGGCGGCGGCCGAGGAGCGCACCACCTGGCTCGGTCGGCGGCGCCGCGCTGCCGAGGAGCGTCGGCTGATCTTCGCCTCGATGCGCCCGTCCTGACGGACGCGCCGACGCGGATCGCGTGCACTTCGTGGGCGCACCGGGTTTGATGGCACGGTGACCCACGTACGCCGGGCGGCGCTCGCCGCCGTCGCCCTCGCCGTCAGCGCCACCTCCGCCTGCTCCGGCGGACCGGCCCTCCATCCCGGAGACGCCGCGGTGGTCGACGGCCACGCGATCCGCCTGTCGGCCGTCGACGACCTGGCCGCGGACTTCTGCGAGCTGGAGGAGCCCGGGCTCGCCCAGCAGGGCGCCGTCCTCCCGATGGCGCTGCTCCGCAGCGCCGCGGTCGAGACGCTCGTGACCGCCCGGCTGCTGCCGGTGTTCGCGAAGGAGGCGGGCATCGACATGGCCAAGGTCCGTGCCGGCGTCCGCCAGGAGGCGGCCAAGACGGTGGCCACGGCGCCGGACGAGATCCGCACCGTGCTCTCCGAGCGGCTCGAGCTCGAGGGCACGCGCCAGGCGGTGCTCCAGCTGGTCGGGCGCGCCTCGGCCCAGTCGCCGCAGCAGGCGGTCGCGCTGGGCGCGCAGGTGTTCAAGGCCTGGCGTGCCAAGCACGACGTCGACATCGACCCGCGGTTCGGCACCGTCGACCTCGACGCGGTCACCTGGAACGGTGCGAACGGCTCGCTCTCGGTCCCCGCCGACGACGCCGCCGCGCCGCTCGACCAGAAGGCGGCTGCCGCGCTCCCCGCCGACCAGCGCTGCGGCTCGCTGCCGGGATGAGCGGGGCAGTCGGCGCGCCCGGGCCGGCCGGGGGAGAGGGGCTGGTCGAGTTCCTCGCGCTGATGCGCACCATGCGCGAGCGCTGTGCCTGGAAGGGCGCGCAGACCCACGAGAGCCTCGCGCCGTACCTCCGTGAGGAGGCCGACGAGGTGCTCGAGGCGATCGCGGAGGGCGATCCGCACCACCTCTGCGACGAGCTGGGCGACCTGCTGCTGCAGATCTACTTCCACGCCGCGATCGCCGAGGAGGCCGGCGCCTTCACGATGGACGACGTGGTCGCGGGCCTGACCGCCAAGATGCGTCGCCGCAACCCTCACGTCTTCGGTCCCGAGGCGGAGTCGGGGCGTACGTTCACCCTCGAGGAGATCGAGGAGATGTGGCAGGCCGCCAAGGCGGCCGAGCGCGCGGAGCGCGGCGACCCGTAGCCGGGGTCCACGCGCCCGGATGCTGCGCATGCGCCGCCGGCGTGGCGTGGGGCGCCGTCCCACCCGCGCGCGTGCCTCCCGAAGCCGGCCCGGTACGCCGATAGGCTGGCCTCGACATCATCCCTGTCGTAACCCAGGAGCAAGAGTGGCTTCCATCGCTGCCGTCGGCGCCCGCGAGATCCTCGACTCGCGTGGCAACCCCACCGTCGAGGTCGAGATCCAGCTGGAGGACGGCGCGTTCGGTCGCGCCGCGGTCCCGTCCGGCGCCTCCACCGGTGCCTTCGAGGCCGTCGAGCTCCGTGACGGCGGCGACCGCTACGTCGGGAAGGGCGTCGTCAACGCGGTCAAGGCCGTCGTCGACGTCATCGCCGACGCGATCATCGGCCTCGAGGCCGAGGACCAGCGCCTCATCGACCAGACGATGCTCGACCTGGACGGCACCGCCAACAAGGGCAAGCTCGGCGCCAACGCGATCCTGGGCGTCTCGCTCGCCGTCGCGCACGCCGCTGCCGACTCGGCCGGCCTCCCGCTCTTCAAGTACGTCGGCGGCTCCAACGCCCACGTGCTCCCGGTCCCGATGATGAACATCCTCAACGGCGGTGCCCACGCGGACACCAACGTCGACATCCAGGAGTTCATGATCGCGCCGATCGGCGCCCCGTCGTTCGCCGAGGCCCTCCGCGTCGGTGCCGAGGTCTACCACACGCTCAAGGGCGTCCTGAAGGAGAAGGGCCTGGCCACGGCCGTCGGCGACGAGGGTGGCTTCGCGCCGAACCTCGAGTCCAACCGGGCCGCCCTCGACCTCATCGCCGAGGCGATCGCCAAGGCCGGCTACGAGCTCGGCAAGGACGTCGTCCTCGCGCTCGACGTCGCCGCCACGGAGTTCTGCGAGGACGGCGTCTACACGTTCGAGGGTCAGTCCAAGACCAGCGCCGAGATGATCGCGTACTACGCCGACCTCGTCGCCAACTACCCGATCGTCTCGATCGAGGACCCCCTCGACGAGGAGGACTGGGACGGCTGGAAGCAGATCACCGACGAGCTCGGCTCGAAGACCCAGCTGGTGGGCGACGACCTCTTCGTCACCAACACCGAGCGCCTCGTCCGCGGCGTCACCGGCGGCCAGGCCAACGCCATGCTGGTCAAGGTCAACCAGATCGGCTCGCTCACGGAGACCCTCGACGCCGTCGAGTACGCCCACCGTGCCGGCTACCGGAACATGATGTCGCACCGCTCCGGTGAGACCGAGGACGTCACGATCGCCGACCTCGCCGTCGCCACGAACTGCGGCCAGATCAAGACCGGCGCCCCGGCCCGCTCCGAGCGCGTCGCGAAGTACAACCAGCTCCTGCGCATCGAGGACCAGCTCGGCGACGCCGCCCGCTACGCCGGCGCCTCGGCGTTCCCGCGCTACCAGGGCTGATCGAGCAGTGGCTGCGCAGCGTCGTACGCCGGCCCGCGGTGTGAACCGCGGGCAGGCCGGACCGGGCCGAGGCCTGGCCGCCGGCCGTACGACGCTGCGCAACGCCGCCGCCGCGGCAGCCGCAGGAGCGCGTGAGACGCCGCGGATCACCAGCCGCGCCGTCGTCCTCCTGCTCGTGCTCGCCGTGCTGGCGGTCTCCTGGGCCTCCAGCTTCCGCGCGTGGTTCCAGCAGCGCGCCGAGATGGACCAGCTGCGCACGCAGATCACGCAGACCCAGGCCCAGATCGACAAGCTCCAGGACGAGAAGAAGCGCTTCAAGGACGACGCGTACGTCCGGCAGCAGGCGCGGCTCCGGTTCGGCTACGTGATGCCGGGCGAGGACAGCCTGATCGCCCTCGACGAGAACGGCCAGCCGATCGGCTCGGTCGAGAAGCTCGCCGACCCCGCCGACGCCCCCGGCACCGACCCGGTCGCGTGGTACTCCACCGTCTGGGACTCCGTGGAGGCCGCCGGCAACCCCGAGGAGAAGCAGCAGTGAGCCCCGAACCCCTGGCGCCCCAGGACGTGAAGGCCGTCGAGGCCCAGCTCGGGCGCCTGCCGCGGTCCATCCACGAGATCGGCCACCGGTGCCCGTGCGGCAACCCCGACGTGGTGACGACGCCTCCGCGCCTGGAGGACGGCACGCCGTTCCCGACGACGTACTACCTGACCTGCCCGCGCGCTGCGTCCCGCATCGGCACCCTCGAGGCCGATGGCCTGATGAAGGAGATGCAGGAGCGCCTGGCGACCGACGCGGAGCTGGCCGAGCGCTATCGCGCGGCCCACGAGGACTACATCGCCGCCCGCACCGAGATCGGCGAGATCGCCGGCTGCGACGTCCCCGAGATCGCGGGGATCTCGGCCGGCGGCATGCCGGACCGCGTCAAGTGCCTGCACGTCCTCGCCGGTCACTCGCTGGCCCGCGGTCGCGGCGTGAACCCCCTCGGGGACGAGGTGCTCGACATCCTCGGTGAGTGGTGGACGTCCGGCCCCTGCGTCGGCCCCGGCACCGAGAAGCCACTGTCGTGAGCAGGGTCGTCGCGGCGGTCGACTGCGGCACCAACACGATCAAGCTGATGATCGCCACCCTCTCCCCGGAGGGCGGCGCCGACGTCCACGTGCGCACCTCGCGGATGGTCCGTCTCGGCCAGGGCGTGGACCGCACCGGCGAGCTCGCCGACGAGGCGATGGACCGCGCGTTCGCCGCCATCGACGAGTACGCCGACCTGATCCGGCAGTCCGCGGCCGATGGACGCCCGGTGGAGGCGATCCGGTTCTGCGCGACCTCCGCCACGCGTGACGCCTCCAACGGCCACGTCTTCGCCGCCGGCGTGAAGCAGCGCCTCGGCATCGAGCCCGAGGTCGTCGCCGGCCACGAGGAGGCGCGCCTCTCCTTCGACGGCGCGGTCCGCAACCTGCGCTCGGTCCCTGCCTCGCCGGTCCTCGTGCTCGACATCGGCGGAGGCTCGACCGAGATGATCCTGGGCGACACCGCGCCGGAGGCCGAGGACTCCATGGACATCGGGTCGGTCCGGATGCACGAGCGCCACCTGCACACCGATCCGCCGACCGAGGCCGAGATCGCGGCCGCGGTCGCTGACATCGACGCCCACCTCGACGCCTGCCCGGTCGACCCGTCCCTGGCGCAGACCGTGGTGGGCGTCGCGGGCACGATCATCACCGTGGCCGCGGGGGTCCTCGAGCTGACCTCCTATGACCGTGACGCGATCGACCAGGCCGTGCTGGAGCGGGCCGACGTGCACGCCTTCGCCGAGCGCCTGCTCGCGATGAGCGTCGAGGAGCGGCTCGCGCTGCCGTTCATGCACCCCGGCCGGGCCGACGTCATCGGGGCGGGTGCGCTGATCCTCGACCGCATCCTGCGGCGTACCTCCGCGGAGAGCATCGTGGTCTCCGAGGCCGACATCCTCGACGGGATCGCCTGGTCGATGGCCTGAGATCTCTCTCGTGTTCGCACCGTTTGCCCCGCGCCTGAGGGGGCAAGGGGTAGGAGACGGACGCAACGAAGGGAGATCGTCATGCGCTTGCACCGAATGAGCATGCTCGCCGCCGGCGGGGTCGGCTACGTCCTGGGGGCGAAGGCCGGCCGCGGCCGCTACGAGCAGATCCGCCACGTGATGAAAGAGGCGCCGCACGCCACCGAGGTGGCCCGGGAGAAGGTGATGGCGACGGCCGACAAGGCCCGCCACCTGATGCACAAGGACGACGAGACCGGGCGTGACCCGTTCGCCGTCGACCCGATGGAGCCGGAGTCGTACGACGCTCCGCGGCTCGCCGACGCGGAGGCCGCTGCGATGCCGCAGCGTGGCCCGGCGGCGCCGACCTTCACCGAGACCTGGAAGGACGACGACCCCGCGACGCGACTCTGAGCCGCGACTCTGAGCCGCGTCCCAGGCTGCCCGGGCGGCGTAGCAGGATGTGCGGGTGGCTTCCGAGTTTCCCCACCCGCTGACCGGCGAGCTCTTCCCGTCGCCGGTGCCGCCCGGGACGGGGTGGCCGGACGACCCCTTCCTGCGCAAGACGGTCCCGGCCACCTCCGCTGTCGGCGTCCGTGAGGGCGCGGGCGTCGGCAGCCTTCCCCTCCTGGACTCCGCCGTCTCGGTCTGTGCCGCGTGCCCGCGCCTCGTCGCGTGGCGCGAGAAGGTCGCGGTCGAGAAGCGGGCGTCCTTCTCCGACCAGCCCTACTGGGGCCGGCCGATCGCGGGGTGGGGGAGCGAGACACCGCGTGTCCTGATCGTCGGCCTCGCGCCGGCCGCGCACGGCGGCAACCGCACCGGCCGGATCTTCACGGGTGACCGGTCCGGTGACTGGCTGTTCGCCGCGCTGCACCGCGTCGGCCTCGCCGCGCAGGCGACCAGTGAGCACGCGGGTGACGGCCAGCGACTCCTCGATGCGCGGATGGTGGCGGCAGTCCGCTGTGCTCCGCCGGACAACAAGCCGACCACAGAGGAGCGCGACACCTGCGCCCCGTGGATCGAGGCCGAGATCGTGCTCGTGGCCCCGCACGTCCGGGCGGTCGTCGCACTGGGCTCCTTCGGCTGGGAGGCCGCCCTGCGCGCCTTCAAGGCCGCGGGCTTCGGCGTGCCCCGCCCCAAGCCCCGTTTCGGTCACGGCGCCCGCGCGGTGCTGACCGCGCCCGACGGCCGTGAGGTGGTGCTGCTCGGCAGCTACCACCCCAGCCAGCAGAACACCTTCACCGGCAGGCTGACCGAGGAGATGCTCGACGCCGTGCTCGGCGAGGCCGCGCGCGCCTGATCAGGCCGAGGTGTGCGCCAGCACCACCTCCGCCGAGCGGGAGGGTGCTTCCCAGAAGAACATGTGGCCGACGCCCTCGAGCAGGGCGAGCCCGGCGTCGGGCACGAGGTCGGCGATGCGCTGGCCGGCCTCGACCTTGATCACGTCGTCGACGGTGCCGTGGACGACGAGCGTGGGCAGAGCCAGCCCGGTGAGCCGGTCGCTGGCGTGGTGGGCGATCGCCGCGCCCATCTGCATGAGGATCACCGGACCCGGCACCTTCACCGCAGCGGCGTCCTCGCAGAAGGCCTCGAACCGCCCCGGCACCGCCGCGCACGCGGGGGAGACGTTCGCCTCGAACATGAGGCGGGCCGAGGACAGGGCATCTCCGGCGTTCGCCGCGTCGGCGAGCTTCGTGACCCCCGGCGCCCACGCGTCGTCGCCGTCGGGCCACGTGCAGCCCAGGACCAGCGTGCGCACGCGGCCCGGGTGGGTGAGTGCGACGACCTGGGCGATCGCGCCGCCCATCGAGATGCCCATGAGATGTGCGGTCTCCCAGCCCAGGTGGTCGAGCACGGCGACCGCGTCGGCGGCGAGGTCGTCGAGCGTGAAGCCGGGCTCGGCGCGGAAGCTCTGCCCGATGCCGCGGTTGTCGAATGCCACGACGTCGTGCTCCTCCGCCAGGGCGTCGAGGAACTCCTCTGACCACATCCGGTGGTGGCCGGCCACGCCCATCACGAGGAGCAGCGGTGAGCCGCTGCCGCGGCGGACGTAGGCGAGGTCGCCGGCGGGCGTGGGCGCGAACTGGATCTCGGGCATGTCCGCACGCTACCGGGGCAGGAACGGGCTACGGGGGCGGCGCCCGCCTGTCACTAGGCTGGGCGCCGCCCCCGTGGCCCAATCGGCAGAGGCAGCCGCCTTAAAAGCGGCACAGTGTGGGTTCGAGCCCCACCGGGGGCACCGCTCGGGTGACGGCGGATCAGGCCAGGTCGAACCGCGCCCGCTGGTCGGCCGGGACCAGGTCGACGTAGTCGGCGTTCTTCTGGATGAAGCCGCGCACGAACGGGCAGAACGGCAGCACCGCGAGGCCGCGGCTGCGCACGTCGTCGAGCGTGGTGCGGATCAGGATCTTTGCGAGGCCCTGACCGGCGTACGCCTCGTCGATCTCGGTGTGGACGAAGGCGAGCAGGCCGTCGCCGGGCTCGTAGACGGTGAAGCCGGCCAGGCTGCCGTCGACGTGGATCTCGTAGCGGTGCTCGCTCGGGTTCTCCCGGACGACGATCTCGCTCATCTTCGCTTCCTTCGCTGCTGGTCGGTGATCGGTCAGGCGGCCTTGACCGCGGAGACCTCGAACTCGAGGACGATCTTGTCGCTGACGAGGACGCCACCGGTCTCCAGGGCTGCGTTCCACGTGATGCCGTAGTCGCTGCGCTGGATCGCGATCGAGCCCTCGAAGCCGGCGCGGACGTTACCGAACGGGTCCAGTGCGGCGCCGTCGAACTCGAACGGGATGGTGACCGACTTCGTGACGTCCTTGATGGTCAGGTCGCCCGTGACCTCGAGCGTCTCACCGGCGGCCTTGACCGACGTGGAGTGGAAGGTGATCGTGGGGAACTTCTCGGCGGCGAGGAAGTCGCCGGTCTTCAGGTGCCCGTCGCGGTCGGCGTTGCGGGTGTCGATGGAGGCGACCTGGATCGTGAGGTCGATCTGGGCGGAGTCGATGCCGCCGTCGCCGACGACCGCGCTCCCCTCGAACTCGTTGAACGCGCCGCGGACCTTCGTGACCATCGCGTGGCGGGCGACGAAGCCGACGCGGGAGTGCGCGGTGTCGAGGGTCCAGGAGCCGGTCAGCTCGGCGAGCGAGGCGGGAACGGTGGTGGTGCTCATGACTATCTCCTCTTGTTGGTGGGGCGCTCACCCGATTGAGTGACGCATCAACTACTTTCACCATACTCCCGCTTTAAAGGTGATGTGTCAACCAACGTTGTATGATGGGTCCATGACGACCCCGTGGCTCTCCGACGAGCAGCAGCGCATCTGGCGCAACTGGCTGCGCCTCAACCGCGAGCTCACCGCGACGCTCGCCCGCGACATGTCCGCGAGCTCCGACCTGTCGATGGCGGACTTCGGGGTCCTCGTGCAGCTCACCGACGTACCCGACGGGCGCGTCCGCATCTCCGAGCTCGCCGACAACCTCGGCTGGGAGCGCAGTCGCGTCTCTCACCAGCTCAAGCGCATGCAGGGGCGGGGCCTGGTCGAGCGCTCGGAGTGCGCGGAGGACGGCCGCGGCTCGTTCGTCGGCATCACCGCGGCCGGTCGCGAGGCGATCGCCGAGGCCGCGCCCGGCCACGTCGCCGCCGTACGCCGCCTCGTGATCGACCACCTCGACGCCGATGAGCTCCGCGACTTCGGTCGTCTCGTCGACCGCCTCCTCGAGCCGTTCGAGGGCTGATCGACGGATCAGGCCGCAGGCTGGCGCCGTCCGGGAACTCGATGCCCCGTTCGCCCGTTGTCCCCGGTGTCGTCCCACCTAGACTGGTGGGGCAGGACGGCGCGTCAGATGGGCGCCCGTCACGAGATCTCCAGGAGGGACCTCGATGAGGAGCAACAACCCGGTCTTCAACAACAGCCCGGAGTTCAACGGTCAGGGCGGCTACGTCCAGCAGGGCTACGGCTACCAGCAGGGCGGCTACCCGCCGCCGCCTCCGGGCTACGCACCGGCGGCCCCGCAGGCGACGCGCACCATGTCGATCGACTCCGTCGTCCAGAGCACGGGCATCTCGCTCGGTGTCGTCGTCCTCGTGGCCGCCGCCACCTGGGTCCTGACGGGGGACCTCAACGACCCGGTCACCGGCACCGACAGCCAGGCGAAGCTCTACGCCGCCTCGATGATCGGTGGCCTCGCCGCGTTCGCCCTGTCGCTGGTCAACTCCTTCAAGCGCCAGATCAGCCCCGCGCTCGTCCTCGCGTTCTGTGCGGCCGAGGGCCTCGCGATGGGCGCGATCTCCAAGGTCTTCGACGCGTACGCCGGCCAGGGCGTCGTCACGGGCGCCGTCCTCGGCACCTTCGGCGCCTTCGCGGGCACGCTCGCGGCGTACAAGTTCCTCAACATCAAGGTCGGTGACAAGTTCCGTCGGGGCGTCACCGCGGCGATGTTCGGCATGGTCGGTATCGGCCTGATCGAGATGGTGCTCAGCCTCCTCGGTCACCCGATCGGCCTCTTCGACAACGGCGGCGTCGGCCTGATCTTCGCGATCGGCGGCCTCGTGCTCGGCGTGTTCATGCTGATCATGGACTTCGACTTCGTCGAGCGCGGCATCGCCTACGGGCTGCCCGAGCGGGAGTCGTGGCGCGCGTCGTTCGCGATGACCGTGAGCCTGGTCTGGATCTACACCAACCTGCTGCGGATCCTCTCGATCCTCAACCAGGACTGACGTCCAGGTTCCGCGCGCGAGCTCGACCACGGACGAGCGGCCCGCCCGGAATCCGCGAAGCCCCCGTTCTCCGGAACGGGGGCTTCGTGCGTCGTGGGGAGAGGTCGTCGCTCGCTCAGGCGGGCTCGGCCGGCTCCAGCTCGGCGGACGGCTTCTCGACGGCGACCTGCGGCTCGCGGCGGCGGTGGCGCAGCTCGACGAGCAGGCCCCGAACGCCGCGGGCGGGCTGGTGCGTGCCGTCCAGCTCGGTGCCCGGAGTGCGCGCCGCCTCGGAGGCCGCGCGGGTCAGCGAACGGACACCCTCGCCGCGGGCGGCCTGTGGCGTGTCGTCGACGGGGCCGAGGCCCAGGGCTGCGAGCGCGGAGGGGAGGAGGGCGCCGGCCAGGGCGGCGTACCCTGCGGCGGACGGGTGGAACCGGTCCGGGCCGAAGAGGTCGGTGGGCCGGGCGGCGAACTCGGGGCCGAGCATGTTGCCCAGCGAGACCGAGCGTCCACCGGCCTCGACGATCGAGATCGCCTGCGCCGTCGCCATGCGACGCGACATCAGCCGCGCCCACTGGCGCAGCGGCGGGTTGATCGGGCGGACCGTGCCGAGGTCGGGGCAGGTGCCCATGACGATCTCGATGCCGGCGTTGCGGAGCCGGCCCAGGCAGGCGTCGAGCTGCTTGACCGAGGTGCTGGGCAGGACGCCGTGGGTCACGTCGTTGGCGCCGATGGAGATGATCACGAGCTCAGGCTCGATGAGCAGGGCGCGGTCGATCTGGTCCATGAGGTTGGAGGTCTGTGCCCCGACGACGGCGAAGCAGCCGAGGTAGACGCGCCGGTCAGCCGCCGCCGCGATGCCGGAGGCGATGTGGGCGCCCGGTGTCTCCTCGACGTCGTCGACGCCGTAGCCCGCGGCGGCCGAGTCGCCGAGGAGGGCGATCCGGATCGCGGGCCCGGGGCGCTTGCGTCCGTACCAGCCAGAGGCGTTGGGGGGCGGCTCGTCGAGCGGGTCGCCGATCGCGCGACGGGCCAGCAGTGCCTCGGCGCGCAGGACGCCGTACAGGCCGAGCCCGAGTGCGGAGACACCGCCGCCGCCGACGGCGGCTGCGGAGGCCACCTTGCGCACGGTCTCGGTCCTGGACATGTCCACCACTGTAGGTGACCGCTCCTTTCCCCTCAGAGGTTCCGGTACCCCTCTTGCCGGGCCGCCCTAGCCTGTGTGACGTGGACTACGCGAACTCGCTCCTGGAGCTGATCGGCAACACCCCGCTCGTCCGGATCACGCGCGCCCTGGACGCGGTGGGTCAGGCCCCCGGCCCCCTCGTCCTGGCGAAGGTCGAGTACCTCAACCCCGGCGGCTCCGTGAAGGACCGGATCGCGACCCGGATGATCGAGGCCGCGGAGGCGTCGGGCCGGCTGCAGCCCGGCGGCACGATCGTGGAGCCGACCTCGGGCAACACCGGCGTCGGGCTGGCGATGGTGGCGCAGCAGAAGGGCTACCAGTGCGTCTTCGTCTGCCCCGACAAGGTCAGCGAGGACAAGCGCAACGTCCTCAAGGCGTACGGCGCGCGCGTGGTCGTCTGCCCGACCGCGGTGGCCCCCGAGCACCCGGACAGCTACTACAACGTGAGCGACCGCCTCGTGCGCGAGATCCCGGGCGCGTGGAAGCCCGACCAGTACTCCAACCCCGACAACCCGCGGTCGCACTACGAGACCACCGGGCCCGAGATCTGGGAGCAGACCGACGGTAAGGTCACCCACTTCGTCGCGGGTGTGGGCACGGGCGGCACGATCAGCGGCATCGGGCGCTACCTGAAGGAGCGCAACCCGGAGATCCAGGTCATCGGCGCGGACCCGGCCGGCTCGGTGTACTCGGGAGGCAGCGGGCGTCCGTACCTGGTCGAAGGCGTGGGGGAGGACTTCTGGCCGGAGACGTACGACCGTGAGATCGCCGACCGGATCATCGAGGTCTCCGACGCGGACTCCTTCGCCTTCACCCGTCGGCTGGCGCGCGAGGACGCGCTCCTGGTCGGTGGCTCGTCCGGCATGGCGGCGTACGCCGCGAAGCAGCTCGCCGAGGAGCTGGCGGCGCAGGGGCGCACCGACGCCGTCATCGTCGTCCTGCTGCCGGACTCGGGCCGCGGCTACCTGACGAAGGTCTTCAACGACGAGTGGCTGGCGTCGTACGGCTTTCCGACGGGCGTCGAGGCCGCGGCCGAGAAGACCGTCGGCGAGGTGCTGCGCGGCAAGTCCGGCCAGCTGCCGGACCTCGTGCACACCCATCCCACCGAGACGATCGCGGACGCCGTCCACATCCTCCGGGAGTACGGCGTCTCGCAGATGCCGGTCGTGCGCGCTGAGCCGCCCGTGGTCGCCGCCGAGGTCGCGGGATCCGTCGACGAGCGGACGCTCCTCGATGCCCTCTACGCCGGCGACGCGAAGCTGACCGACTCCGTCGAGAGCCACATGTCGGCGCCGCTGCCGACGATCGGCTCCACGGCTCCGGCATCGGAGGCGGTCGCCGCCCTCGAGCACGCCGACGCCCTGCTCGTGCAGGAGGACGGCAAGCCGGTCGGCGTCGTCACGCGTCAGGACCTCCTCGCCTACATCGTGCGGGGCTGAGGTGGTCGCCGCTGACGAGGTCGCCTTCCGGCTGGAGGAGGCGCGGCGCAGGGTCGCCGAGCGCGACCGCCTGCGCGAGCGTGTCGAGTCGACCCTGGCCGCTCGTGACGAGGCTCGCCGGGCGGCTGACGCCTCCGCCGCCGAGCTGGTCGAGCAGCAGGCGGGCGTGACCCGCCTCGAGACGATGTCGCCCACGCGGATCTGGGCCGCGCTCACCCTGCAGCGTGACAGCGCACTCGCCCGCGAGCGTGCGGAGCGCGACCGCGCCTCCTACCTGGCGGCGGAGGCGCACGGGCGGCTCGCGGCTCTCGACGCGGACCTGTCGCGGCTCAACCAGCAGCTGTCGGCGTACCGCGCCGTGGATGACGAGCTCGAGGCGGCGCTGATGGCGAAGGAGGAGCTGCTGGCGGCCACGGGAGCGAGGTCCGGGGCCGAGCTCGCCGGCATCGCCGAGGAACGTGGCACGCTCTCGGCCCGGCTCAAGGAGCTGCACGAGGCCGCGGTGGCGGCAGTCGACGCGCGACGCGCCCTCGCGGATGCCGACCGGCTCCTGGGCAGTGCCCGCAACTGGTCCAACTGGGACACGTTCATGGGCGGGGGGCTCTTCACCGACATGGTGAAGTACGACCGCATCGACGAGGCGACCCGCGCCATCGGTGCGGCGCAGCGTGCGCTCGCCGCCCTCGAGCGCGAGCTCGCCGACATCGGGTCCCAGGCCGCCCTCAAGCTCGAGGCGTCGCTCGGCGCCAAGCTGTTCGACACGCTCTTCGACAACATCTTCTCGGACCTCGCGATGCGCTCGCGGATCGTGGACGCGCACGACACGGTCCGCCGCGTGCTCCCGCGGGTCGTGGAGCTGCTGCCACCGATCGACGAGGAGATGCGGGCGGTGGAAGCGCAGGTCGCGGCGCTGGACTCCCGGCGTACGACGATCCTGGGCGAGCTGCTCTGAGGTCAGTCGACCTCGACCAGCTTGGAGCGGCTGGTGTGCCCGCGGACGATCGTGATCCGTGACTTCGGCACTCCGAAGTGGTCGCTGAGCAGCTTCACGACGCCGTCGTTGGCGGCGCCGTCGACGGCGCGCTCGCGGACGAAGAGGGTCAGCGCACCGTCCTCGCCGACCTCGACCAGCGGGCCCTTCTTCGAGCCGGGCTTCACGGTCACGCCGTAGCGCGCCATCGGTCAGCCCTGGCCGTGACGCGTGCTGCGCTGGACGGGCAGCTCGATGGTGCGCGGAGCGGGCGTGTCATCGGCCGCCGCCACGTCGGGCACGTTGCCGTCGACGTACATCCAGCGACCGGCGCGGCGGCTGAAGCGGCTCCGCTCGTGCATCTCGTCGGCGCCCTCCGGCGTCCGCATGCGCGCGATGAACTCGACGACGCCGAGGTCGTCGTCGGGCCCACCGGCGACGATGTCGAGGATGGTGAGGCCGATGAACTCCACGCCCGGTGCCGGGCTGACGTCGTCCGGACGGGTCCGCGGGTGCCAGGTGCGGAAGACGTGATCGAGCTCGCCGAGGGCGTACGCCGAGTAGCGCGACCGCATCAGCTCCTCGGCGGTGCGCGCTTGAGCAGCGCCGCTGATCAGACGACCGCAGCACACGCCGTAGTTGGACCCGGTGCCGCAGGGGCACAGTCGGGGGTAGCCGGTGAACTCCATCACGACCCACCCTAGGGGTCGCGGAGGCGGTCGTCACACGCGCACGCCGGGCGGCTACCGTCGCAGGGTGCCCAGCCTGTCGCATCGCCTCGTCGCCCTCGCCCTCCCGCGGCTCAACCCGCCCGTGGTCATCACCGACCCGGAGCGCCTGCGCGCGAAGCTGGTCGAGAAGAACCGGACGCGGCAGACGACCCCGCCGGCGTGGCTCGCGAAGGACTTCGTGGTCACCGAGGAGTGGATCGGCACCGGGGGCGGCTTCCCGGTGTACGTCGCGACGCCGCGCTCGGGCTCGTTCACGCGGACGCTGGTGCACCTCCACGGCGGCTCGTACACGGCGACGGCGCACGTGCGGCAGTGGAAGTTCGCGGCGGCACTGGCGCGGCGTACGTCGGCGCGGCTGGTCTTCCCGGCGTACCCGCTGGCGCCGGAGTTCACCTGGCGCGACTCGGTGCCGGCCCTGACCGGCTACGTCGCGGGGCTGTGCGCAGAGGGTGAGGTGGTCGTCTCGGGCGACTCCGCGGGCGGTGGGCTGGCGCTGGCCGTGGCCCTCGGCGTGCGCGACCTGGTCCGGTCGGGCGAGGCACCCGCCCAGCCGGCGAAGCTCCTGCTCATCGCGCCGTGGGCCGACCTGACCCGCTCCGCGCCTGGCACCGAGGAGGCGGCGGCGCGCGACCCCTGGCTGTCGATCGAGAACCACGACACCTACGCCCTGTTCTGGGCCGGCTCGGCGGCCGACCTGGTCCTGCCGCAGGTCTCGCCCGCCCTCGGTGACCTGACCGACCTGCCGCCCACGATGCTGCTGTGCGGAACCCACGACATGCTCTACGCGGGGGCCGAGGCGCTCGCCGCCCGTGCCGCGGCCGTGGGGTGGCCGGTGGTCTTCGAGATCGGCCACGGGCTGCTGCACGTCTACCCGATCCTGCCCGTCGCCGAGGCGCGTGGTGCGCTGAAGCGGCTCGCCGCGTTCGTCCGCGGCTGACCCTCAGTTGCCGCCCCGGCCGGGCAGCGCGAGGCCCGTGGCCGTTCGGGCAGCGACGTCGGTGAACGGCGAGCCCTCCGTGGGCCGGTGCCGGCCCCGCGTCGTGCCTGGTGGGCGGGACTTCCCGTCACCTGGTGACGAGGAACCACGTGGTGGTCAGCGGCGGAGACGCTCCTGCTTCACGGGCCGGTCGGAGGGCAGGACCTGCGGGTCGGATCCGGCGCGGGCGACGGCCCAGAGCGTTGCGGCGAGGGAGGCCACGAGGACCGCGGCCATCGCAAGGGCGAAGTACATGCCATGACGCTACTGCGGCCCTCAAGCCGGAAGCTCCCGGTCAGCAGCTGACCAGGAGCTTCCGATGTGATGAGCCGGGGGTCACCCGGCGTCACCAGTAGTGCGGCCTCGGGCCGATCGAGTGGCCCATCGAGCCGGCGAGCCAGAGCACCACACCGACCAGGACGAGGATGATGCCCAGCGTCCACAGGATCGAGATGTTGAAGATGGCTCCGAGGATGAGAAGGACGAGACCAAGGACGATCACGGCTACTCCTTTCCCGGCACCGGCCGGCGGCCGGTGGTCGTCGCGATCTGCGACAGGAGTCAGGTACCCCGATCGGTCGCGACGCATGACACGGCCCGGTCAGGTCGTCGGGACCTTGATGCCCGTCGCGGAGTGGCAGCGGTAGCCGTTCGGGTTCTTGTAGAGGTACTGCTGGTGGTAGTCCTCGGCGTAGTAGTAGGTCGGCGTGGGCCGGATCTCGGTGGTGATCGCGCCGTAGCCCGCGCGCTCGAGCACGGGGGCGTACGCCGCGGTGATCTCGCGGGCCACCTGCTCCTGCTCGGGGGAGTCGTAGTAGATCGCCGAGCGGTACTGCGTACCGATGTCGTTGCCCTGGCGATAGCCCTGGGTCGGGTCATGCACCTCGTAGAAGGCGCGGACCAGGTCGGCGTACGACACGGCGTCGGGGTCGAAGACCACCCGCACGGCCTCCGTGTGCCCGGTCATCCCGGAGCAGACCTCCTCGTACGTCGGGTGCGGGGTCGTGCCGCCCGCGTAGCCGACCGACGTCGACCAGACCCCGGGGATCCGCCAGAAGACCTCCTCGGCGCCCCAGAAGCAGCCGAGGCCGAACAGGGCGACCTCCAGGCCGGCAGGCACGTCGTCGGTGACCAGCGGCGAGCCGAGCACGAGGTGCTTCTCGGCGAGCTGGAAGGGCTGGGTCGCGCGCCCCGGCAGGGCGCGCTCGGGTGACACCATCTCGGTCTTCTTGAAGAACATCGGGGCCTCCTTCAGGCAGGTCAATTCTGCCGGTCCGGGCAAGGCGTGGGCAGGGGTCTAGGCTCGCGAACGTGAGCCAGGACCACACGCAGAAGGCGGGGTTCGAGACCCGCGCCATCCACGGCGGCTACGAGCCGGACCTGACGACCGGCGCGGTCATCCCGCCGATCTACGCGACCAGCACCTACAAGCAGGACGGCGTCGGCGGGCTCCGGGGTGGCTACGAGTACAGCCGCTCGGCCAACCCCACCCGCACCGCCCTCGAGGGTGCGCTCGCCGCCGTCGAGGAGGGGGAGCGCGGCTTCGCGTTCGCCTCCGGGCTCGCCGCGGAGGACACCGTCCTGCGCGCGCTCACGAGCCCCGGCGACCACGCCGTCATCCCCGATGACGCGTACGGCGGCACGTTCCGCCTCTTCGACAAGGTCGCGCGCCCCTGGGGCCTGGCACACACGCCCGCGCACCTCGCCGACGTCGACGCCGTCCGCGCGGCGATCCGGCCGGGTGAGACGAGGCTGGTCTGGGTCGAGACGCCGACCAACCCGCTGCTCTCCATCGGCGACATCGAGGCGCTGGCGGCCGTCGCCCACGACGCCGGAGCCCTCCTCGTGGTCGACAACACCTTCGCCTCGCCGTACCTCCAGCAGCCGCTCACCCTGGGCGCCGACGTCGTCGTCCACTCCACCACCAAGTACGTCGGCGGGCACTCCGACGTCGTCGGTGGAGCGGTGGTCGTGCGCGACCTCGAGGTCGCCGAGCGGATCGGCTTCCACCAGAACGCCATGGGTGCGGTCGCGGGGCCGTTCGACAGCTTCCTGACGCACCGGGGCCTCAAGACGCTGGGCGTCCGCATGGACCGGCACTGCGACAACGCCGAGCGGGTCGTCGACTTCCTCTGCAGCCACCCGGCTGTGGGCACGGTCATCTACCCGGGCCTGGAGACCCACCCTGGGCACGACGTGGCGGCCAGGCAGATGAGGCGCTTCGGCGGCATGGTCAGCTTCCGGGTCCACGGCGGAGAGGAGGCGGCGCTCCGGGTGTGCGAGTCGACCCGCGACTTCACGCTGGGCGAGTCGCTCGGCGGCGTCGAGTCGCTGATCGAGCATCCCGGCCGGATGACCCACGCCAGCGTCGCGGGCACGGCGCTCGAGGTGCCGGCGGACCTGGTCCGGCTGAGCGTCGGCATCGAGACCGCCGACGACCTCCTCGCCGACCTGGAGCGGGCACTTGGCTGAGCGGACCGGCCAGCAGACCGGCCAGCAGCCGGACGTCCGCTTCTTCCTGGCCAACGAACGGACCTTCCTCGCCTGGCAGCGCACGGCCCTGGGCATGCTCGGCGCGGGCGTCGCCGTGCTGCACCTGTTCGTCCGCGACGCCGCCGTCTGGCTGCTCGGCACGGTGCTGCTCGTGGCCGGGGGATGCTGTGCGGTCCTGGGCTGGTGGCGCTACCGCGACGCCGAGCGGGCGATCGAGCGCGGGGAGCGGATCGGGGCGCTGGTGATGGCACCGGTCCTCGCCGGCGCGCTGGTCGTCGCGGTCGTCGCGGCGCTGGCTTCGGCACTCCTCTAGCCTGACCAGCGTGAAGGACGAGCACCCGAGCGACGAGCCCGCCCACAAGGCGCCGCTCTCCGCGACCGAGGCGGACCAGACGTCGGACGAGCAGGCCCAGGCAGAGGCTGACGAGAGCCGCACGGAGAAGCTGGCCCACCTGCTCGCCCACCAGTGGGCGCAGCTGCGTGCCGAGCGCCGCAACGACGTCGAGCCGATCCGTACCGGCCCCTCCAACTTCAGCCGGGCGCAGGTGCCGTGGGGCCTCGACCTCGCCGCCGCCTGGTCCTGGCGCCTGATCGTCATCGCCATCGCGGCCGGTGGCGCCGCCGCGGCGATCTGGCACTTCCGGGTGCTGACCATCCCCCTCGTCATCGCGCTGCTGATCAGCGCCCTCGTGTCGCCGTTCGTGCGGCTGCTGGCGCGCCTCGGCATCCCGCGGGGGCTCTCCGCGGGCGTCACCGTCCTGCTCGGGCTGGCGACCGTCGTCGGGCTGCTCTCGTTCGTCGGCAACCAGGTCGCCGCCGGTGCCAGCGACCTCGCCGACCAGGTCGCCGGCGGCCTCGGGGAGATCCGTCGCTGGCTGCAGACCGGCCCGATCGACGCCAGCGACTCGCAGATCAACGACTGGATCGCGAGCGCGCAGAAGGCCATCACGGAGCGCTCCAAGCACATCCAGGTCGGGCAGGTCACCGAGTGGACGACCGCGGTCGGCCACGTGGTCGCCGGCATGTTCATCGTGCTCTTCTCGACCTACTTCTTCCTCGCCGACGGTCACCGGATCTGGGCCTGGCTGGTCCGGATCTTCCCGCGCGCCGCGCGCGAGGCCGCCGACTCCTCCGGCCGTGTCGCCTGGGTCTCGCTCACGCAGTTCGTGCGGGCGACGGTCATCGTCGCGCTCGTCGACGCGGGCGGGATCATGATCGGTGCCGTCATCCTCGGCGTACCCCTGGTGCTGCCGATCGGCGTCCTCGTCTTCCTCGGTGCCTTCGTGCCGATGGTCGGTGCGACGCTCGCCGGCCTTGTGGCGACCCTCGTCGCCCTGGTGACGGTCGGACCGGTCAAGGCGCTGATCATGCTGGCCGTCGTGGTCGGCGTGCAGGAGGTCGAGGCCCACGTGCTGCAGCCGCTCGTCCTCGGCCGGTTCGTGTCCGTCCACCCGCTCGGCGTCATCGTCGCGATCGGCGCCGGCGTGATCCTGGCCGGGCCGGCGGGCGCGCTGATCGCCGTCCCCCTCGCCGCTGTCGCCAACGCCGTCGTCGTGCACCTCGGTCGGCTCTCCGACCCCGAGTACGCGGCGGAGATCCATGCCATCGAGGGACCGGCTGGAGGCGCGCCGTGATCCTCGGGCTCGCCGACGTCGAGGCGGCACGCGACATCCTCGCCGGCACGGCCGTGCGGACCCCGGTCGTGGAGTCGAGGTGGCTCTCCGACCTGACCGGCCAGCAGGTCCACCTCAAGTGCGAGAACCTGCAGCGCACCGGTTCGTTCAAGCTGCGTGGCGCGTTCGTGCGCATCGCGCGGCTCTCCGCTCGGGAGCGCGCCGCCGGTGTCGTCGCCGCGAGTGCCGGCAACCATGCCCAGGGTGTCGCGCTGGCCGCCCAGCAGCTCGGCATCCCCGCGACGGTCTTCATGCCGGAGGGGGCACCGATCCCCAAGGAGCGCGCGACCCGCGCGTACGGCGCGGAGGTCGTCTTCGCGGGCCGGTACTTCGACGACGCCCTCCGCGAGGCCCTGGCGTACGCCGACCGCACGGGCGCCACGTTCATCCACCCGTTCGACCACCCCGACGTGGTCGTCGGACAGGGCACGGTCGGCCTCGAGATGCTCGACCAGGTGCCCGACGCGGCGACCATCCTCGTCCCGGCGGGCGGTGGCGGCCTGGTCGCCGGCGTCGCGCTGGCGGTGAAGGCGGTACGCCCCGGCGTACGGGTGGTGGCGGTGCAGGCCGAGGGAGCCTCCGCGATCGCGCCGTCGCTCGACGCAGGGGCTCCGGTGCGGCTCGACAGCATGAGCACGATGGCCGACGGCATCGCCGTCGGACGGCCCGGTGAGGTGCCGCTGGCGCTGATCCGCGAGCACGTCGACGACGTCGTGAGCGTCTCGGAGGAGTCGCTCTCGCAGGCGCTGCTGAGCCTCGTCGAGCGCGCCAAGATGGTCGTCGAGCCCGCGGGCGCGGCGGCGGTCGCCGCCCTCGTCGACCGGCCCGACGCCTACCAGGGCCCCGTCGTCGCGCTGCTCTCCGGCGGCAACATCGACCCGCTGCTGCTCGGGAAGGTGATCAGGCACGGCCTCGCGTCCGCGGGCCGCTTCCTCAACCTCGCCGTCTCACTGCCCGACGTGCCGGGGGCGCTCAACGGGCTGCTCACCGAGATCGCGGCGTCGCAGGCCAACATCCGCACGATCGGGCACGACCGCACGTCGTCGTCGCTGCGGCTGGACGAGGTCGAGGTCCGCATCGAGTGCGAGACCCGCGGCACGGAGCACGCCGAGGCCCTGATCGCACGTCTGCGCGACCTCGGCTACAAGGTCCTGTAAGGCGGAGGGCACGCGCCAGCCGAGTGCAGACGGGGCCCGTGCCGCCGAGACGGGGCTTGTGCCCGGCACAAGCCCCGTCTCGGCGCCGCACGGGCCCCGTCTCGAGACGCGAAGGTCAGCCGGTGAAGGGCTCCGCGTCGAGGATCACGACCTCGAGGGTCTTGCCGTTGGGCGCCTCGTAGGAGACGGTGTCGCCCTTCTTGGCGCCGATCACGGCGCCGCCGAGCGGGGCCTGGGGGGAGATGACGGCGAGGCCGTCGGGGTCGATCTCGCGGGCGCCGAGGAGGAACTTCTCCGCCTCGTCGTCGTCGTCGCCGACGAACTTGTAGGTCACGACCATGCCGGGGCCGATCGTGCCGTCACCGGCCTCGGCCTGGCCGACCTCGGCCTTCTCGAGCATCGCGGTCATCTGGCGGACCTTGCCCTCGAGCTTGCCGAGCTCCTCGCGGGCGGCGTGGTAGCCGGAGTTCTCCTTGAGGTCGCCCTCGTCGCGCGCGGCGCTGATGCGGTCGACGATCTCCTGACGCAGCGGGCCCTTCATGTCCTCCAGCTCGGCCGCGAGCTTGTCGTAGGCCTCCTGGGTGAGCCAGATGGTGTCCTGCTCGGTCATGTCATCACTCCTGCAACGTTGGTGCGGATAGAGGTACGCCGCGGCGCGTGGCCGCGGCGGACTCCGGTGAAAGCAAAGGACAAGACTACCAAGGCCGCGCTCAGCGGGCCTGGTTCTGCCCCTCCGCGGTGCAGCCGACGAGGTCGATGGCAGTGGCCTCGCGCTCGGTCTTGATCTTCACGTGGTTGGTGCCCGCGACGGGTGTGAAGGTGAGGTCGCCGACCGGTGTCTTGTCCGCGGCGAGCGCCTGGACCCGGCAGCTCGGGTCGACTGCGTCGTCGGAGAGCGTGACGACGATCTCCGCCTCGGTGAGGTGGGCGCTCACGACCGAGAAGCCGGCGTCCTGCGACTGCACGTCGGGGGTCGAGTAGGTCCACCAGACCCAGGCGACCCAGGCCAGGAACGGCGCCCCGACCACGATGCCCACGAGGAGAGCGGGGGAGAGGCGGCGCCTGCCGGTGCGCCGGCCGTAGCGGTCGTCGAGTGCGTCGGTCACGCGGTCATGCTCCCATGCCGCCCTGCTCCTAGAATCGCCGCATGTCTGTTGAGCCCCTGCGGCTGATGCACGTGCACGCGCACCCCGACGACGAGTCGAGCAAGGGTGCGGCCACCACCGCGAAGTACGTCGCCGAAGGCGTCGACGTCACGGTCGTCACGTGCACGGGTGGTGAGCGCGGCGACGTGCTCAACCCGAAGATCGACCCGGCCACGATCGACGACATCCAGGCGGTGCGCCGCGCGGAGATGGAGGCCGCCCGCGAGATCCTCGGCGTCCACCAGGACTGGCTCGGGTTCGTCGACTCGGGCTGGCCGGAGGGTGACCCCAAGCCGCCGCTCCCGGAGGGGTGCTTCGCGCTGGTCCCGGTCGAGGAGGCCGCCGAGCCGCTGGTCCGGCTGATCCGTAGCGTCCGCCCGCACGTGATGACCACCTACGACGAGCGTGGCGGCTACCCGCACCCCGACCACATCGCGTGCCACAACGTGTCGATGGAGGCCTACCGTGCCGCCGCCGACCCGGAGCGCTACCCCGACGCGGGGGAGCCGTGGCAGGTCGCGAAGCTCTACTTCCACCA
Source organism: Nocardioides jiangxiensis (assembly GCF_030580915.1). Taxonomy (NCBI): domain Bacteria; kingdom Bacillati; phylum Actinomycetota; class Actinomycetes; order Propionibacteriales; family Nocardioidaceae; genus Nocardioides; species Nocardioides jiangxiensis. The sequence goes on from NZ_JAUQTA010000001.1 coordinate 2,181,906, forward strand.
CACCTTCAACCGCCCGCGTGCCGTCGCCATCGGCGAGGCGATGGAGGCCGCCGGCCTCGTCTCGCCGTACGCCGAGCGGCTGGCGCAGTGGAAGCCGGACCCGGCCTGGGACGCCCGGATCACCACGCGGGTCCCGTGCGGTGAGTACTTCGAGGTCCGTGACCGCGCACTCCTCGCCCACGCGACGCAGATCGACCCCGACGGCTTCTGGTTCGCGGTGCCGATGGAGATCCAGCAGGCGACGTGGCCCCACGAGGACTTCGAGCTGGTCGAGAGCCACGTGCCCACCGAGCTGCCCGAGACGGACCTCTTCGCGGGCCTGCGGGACGCGCCGTGGCCGGCGTGAGGGACAATGAGGGCATGTACGCGCTGCTGACCATCCTCACGAAGTCCAACTGGAACGGTGACGACGACAAGATCGTCGCCGGCTGGATCGGCTTCACCGTCCTGATGGCGCTGATCGTCGCCACCGCACTGCTGTGCTGGAGCTTCACGCGCCAGATGAAGAAGGTTCGCTCCGCCGACGCCGCCGGCGTCTACGGCACCGACGAGGACACGACCTCGGACGACGAGCAGGCCTGAGCCTGCCCGACGGTCAGCCCTGCTGGCCGTTCTGCTCGGCGATCTGTCGGCGTACGTCGTCCATGTCGAGCCCGCGGACGGCTGCGATGACCTGCTCGAGTGCCTGCTCCGGCAGGGCACCGGGCTGTGCGAAGACCAGCACGTTCTCACGGAAGACCATCAGCGTCGGGATGCTCGTGACCCGGAAGGCGCCCGCGAGCTCCTGCTGCTCCTCGGTGTTGACCGAGCCGAAGACGATGTCGCCGTGCTTCTCCGAGGCGGCCTCGTAGATCGGGGCGAACTGGCGGCACGGGCCGCACCAGCTGGCCCAGAAGTCGACGAGGAGGATGTCGTCGCCCTCGACGTGCGCGGTGAAGTTCTCGGCGGTCAGCTCGATGGTGGCCATGAGCTCCACGCTACGCGGTCCGCGTTCGGACGACACGCAGTGGCCGTTCACAGGTGACGCACAGGTTCCTCATGGCCGCCCGATGCCGGCGCACGGCATGCTGGCGCCATGAGCTCCCCTGCCGCCGCTGCGCTCACCCGGGCCGACGGCTCGCCGCTGCGCGTCCTCGTCGTCGACGACGAGGTCAACATCGCCGAGCTGCTCGGCATGGCCCTGCGTTACGAGGGCTGGGAGATCTCGACCGCCCACACCGGCCGGGAGGCGGTCGCGCTGGCCAGGGAGGTGCGTCCCGACGCGATCGTGCTCGACTGGATGCTGCCCGACTTCGACGGCCTGGAGGTCATGCGCCGGGTTCGGCAGCAGCAGCCTGACGTGCCGGTGCTCTTCCTGACCGCACGCGACGCCGTCGAGGACCGCGTGGCGGGCCTGACCGCCGGCGGCGACGACTACGTGACGAAGCCGTTCTCGCTCGAGGAGGTGGTCGCGCGCCTGCGGGGCCAGCTGCGCCGCTCCGGTGCGACGCAGCGTCGGGAGAACCCGGTGCTCGCGGTGGGCGACCTGACCCTCGACGAGGAGAGCCACGAGGTGACCCGGGCAGGGGAGGAGATCTCGCTCACCGCGACGGAGTTCGAGCTGCTCCGGTTCCTCATGCGCAACCCGCGTCGCGTGCTGTCGAAGGCGCAGATCCTCGACCGGGTCTGGAACTACGACTTCGGCGGCCAGGCCAACGTGGTCGAGCTCTACATCTCGTACCTGCGCAAGAAGATCGACGCGGGCCGGGAGCCGATGATCCACACGATGCGGGGTGCGGGCTACGTCCTCAAGGCGGCCCAATGACCCGCCTCGGGCGGCTCGTCCCCACCTCGCTGACGGCCCGCCTGACCGCGACGGTGGTGCTGCTGGTCGCGCTCGTCGGCATCCTGGTCTCGGGGCTCACGACCGCGGTCCTCGGCCGCCACCTCGACAGGCAGCTCGACGACGACCTGGCCGCTGCGCACGCCCGGGACGTGCGGGCGCTGACGCACCGCCTCGGCCCCGACGAGTACATCGGTCCCGGCGTGCCGCCGCAGGTCGGTGACGCGCGTGCCCAGGGTGCGGGCACCCTCACCGCCTACTACGCCAGCTACGGATCGACGGGCATCGTGCTGACCGGCCGTGGCGACGAGCAGGCGCTCAGCGAGGACGAGCTCGCCGAGATCGACGCCGAGGTGCCGGACACCGAGCGGCCGACCAGCCATGACATCGAGGGCCTCGGCGACTACCGGTTCACCACCTCCGTCGTCGCCGGGATCACGGTGGTCACGGGCGTCCCCACCCGCGATGTGCGGGAGACGGTCACGGAGGTGGCGGCCTGGGGTGCGGCGTTCACCCTGCTCGCCGTCGGCGTCGCGGGCGCCTTCGCCGTCGTCGTCGTACGCCGCCAGCTCCGTCCACTGCGCGAGGTGGCGCGCACGGCGCACGAGGTGGCCGGCCTGCCGCTGGAGAGCGGCGAGGTCGGGATGACCGCCCGGGTGCCGGCGACGCTCACGGACGAGCGGACCGAGGTCGGGCAGGTCGGGTCGGCACTCAACGTGCTGCTCGGCCACATGGAGAGCTCGCTCGACGCGCGTCACCGCAGCGAGCAGCAGGTCCGGCAGTTCGTCGCCGACGCCTCGCACGAGCTGCGCACGCCGCTCGCCACCATCCAGGGGTACGCCGAGCTCGGCCTGCGCCCGGACGCCGACCCGGAGCGCGTGCTCCACGTCCTGGGCAAGGTACAGGGCGAGTCGCGGCGGATGACCTCGCTGGTCGAGGACCTGCTGCTGCTGGCGCGGCTCGACGCCGGGCGACCGCTGGCGCGCGAGGACGTCGACCTCACCCACCTCGTGCTCGAGGCGGTGGGAGACGCCCGGGTCGTGGCCCCGGACCACCGCTGGAAGCTCGACCTCGCTGACGAGGCCGTCGTCGTACCCGGCGACGCGCAGCGGCTGCACCAGGTGCTCGCGAACCTCCTCGCCAACGCCCGGCGGCACACGCCCGCGGGGACCACGGTGACCGTCGCCGCGTGGCGCTCGGCCGACGGTGCGACGGTCACGGTGCACGACGACGGTCCGGGTGTGCCGGTCGAGCTCCAACCGTCGCTCTTCGAGCGGTTCACGCGCGGCGACGCGTCACGCACCCGTGACTCCGGAGGTGCCGGCCTCGGCCTGTCGCTCGCGCACGCGATCGCGACCGCGCACAGCGGCACGCTGAGCTGTGACTCGAGGCCCGGGAGCACCACGTTCACGCTCACCCTGCCGGCCTGAAGGCCCGGACGGTCTCATGGGTGAGGCTCACAGGAAGCGCACAGGTCGCGCGCAGGGTGCACCCAGCGGGGAGGGGTTGGCTGAAGCCACACCAACCCGAGGGAGAACCCGATGAGCACGAAGAACCCCGACGCCCCGCAGCCGGAGCAGCAGCCCGGGAGCAGCGGTTCGCGCTGGGAGCCGACCGCCGCCGAGGCGAACGCCCCGACCGAGCAGGTCGCCAGCCCGCCGGCCGCGGAGGCGGCCCCCGCACCGGCCTCTGCGCCGGCCTCTGACGCGGCACCCACAGCGGCGGCCCGGCAGTACCCGGACGCCGCGGCGACCCCGGCCGCGCAGGCGCCGAGCAGCACGACGTTCGCCTCTCTCAAGGCACTCTCCACGGGCGCCAGGGGTGCGCTCGCCGGCGCGGCCGCCGTGCTCGTCCTCGGCAGCGGGGTGACCGGCTTCGCGATCGGCCAGGCCGGGGACGACGGCCACCAGCGCATCGACGTCCGCTTCGGCCAGGCCGGCTTCGACCGGGACGGCGACAGCGGCCGCGGCGGCTTCCCGGGACAGATGGGGCAGCTGCCGGGTCAGCCGGGCCAGCAGGATGGCGCCGGCCGGTTCGAGGGTCAGCTCCCGCAGCCGGGAGGGACGACCGACGGCCAGGGCGGCCCGACGCAGAACGACGGCTCGGAGTCATGACGCCCGCCCAGCTGGACACCGTCGTACGGCGTACGTCGGTGACGGTCGTCGTCGCTGCGCTCGCGGCGGTGACCGGCTGGTGGTTCGTGGGCAACCACCCGACGGGGCTCGTCGGTGCGATGGGGCTCGGCCGGCTCTCCGGCCTGCTCTCCGCGGCGCTGCTCCTGGTCCAGGTCGTCCTCATGGCGCGGGTGCCGCTGCTCGAGCGGGCCTGGGGCCAGGACGAGCTCGCGAAGCAGCACCGGTGGGTCGGCTTCGCCTCGTTCAACCTGCTGCTCGTGCACCTCGCCCTGATCACCTGGGCCTACGCCGGCGGCGCCTCAGCCCTGCTGACGACCGCCTGGCACCTGGTCGTCGACTACCCGGGCATGCTGCTGGCCGCCGCCGGCACCGCGTGCCTGGTCATGGTCGTCGTGACCAGCGTGAAGGCGGCCCGGCGTGCGCTGCGCTACGAGTCGTGGCACCTGCTCCACCTCTACGCCTACCTCGGAGTCGGGCTGGCGCTGCCGCACCAGCTCTGGACCGGTCAGGACTTCGTCGGCCACCCCGTCGTCACCGCGACCTGGTGGACCGTGTGGGGCGCCGCGCTCGGTGCGGTGCTGCTCTGGAGGGTCGGGCTGCCTCTGGTCCGCACGGCCCGCCACGGGCTCAGGGTCACCTCGGTCGTCGAGGAGGGCGAGGGCGTGGTCTCGGTCTACCTCTCCGGCCGTCGCCTCGACCGGCTCGGTGCGGAGCCGGGGCAGTTCCTGGTCTGGCGCTTCCTCGGCCGGGACGGCTGGACCCGGGGCAACCCCTACTCCCTGTCGGCCGCTCCCGACGGGCGCAGCCTGCGCATCACCGTCAAGGCCCTGGGAGACGGCTCCGCCGAGCTGCGGTCGCTGCGGCCCGGCATGCGGGCCATGGTCGAGGGACCCTACGGCCGCCTCTCGCCCCGAGTCCGTACGTCGCGGCGCGTCGCCCTGATCGGCTCGGGGGTCGGCATCACGCCGCTCCGGGCGCTGGCCGAGGGACTCGACTACGCGCCCGGTGACGCGGTGCTGCTGCACCGCTTCTCCCGTGAGCCGCTCTTCACCCGCGAGCTCGAGGTCCTCGAGCGGGAGCGTGGCCTCGCCGTCGTCGGCCTGCCGGGTCCGCGGCGCTCGGAGGGCTCCTGGCTCGGCACGATCACCCCGGCCGTCGACGACGCCGCCGCCCTGCGGGCATGGGTACCGGACATCGCCGAGCGCGACGTCTACGTCTGCGGCCCCGCGGCCTGGGCGGGCGCCGTCCGCCGGTCCGCACGGGCCGCCGGCGTACCCGCGCGGCGGATCCACACCGAGGCTTTCGGGTGGTGACCGGGATGCGACGGATCATCTTCTGGCTGGCCTCGACGGCCACCGTGCTGGTGCTGCTCTTCAGCTACCACACCTCCCTCGGGTTGAGCACGGCGACGGCGACAGCCGCGGCGTACTCCGGCTCGGTGGCGGGCTCCACGACCACCCCGCCGGGCACCCCGAGCGGGTCGTCCTCGGCAGGGACCTCCGGCAGCGGCTCAGGGTCGGCGAAGGGCACGACCACGACCGGCAACGTGGTCTACACCCGCTACGGCCCGGTCCAGGTGCAGGTGGTGACCAGCAGCGGCAGCATCACCTCGGTGAGGGTGCTGCAGTATCCGAGCAGCGACCCGCGCTCGCAGCAGATCAACGCCGAGGCGCTCCCGGTGCTGGTGCAGGAGACCCTGGATGCCCAGAGCGCCAGCATCGACATGGTGAGCGGGGCGACGTACACCTCCGACGGCTACCTCCGGTCGATCCAGTCGGCCCTCGACAAGGCGGGCGCATGAGCACCGCCCTGAGCTCCCCGGCCCGGTACGTCGAGCAGGTCATGGGGCTGCCGTTCAGCCTGGCCCTGCGCGGCCGCCACGCCTCCGACGCCCGGGCCCGGGAGGCGTGGGCGGCCGTCGTGGCCGACCTGCGCGAGGCCGACCGGGTGTTCAGCACGTGGCGCCCGGACTCGTGGGTGGCGCGGCTCGCGCGGGGCGAGGTGGAGGTGAGCGACTGTCCTGCCGAGGTGGCGGAGGTGCTGGCCCTCGGCAACGCGGCCGCGCACGCCTCGGGCGGCGCCTTCGCCCTCACCCGGCCGGACGGCACGGGGCAGACGGTCTTCGACCCGAGCGGTGTCGTGAAGGGGTGGGCCGCCGAGCGTGCCGCGCGCCACCTCGCGGAGCTGCCCGAGACCGACCACTGCCTCTCGGCCGGCGGCGACGTGCTGGCCTGGACCGCGGATCCGCTCGGCCGGCCCTGGACGATCGGTGTCGAGGACCCGGAGGATCCTCGGCGGATCATCGCCCGCGTCCCTCTTCGGCGGGGTGCGGTGGCGACCTCCGGGAGTGCGCACCGTGGCGGGCACGTCGTCGACGCGCGGACCGGCCGGCAGCCGGCGGGAGTGCGTCAGGTGACCGTGATCGGGGGCGGCCTGACGGCCGTCGACATCGAGGCGACCTCGGCGTACGCGCTCGGGCCCGATGCTGCGCGCTGGCTTCGCGCGCAGCGGCGCACGGGGATCGTCGTCTGGTCCGACGGGCGGGCCGAGCTGGTCGGCTGAACGGTCGACCCCGGCAGCCGGGCCCAGGTCAGTGCTGCACGGCGGCGTGGGCCGGAGCCGGTGCAGGAGGGGCGTCGGTCGTCGTCGCAGTGAACGTCGCGGCCGCCACGATGGCGACGGTGCCGAGCACGATGTTGGTCATGGGTTCCCCCGAGTGGGTAGGCGGGCAGGCCGAGTCCTGCGTGTCCGTACGCCGGTGGAACGGTTGCATCGCGCACCCATGACGCGGTGGCGTCCACGATGTGGTGTGATCCGGCCCACGCTGTGGGCCGCGGTGTCACCAGGTGCCTCCGCCACCTCCGCCACCGCCTCCGCCGCCGGAGAACCCACCGCCGCCCGACGAGGACGATCCGTCGCCCGAGGAGGAGCTGCTCGACGAGCCCGAGCTCCACGACTCTCCGGCGCCCCGGAGTGACGCCAGGCGCGACGTGCGGACGAAGGCACCGATGCTCTCCCTGATCGCGGACTCGCCCGAGGCTGCGAAGGAGTGCAACGAGCTGACCAGGTCGTCGGTCGACGGAGCGGGCGCGACCGACCGAGCCGACCCATCCGACGCGATCCGGTGTCCATCGGCCTGGTCCGCGACCCGCGGCACCAGATCGGCGACGTCGGGGAACTTGTCGGCCCAGGCGTCCGCACAGCCGAACGCGACGGCGTACGGCAGCCACTGGAGGTAGGTGCTCTCCGTGCTGGCTGCGAAGGTGCTGCGGGCCTCGGCGCTGTCGGTCGCGAGCATCCGCCGGAAGCCGCCGGCGCGGCTCCACGCCTCGCGCCCCTCGGGGGTGGCGCGCAGGTACACGCCGCCCGTCGGTCGCTCCGTGCCGACCAGCGTGACGACGCCGAGGGTCGCGATGCCGCCGCCGACTCCCGTGAGGAACGAGGCGAAGCCGTGGCCGGTCAGTGCGCCCCAGACGAACACCGCTCCGGCACAGACGGACAGGACCCAGATGGCGAAGGTCGTCATGGCCAGGCCCCCTCGCTCCAGGAGCAGGCTCGTGCCGCCCAGGAGAGCGATGGCGGCGAGCGGCAGCGCCCACACGATCGGCCCGGTCGACGCGACGACCACGGCGAGCACGAGACCGAGCCCGGCAGCGACGCCCTGGCTCCAGCGCAGCCAGGCGGGCGGTGTCCAGCCGACGAGCAGGCCGGAGTCGGCGGCCCACGACGCGGTCGCCTGCGTCAGTGCCCGGTGGGCACCGCCGAGGCGCGCTCCGCCGGACCGGTCGAAGGAGACGTCGCGGTCTCCCAGGCTGCTCGACAGGCGACGCGTCACGACGTCGTCCACCTGCCAGTCGTCGGTGCCCGGACGCGAGCGCCAGGTTCCCTTGCGGCCGCGGCCCAGCGTGATCATCCCGGCCACGGCGGCCTGGAGGAGCGACCCGGCGAACATGGCGCGCGTGAACCGGCGCTCCAGCAGGTAGGCGGCCTGCGCCGGCCCGACGCCGCGGGGCGGGCCGGCGACCAGCGGGAACGGCGGCCGGGCCTCGCGCATCCTCCAGACCACGAAGCCGCCGCCGAGGACGATCGCCGCGGTCAGCAGCAGCGCGAGCGCCGCCGCTTCCCTGCTCGACCCCCAGGTGCGCTCGGCCTCGACGGACCACGGGCGGAGCTGCTGGGCCAGCGGTGGGCGGCGTACGTCCACGAGGGTGCTGACCGTGACCGGCGTGCGGGACCACAGGTGGTGCTGGGTGATGGTGAACGAGTCGCCGTCGGCGCCGGGCATCACCTGGTCACATCCGTCGCCGGGTCCCCACCCCACCGTGCAACGCACGCGGCCGATCCCGGCCGGCAGGTGCACACGCAGCGTGGTGGCGTCGATGGTGTTCTGCCAACCGCCGGGCACGAGGTCCCAGTAGAAGCGCGAGCGGCTGCCGGCGGGCAGCAGGACGTCGTCGACCGTGTACCGCAGCACGTAGGTGTGCTCGCCGGCGGGAAGCGTCCGGTCGGGGCTGCCGACCCGGTAAACGACGAACCGCCCGTGCCGCTGGGTCGAGCGCTCCACCACGGCGTGGGCGCCGCGGCGGTCGTCGACCGTGACGCTCATGTCGTGGGGCGCGCGACGGAGCCCCGGGGCGTTGGGGTCGTCGAGGTCGAAGTACCGGTAGATGCCGTGGCTCCCGTCGTCGCGGAAGTCGACCGTCACGCGCTCGACGACCGCCATCGACCCGTCGGCGTGCACGTCGAAGTCGGCCACGTAGCGGCTGATCGGGTGGGCATCGGAGCCGCCGGCCTCGCTCTCGTCGTGCCACCAGCGCGGCGCCAGCAGGAGGGCCGGAAGCAGCAGGAGCCCCAGGACGTACGCCGCGAAGAAGCGCCTCATGTCGCGCAACATAAGCCACCGCGACGTCGGGAGGGTGACGGCTGGCAGGCTGGAGGCATGTCGAACCGCCTTGCCGCCGCGACGAGCCCCTACCTGCTGCAGCACGCCGACAACCCGGTCGAGTGGTGGGAGTGGGGGCCCGAGGCGTTCGATGAGGCGCGGCGTCGTGGCGTCCCTGTGCTGCTGAGCGTCGGCTACGCCGCATGCCACTGGTGCCACGTGATGGCGCACGAGTCCTTCGAGGACGAGGCGACCGCGGCACTGATGAACGACTTCTTCGTCAACGTCAAGGTCGACCGCGAGGAGCGCCCCGACGTCGACGCGGTCTACATGGCGGCGACCCAGGCGATGACCGGCAGCGGTGGCTGGCCGATGACCTGCGTGCTCGACCACGAGGGCCGGCCCTTCTTCGCCGGCACCTACTTCCCGGACCAGCCGCGCCACGGGCAGCCGGCGTTCCGGCAGGTCCTGACGTCGCTGGCGGAGGCCTGGTTCAAGAAGCCCGACGACGTCGCGTCAGCGGCGGCGGCCGTGGCCGAGCACCTGCGGCAGGGTGCGCTGACCGCGTCCGCGACGCTGGGTGCTGCCGACCTCGACCAGGCGGTCCGCGGGCTGGCGGCCGAGTTCGACCCGCTCGCGGGTGGTTTCGGAGGTGCGCCGAAGTTCCCGCCGTCGATGGTGCTCGAGTTCCTCCGGCGGTACGTCGACGCCCGCGACTCCGGCACCGCGGCGGGCGATGACGAGCTCGTCCGCCAGGCCCGCCACATGCTGGTCCGCACGCTGCACGCGATGGCGGGGTCCGGGATGTACGACCAGATCGGCGGCGGCTTCGCGCGCTACGCCGTGGACCGCGGCTGGGTGGTGCCGCACTTCGAGAAGATGCTCTACGACAACGCCCAGCTGCTCGGGCTCTACGCGCGCCGGGACAACGACCTGTCCCGGAGGGTCGCCCAGGAGACTGCCGACTTCCTGCTGCGTGAGCTGCGTACGCCGGAGGGCGGCTTCGCCTCCGCGCTCGATGCCGACTCGCTCACGCCGGAGGGCCACTCCGAGGAGGGGGCGTTCTACGCCTGGACCCCGGCGCAGCTCGTCGAGGCGCTCGGCCACGACCGCGGCGCATGGGCGGCAGAGCTCTTCCACGTCACCGAGGAGGGCACCTTCGAGAAGGGCATGTCGACGCTGACGCTGCGCCACGTGCCGACGGCGTCGGGCGAGCAGGCCCGGCTCTCCGAGGTGAAGGCGCGTCTCCTCGACGCCCGCGAGCTGCGGGCCCGGCCGCACCGCGACGACAAGGTCGTCGCCGCCTGGAACGGCCTGGCGATCAGCGGGCTCTGCGCCGCCGGCACCTTCCTCGGGCGCGACGACTACGTCGACGCTGCCGCCGCCGCGGCCCGGCTGCTGCTCGACGTCCACCTCGTCGACGGGCGACTCCGCCGGGTCTCGCGCGACGGTGCGGTGGGCTCCCACGCCGGTGTCCTCGAGGACTACGCCTGCGTGGCGCTCGGCTTCCTCGACCTGCTCCAGGCGACCGGCGACCCCGCGTGGCTCGGCCACGCGCGGGGGCTGCTCGACGTCGCGCTCGGGCAGTTCCGCGCGGACGACGGCGGCTTCTTCGACACCGCGGCCGACGCCGAAGAGCTCGTGACCCGGCCGCGCGAGTTCAGCGACAACGCCAGCCCGTGCGGCCAGTCCGCGGTCGTCCATGCGCTCGCGACGTACGCCGCCCTCACCGGGTCCGGCGCGCATCGCACGGCGGCCGAGGAGACGCTGGCCGTGCTCGGACCCCTGGCCACCCGGGCGCCGCGCTTCGCCGGCTGGTCGCTGGCCGCCGCCGAGACGATGCTGTCCGGTCCCGAGGAGGTCGTGGTGGTGGGGGAGCCGGGCCCGGAGCGCGATGCCCTCGCGCTGGCGGCGCGCCGCCGTCCGGGCGCGATCGTCCTGGTCGCCTCGCCCGCGGAGACCGGAGACGATGCCGCCCTCGACCTGCTGCGCCACCGGCCGATGGTCGACGGGCGGCCCACGGCGTACGTGTGCCGCGGGATGGTCTGCGAGCGCCCGGTGACGGACCCCGCGAGCCTGTGACGGGCGGGGAATCAGCCCCGGACGAAAGTGGTTGACGTGTCCATGACCAAGAGGGAGTTCGGACTCGACACCTTCGGCGGCGTCACGCGCGATGCCGACGGCAACCCGCAGCACCATGCCCGCGTGATCCGCGACATCGTGGACGAGGCCGTGCTCGCCGACCAGGTCGGCCTCGACTTCTTCGGCGTCGGCGAGCACCACCGCAGCGACTTCGCCGTCTCCAGCCCGGAGATGGTGCTGGCCGCCGTCGCCTCGCGCACCGAGCGGATCCGGCTCGGCTCGGCCGTCACCGTGCTGAGCTCCGACGACCCCGTCCGCGTCTTCGAGCGGTTCGCCACCCTCGACGCCGTCTCCCGGGGCCGTGCCGAGATCGTCGCGGGACGTGGCTCCTTCACCGAGTCGTTCCCCCTCTTCGGCTTCGACCTGAGCCAGTACGAGCTCCTCTTCGAGGAGCGGCTCGAGCTGCTCGCCGCGCTGCTGAAGGAGCAGCCGGTGACGTGGTCGGGCACGACCCGGGCCCCGCTGCGCGACCAGGAGGTCTTCCCGCGGACCGAGGGCGGCATGCGGGCCTGGGTGGGCGTGGGCGGCAGTCCGGAGTCCGTCGTCCGCACCGCACGCCACGGCTTCGGGCTCTTCCTGGCGATCATCGGCGGCTCGAGCGACCGCTTCGCGCCGTACGTCGACCTCTTCGAGCGCGCCCAGGACGAGTTCGGGGTGGAGCGGCAGGCGGTGGCGGTGCACTCGCCGGGGCTCGTCGCCACGACCGATGAGGAGGCCCGCGCGATCGTCCACGACGGGTGGCTGGCGATGCGGACGAGGATCGGCGCGGAGCGGGGCTGGCCGCCGCCCCGGTCGGGCGACTTCGAGCGCGAGGTCGTCGACGGTGCTCTCTACGTGGGCTCGCCCGAGACGGTGGCGCGCAAGATCGCGGCGACGGTGCGGACGCTCGGGCTCGACCGCTTCGACCTGAAGTACGACCAGGGTCGGGTCCGGCACGGCGACCTGCTGCGCTCGATCGAGCTCTACGGCTCGCAGGTCGTCCCGCTGGTCCGGGACATGCTCGCCTGAACCTCAGTCGTCGACGCCGGCGAGGACGTCGGCGACGACGTCGCTGGTCAGCGCGATCAGCGCCTCGACCGGCTCGGCGTAGTCGTCCAGGGCCCAGCGGATCGCGCTGCCGGCCAGCAGCGCCCAGACGGCGGCCGCCACGAGACGGGTGTCGTGGCCGCGATAGCGGCGGCCGTCGAGTGCGGTGGCGACGAGGGCGGTCCAGCTCGCGGTGGCGCCGCGGATCGCGTCGCGGGCGCTGCCCGCGAGCGGAAGGAGCTCGCTGAGGATGACGTTGGCGGTCGGCCTGTCGGTGTCGATGACGTGGAAGTACGCCGCGATGCCGGCCGCGGCGCGGTGTCGCACGTCGTCGCCCGCCACGAGGATCGCCTCGGCGACCTGCCCCTGCACGCGCGCGGTCGCGTCGAGGTAGACCGCCGTCAGCAGCTCCTCCGCCGAGCCGAAGCTCTCGTAGAAGTACCTCTTGGTCAGCCCGGCCTCGGCGCACACGGCGTCGATCGAGGTGGCGGCGAAGCCGCGGGTGCCGTAGAGGGCCAGCCCCGCCTCCAGCAGCCGGGAGCGCCGCTCGCTGGTGCGCTGGGCCGGCGAGGCGCCGCCGTAGGTCCGCCCGGTCCTCTCAGCGGAGCTCATGCCGCGGATCCTTTCACGCCTGCGTGCGGGGGATCGCCTTGCTGATCGCCCAGTTCACGGCCGCGAGGCGGACCACCGCCTCGGGCGAGGCGGACTTGCCGGTGTTGAGGAACGCCACCGAGAGCTCGCGCGCCGGATCCGCCCAGCAGGTGATGTTCATGAAGCCGAGGTGGCCGAACGCCTCCGGGGTGTTCCAGCCGTAGAGCGACGCGGTCGGCTCGCCGAGCATGAAGCCGGCCGAGAAGCGGATCGGGACCGGCAGCATGCCGTCCATGACCAGTGGGCCCGCCGGGCGCACGGCCTCGGCGTACGTCCCGGGGGAGAGGACGCGCGTGCCGGCGAGCTCGCCGCCCCGCATGAGCATCTCGAAGACGGTGGCGGCGTCGTGGGCGCTGGCCCAGATGCCGGCCGAGGGGAGGACGGACGACATCGCGCCCGGCGAGTTCAGGCCGTCCGGCACCTTGTGCGGCTCGACGCCGAGGACGCGGGTGATGACCGTCGTCAGCGGCGGTACGACGGTCGGTCCGGTCCAGTAGCTCAGGGCCACCGCGTCCCGGCGGTCCTCAGGGACGCCGTAGGTCATGGTGGGCAGGTCGAGCGGGCCGGCGAGGTACTCCTCGAGCAGCCCGGGGAAGCTGCGACCGGTGCGTCGCACGATCGCGTCGAGCAGGTAACCGCCGGTGACGGCGTGGTAGGCCTGCCGAGGCGACCGGGCGAGCCGGGCGTCGCACAGGGCCGCGACGACCCGGTCGATGTCGAGCAGCTCGTCGGTCTCCGGCTTCCGCAAGGGCAGGCGGGCGAGCCGCGCGCGGTGCGTGAGGAGGTCGCGGACGGTGACGGCTTCCTTGCCGTGCACCGCGAACTCGGGGAGGTGCGACGCGACGGTGTCGTCCAGCGCGAGGCCGCCCTCCTCGACCAGGCGGTGCACCAGCACGGCGCTGATCGCCTTGGAGCAGGAGTAGAGGCAGACCGGTGTGTCGGTGGTGATCAGGTCGTCGGCGCCGAGGCGGCGGTGACCGATGGCCCGGTCGACCACGACCTCGCCGCGGTGCTTGACGACCAGGCTCATGCCGGGCTGCAGGCCCGTCCGGTAGAAGGCCCGGACCGCCTTCCAGATCCGCTCGACGTCATCGGTGCGCAGGCCGACGGTCGTGGGGTCGACCTCGTCGCCGACGGTGGTCAGCGGCGAGAGCCGGCGGGGGACGGCGACCCTGGTGCCGAAGGGCCTGGTCAGCTGCGTCAGTGCTGCGTGCACGGTGCTCCCGGGTTCGTGAGGCGCCGTGTCCCGGGAGGCGCGCTCTATCTGACACGCGACAGTATCAAATGGATCCGCGGCGGTCAGCCCATCTGGTCGGGCGTGAGGCCACCGCGGGTCGCGAGGACGTACTCGGCCACCATGTCGCCGAGGAGTGCACCCATGCCGATGTCGGCGGGGGAGAGCGTGCGCGTGTAGAGACGGGACCAGGCGACCTGGCGCTCGAGGTCGACGTACGTGGCGGAGTCGCCGGTGTCGAGGGCGGCCAGGACGCCGCGGGCGGCGGCCGCCGCAGCCTCCTCCCGGGCCGGGAACGGGAACGGCGGGACGTGCGGGCCGTCCGCTGCGGCCTCCCCGGTCGTGCGGCCGGTCGTCGGGGTGGGCGTCGGGGTCGGCACGGTGGTGGACTGGGTGCGCAGCTGGTCCCGGAGCGTGTCGGAGAGCTGGGTCGCCAGGCTGATCGCCGTCGCGGTCGCATCCTTCAGGTCGGCCGGGTGGACGGTGCCGGCGTGCTTGTCGGCGGCGAGCATCCACACGTCGTAGGTCCCGTGGTTGTGGAGCCAGGCCGCGGCGACGTTGCCCGCGTGGCTCGTGGCGGTGGCGGCGGGCTGTGCTGCGTCGGCGTCGGGGGTGACCGGGAACGCGCTGGCGGCCCAGGTCATGAACTTGTCGTCGTGGGGCTTCGCGGTCCGCGACTGCTGCCAGAACCTGGCCATCAGCGCGTGTGCGCGCGCCGCCTCGGGGTCGATCAGGTGCCCGGCCCGGGCGACCGTCGTCGCGGGGTAGAGCGGCGGCTGCGGGTGGTCCGCCATGCGCTGCTCGAGGGTGCGACCTCCCCACCACCCGACCAGCCGGGTCTCGCCGGCCGCGGCGAAGCCGAGGAAGGCGACGATCAGCACGACGAGGATGAGGTCCTGGCGGCCCCGCTTCATGGTGTTTCCTTTCGGGCGACGCGCCTGCGGCGCCGCGCTCCGCGCGAAGGTAGGCGGCGGATCGTGAACGCTTCGTGAACCGTGTGCGGGCAGACTGGGTGGCATGGAGCCCGAGGCCCCCATCCCGCACGAGCCCCGCCGGTTCTTCGACGGCGGTGTGGCTCCGTCGCACGACCAGCCGGAGGTCCCGCCCGATGACCTGGCCGATCCCCGGATCGTCCTGGAGCGGCGGCTGGACCCAGCAGGGCGGGAGCGCCTCCTGATGCTGCGCAGGATCGGGTACCTCGACCGGCGGTTCGGTCCGCTCCTCGTGCCGGCGCGGGCCGACTTCCTCACCGACCTCGCCTCGGTCCCGGCGCTGTTCACCTGGTTGGTCCCGAAGACCGGGGCCCACCTGCCCGCAGCGCTGCTCCACGACGGGCTGTGCCACCAGGGCGCCTTCGTGTCGCCCGACGGGCGCCGGGTCGCACTGACGCGGGTCGACGCGGACCGGATCTTCCGCGACGCGATGGCAGACGCCGGCACGCCGCTGGTACGCCGCTGGCTCGTCTGGGCGGCGGTCACCACGAACACGCTCTGGCGGGGGCGCGACAACCGCTGGTCGGCGGCGCGGCAGTGGCGCTACCGGCTCGCCGTCGTCGGCACCCTGGGCCTCGTGGCCGTCCTCGGCGTCCTCGCCACGCTCGACCTCGCCGACGTGCTCGAGGTGGTGCCGTGGATGGGACACGGCTCGTTCCTCGCGGAGCTCGCGCGCGGCGGGGCGATGGCCGTGGTCCTGCCGGCGCTGCTCGGGCTGCTGTGGGGACGCTTCCGTGTCGCGGGCTGGATCATGTGCATCGGGCTGGCGCTGCTGCTGCACGTGACCATCGCGCTCGCGTTCCTCACCGGGCTCTACTGGGCGGCGGAGGCGGCCGCGGCGCTGCTCACCCGCCGACGTACGTCAGGGAGCAGCGCAGGTCAGCGCAGCGAGTAGGTCGCGACCGAGACCGCGATGTACTGGCAGATGAACGCGAGCACCGTGAAGAGGTGGAAGACCTCGTGGAAGCCGAACCAGGTGGGGGAGGGGTTCGGTCGCTTCGTCGCGTAGACCACGGCGCCGATCGTGTAGAGCACGCCGCCCACCGCGATGAGGGTGAAGGTCGTGACGTTGACCCACGTGGGGAAGTGGTGCGCCCCGGCGTGGAACTGCGGGATGAAGAAGACGGCGATCCAGCCCATGACGACGTAGAGCATCGCCACCCAGCGGGGCGCTCCCGGCCATCCGATCTTGAAGATCATGCCGGCCAGGGCACAGCCCCAGACGATGCCGATCAGCGTCCACCGTGCGGCGCCGTGCAGGTAGAGGAAGGCGATCGGCGTGTAGGTGCCGGCGATGAAGACGTAGATGTTGGCGTGGTCGAAGCGGCGCCAGAAGGCCCACATCCTCGGCGCCCAGGTGCCCCGGTGGTAGATGCCCGAGACGCCGAAGAGCAGCAGGGCGCTGGCGGCGTAGACGGAGGAGCCGACGGCCGTGATCGCGGACGGCGACAGCGCGATCAGGACAGCGAAGGCTGCGGTCATCAGCGGGATGCTGCCGGCGTGCAGCCAGCCGCGCATGTGCGGCTTGACCTCGGCCATCTTGTCGGCGATCTTCGCGGTGGCCTTGTCGCGGGCCTCGGCCGCCCTGTCACGCGCCGCGCCGGCGGCGTCGACCGCGCGGTCGACCACGGCCTCGGCGCGCTCCTTGGCGCGGTCCCGGCGGCTGGCGGGGGTGCCGTCGTGCTCTGCACGCCTCGTCTCGTTCACGGCAGCCACGGTACCGGCGCCGGTAGGCTGCGTGGCGTGGCAGGTACGCGGAGTGAACGGGTCGTGCGGGCGCGGCAGCGCGTCAAGCGCATGCTCTACCCGGCGTACGAGGCGCGCATGGTGCGCTTCCTGCCCGAGGAGGGCCTCCCCAAGCACGTCGGCGTGATGCTCGACGGCAACCGGCGCTGGGCCAAGGCCGTCGGTCGGGACACGGCCCACGGTCACCGTGCCGGAGCCGCCAACATCGAGCCGCTGCTGGAGTGGTGCGAGGAGTTCGGCATCGAGGTGGTCACGCTGTGGCTGCTCTCGACCGACAACCTCAACCGTCCGGAGAAGGAGCTCGTCCCCCTCCTCGGCATCATCGAGGAGGCAGTCGCCTCCCTCGCCGACCAGCGCCGCTGGCGGATCCACCCGGTGGGTGCGCTCGACCTGCTTCCCGCGCGCACGGCGCAGCGGCTCAAGGAGGCCGAGGAGGCCACCCGGGACGTCGACGGCATGCTGGTCAACGTCGCGGTCGGCTACGGCGGCCGCCAGGAGATCGCCGACGCGGTGAAGTCCCTCCTCGTCGAGGCCTCGGCCCAGGGCCTCTCGATCGACGAGGTCGCGCAGACGCTCGACGTCGAGCACATCGCCGAGCACCTCTACACCAAGGGCCAGCCTGACCCGGACCTCGTCATCCGCACCTCGGGGGAGCAGCGGCTCGGCGGGTTCCTGCTGTGGCAGAGCGCCAAGAGCGAGTTCTACTTCTGCGAGGCGCTGTGGCCGGAGTTCCGCCGCGTCGACTTCATCCGGGCCCTCCGGGCGTACGCCGCACGCGAGCGCCGCTTCGGCTCCTGAGCCTCGTCCGTCACACGCGTTTCACGGTGGCGTGACGGTTGCGTGAACGCCCCGCGCGCACGGGCGTGTCGCCGGAATCTGGGTACCTGAGGGTCGTACGTTCGCAGTAATGGCGAGTGGGGAAGCTCGCCTCACCGGAAGGCCCGCAACGTGAGTGATCACGGACTGAACGCCCGACAGCAGGGATGCTGCTGCCGTGCGGGAGGGGGCCGGCACCCCGGCCTGCGGACTGGCCGGTCCAACCAGCTGAGCTAGGACCGGGACGCGGGTGCGTGTGTCGGTTTCCAAGGGGTAGTCGTGGCCACGAGCAGCATCAGCACCAGCGCCCAGTCGACGTCGTCCGCCTCCAGGGCCGGCACGGCACGGCGTACGACGAAGAAGCAGGCGACCCGCACCTACGTGCTCGACACCAGCGTGCTGCTGGCCGATCCGGGCGCCCTGCGCAGGTTCGAGGAGCACGAGGTCGTCATCCCCGTCGTGGTCATCACCGAGCTCGAGGGCAAGCGCCATCACCCCGAGCTGGGCTACTTCGCCCGGGCCGCCCTCCGTGCCCTCGACGACCTGCGGATCCTCCACGGCCGCCTCGACACCGCCATGCCGATCGGCGAAGTGGGCGGCACGATCCGGGTCGAGCTCAACCACACCAACCCCGAGTCGCTCCCGTCGGGCTTCCGCCTCGGCGACAACGACACCCGCATCCTCGCCGTCGCGAAGAACCTGAGCGACGAGGGCAACGACGTCACGCTCGTATCCAAGGACATGCCCCTGCGGATCAAGGCCTCCTCGGTCGGTCTGGACGCGCAGGAGTACCGCAGCGAGCAGATCCACGAGTCCGACACCGGCTACTCGGGCATGGCGGAGATCGAGGTCCCGGCCGCCGTCCTCGACGAGCTGTACGACGACGGCGTGGTCGACCTCGCCGAGGCCCGCGACATGCCGTGCCACACCGGCCTGGTCATGCTCTCCGACCGCGGCACGGCGCTGGGTCGCGTCGGTGCCGACAAGCAGGTGCACCTGGTGCGCGGTGACAGGGAGGCCTTCGGCCTCCACGGCCGCTCGGCGGAGCAGCGCATCGCGCTGGAGATGCTGCTCGACCCCGAGGTCGGCATCGTCTCGCTCGGCGGCCGGGCCGGCACCGGCAAGTCCGCCCTGGCGCTGTGTGCCGGCCTCGAGGCGGTCATGGAGCGGCGCCAGCACAAGAAGGTCGTCATCTTCCGGCCGCTCTTCGCCGTCGGCGGCCAGGAGCTCGGCTACCTGCCGGGCAGTGCCGAGGAGAAGATGGGCCCGTGGGGTCAGGCGGTCTTCGACACCCTCGGGGCGGTGACCACGCAGGACGTGATCGACGAGATCGTCGACCGCGGCATGCTCGAGGTGCTCCCGCTGACCCACATCCGTGGCCGGTCGCTCCACGACGCGTTCGTGATCGTCGACGAGGCGCAGTCGCTCGAGCGCAACGTCCTCCTCACCGTCCTCTCGCGGATCGGCGCCAACTCGAAGGTCGTCCTGACCCACGACGTCGCGCAGCGCGACAACCTCCGGGTCGGTCGCCACGACGGAGTGGTCGCGGTCGTCGAGAAGCTGAAGGGGCACCCGCTCTTCGCGCACGTGACGCTGACCCGGTCGGAGCGCTCGCCGATCGCCGCCCTGGTCACCGAGATGCTGGAGCACGTCACGATGTGATGTAACGGCTGTGACTCCTGTGAGGGGAGTGACTGATGCCTCCGGATGAGGTTGTCGCTCCCCTCACAGTCCGGCGCGTTCGACTTGGTCTCGCGCGCCATCTCCTGCATGGTGGTACTTCGTCTTCGGGCCGCCCGCGCTGTGATCCAGCTCCGGGCGGCTTCTCTCGGCCGGAGACGCTGCCCTGACGTCGAGCCAGAGATCCTGACTGTGTCGAAGCATGTGAAGTACGTTCCGAAGCACCGTGGTGACGCCGTTCCGGCGACCGAAGCGCCGAAGAAGCTCCTCCGCAACTCCGTCGTGTTCTCCGCGATCGCGGTCGGTGCGACCGGCTCCGCCGTCGCCACCGGCCTGGTCACCGACGGTGGCTCGCCCGCCGTCGCCGCGGCCGCCGCCGACATCGACCTCGCCACCGTCAACGGCATCAACGGCGCCGACATCGAGCGCGACCCGGTGGTCTCGCGCTCCGACCGACGCGATGCGCCGTCGGCTGCCAAGGTCGCGCCGCTGGCCGCCACCGACTCCGTTGCCAACGGCTACACCCGCACCGAGGACATCCGTGACCTCGACCCGCGCTCGGTGGCCAAGGCGCTGCTCTCCGACTTCGGCTGGTCCAGCGACCAGTTCGGCTGCCTCGACTCGCTGTGGAACCGCGAGTCCGGATGGAACATCCACGCCGACAACCCGGGCTCCTCCGCCTACGGCATCCCGCAGGCGCTGCCCGGCTCCAAGATGGCCTCCGCCGGCCCGGACTGGCAGAACAACCCGGTCACCCAGATCACCTGGGGCCTCGGCTACATCCAGGACCGCTACGGCAGCCCGTGCGGCGCGTGGGGCCACAGCCAGGGCTACGGCTGGTACTGAGCCACCACATGGGGACGGCTGATCTCGGCCTCGACACCCGGCTGACCCTGCTCGCCGCGGGCCTGGTCTTCCTCTGGGCCCTGCTGCTCGGGGTCGTGAAGTACCGCCAGATCCTCGCGTCGCCCGAGGGTCACGCGCACCCGTACACCGACATGGCGCACCGTGCGGCGCTGCTCTACGCGTTCGCCCTCGGCCTCGTCGCCGTCTTCGTGCAGCTGAGCGCCTGGCCGCCGGCGGTCGACCTGACCGCGGTCGGTGTGCTGGCCCTCTACTTCGTCGCGGCGATCGGGTCCTACATGGTGCACGGGCTGCGCCAGGACACCGACAACCAGCTCCGGCGGCCCGGCGCGGGCGTGCACGCGTTCATGACCAGCCTCGCGGTCGCCGAGATCGCGGCCTTCGGCGTCCTGCTCGCCGGCTTCGTCGCCTCCTTCTGAGCCTCAGTCCCCGGGGCGGGTCATCCGGTCGACATCGAGCGCCTCGTCGAGCTGGGCCTCGGTCAGCACGCCGTCGCGCACGAGGCCGAGCGCGATGACCGTCTCCCGGATCGTGGTGCCGTCGGCGAGGGACTTCTTGGCGATCTGCGCGGCCCGTTCATAGCCCACGTACCTGTTGAGGGGGGTGACGACGGCGGGGGAGGACTCGGCGTACGCGCGGAGGCGGGCCTCGTTGGCGGTGATGCCGCTGATGCACCGGTCGGCGAGGAGCCGGCTGGCGCGGCCGAGCAGACGGATCGACTCCAGCAGGTTGCGAGCGATCAGCGGCAGCATGACGTTGAGCTCGAAGTTGCCCGACGCGCCGGCCCATGCGATCGCGGCGTCGTTGCCGATCACCTGGGCGCAGACCTGGAGCGTGGCCTCGGGGAGCACGGGGTTGACCTTGCCGGGCATGATCGACGACCCCGGCTGGAGGTCGGGAAGGTGGATCTCGGCGAGGCCGGCAGCCGGGCCGGAGCCCATCCAGCGCAGGTCGTTGCAGAGCTTGGTCAGGCCGACCGCGACCACCCGGAGCTGGCCCGACAGCTCGACCAGTGCGTCGCGTGCCCCCTGTGCCTCGAAGTGGTCGCGCGCCTCGACGAACGGCAACCCGGTCACGTCGGCGAGCTCGGCGATGACGGCGGCGGAGAAGCCCGGAGGGGTGTTGATGCCGGTGCCGACGGCGGTGCCGCCGAGTGGTAGCTCCGCAACCCGGGGAAGCGTCATCTGCAGGCGCTCGACCCCGAGGTGCATCTGGGTGGCATAGCCACCGAACTCCTGGCCGAGCATGACCGGCGTCGCGTCCATGAGGTGGGTGCGTCCCGCCTTCACGACACCGGCGAACTCCTGCGCCTTGCCGTCGAGCGCCTTCGCGAGGTGGTCGAGTGACGGGATCAGCTGCTCGGCGGTGGCGCGGGTGGCCGCCACGTGGATCGAGGTGGGGAAGACGTCGTTGCTCGACTGGCTGGCGTTGACGTGGTCGTTGGGGTGGACCACCACCCCGCGCCGCGCGGCGAGGCCGGCGAGCACCTCGTTCATGTTCATGTTGGAGCTGGTGCCGGAGCCGGTCTGGAAGACGTCGATGGGAAACTGGTCCAGGTGCCTGCCCTCGACGATCTCCGCGGCGGAGTCCGCGATCGCGGTCGAGCGCTCGTCGTCGAGGACACCGAGGCGGTTGTTCACCCGGGCTGCGGCCGCCTTGACCAGCGCGAGCGCCTGCAGGTGCGAGCGCTCCAGGGTCGTGCCCGAGATCGGGAAGTTCTCGACCGCGCGCTGGGTCTGTGCCCGCCAGAGGGCGTCCGTGGGCACCTTCACGTCGCCGAGGGAGTCGTGCTCGATGCGGAAACCTGCGTCGTCGGTCATGCCTCGACGCTAGCGCGAGGCGGCGTAGAGCCAGTACTGCTCCTCGCGCCCCTGGAGGTCGACCGGGATCGGCAGTGCCCGGCAGTTGCCGAACACGTCGTGCATCTCCAGTGGCAGCTCGGGCTCCTCGAACGCCGACCAGATCACCAGCACTCCACCCTCGGCCAGGCGCTCCCGGGCGAGCGCCAGCAGCGGGGCCTCGTAGAGCTCGGCGTTGCCGTCGTGCACCAGGTAGCCCGGGCCGTTGTCGACGTCCAGCAGCACCAGGTCGTACGCCGCGTCCTCGGCGCTGCGGAGGGCGTCGGCGACGTCCGCGGTCACCACCTCCACCCGGTCGTCGGCGAGCAGGTCCGGACCGTGCGGGATGGTGCCGTCACGCATCCAGCCGACCAGTGCTGGCTCGATCTCGACCACCGTCACCTGCTCGACGAACGGATCGGCGAGCACCTCGCCGAGGGTGAAACCGAGGCCGAGACCGCCGACCAGCACCCGGGTCGGCGTACGGCCGCGGGTGCGGGAGGCGGCCAGCGTCGCCGTGGCCATCGCACGCTCGGACGCGGTCTCGATGGTGTCCATCACGAAGACGCCGTTGGCACGCAGCTCGATGGTGGTGCCGTCGTCGCCGCGGTCGTCCGCGCGGCGGCGCAGCACGAGCTCGCCGGTCGGTCCGGTGGCGCGAGCGATCTCTCCGAGCTGCATGGCGCCATTCTCGCGTGTGGACGGCCGTGCCGCGGGTACCGGCCACCCATGGGCAACGACAAGCAGATTCCTGACGACGACACCCAGATGGCGATCGAGTCGAGCGGCGAGGACGCCGTCGGCACGGCGGAGGACCCCGCCAAGCGCCCCGAACCCGTCCCGGACGAGGACCGCCCGGTCGACCCCGCCGACGACGGCTCCGGCACCGCTCCCGACGCGGACCGGCCGGTCCCCGAGCCGGTGTCGGACGGCGACGCGGTCGCCGGCAACCCGGACTCCGCCAGCCCCGCCGAACCCGACCTGCCGGCCGACGTCGGGCCGGACGCCGTCCCGCCGGCGAACGCCGAGAGCAACGAGTACGACAAGGAGTGAGGCGTGCGCCACCTGTGCGCGCCACGCCGTACGGGTGCCCGGATCGCTTCCCCCGCCTGCCTAGCCTCAGGGGAGACGACGACCCCAGGAGAGGGACATGGCACTCGGGACCATCATCAACAGCACGCGGCGCAACCTCGCGCTGCTCGGAGTACGCGTCCTGCTCGGCGCGGTGCTCGTCGCGCACGGCTGGCAGAAGCTCCACGACTGGGGCATCGCCGGCACGCGCTCCAGCTTCGCCGACATGGGCATCCCGAACGCCGGCCCCGCGGCGACGTTCGCGGTCGTCGCCGAGCTGGGCGGCGGTGCGCTGATCCTGCTCGGCCTCTGCACGCCGCTCGCCGCCCTCCTGGTCGCGGCCGACATGGCCGGTGCGTTCTGGTTCGTGCACCGCGGCACCGAGGTCTTCGTCGGAGACGGCGGCTGGGAGCTGGTGGCCGGCCTCGGAGCCGCTGCGCTCGCGCTGTTCGCCGTCGGCGCCGGCGCGCTCAGCGTCGACGCACTCCTCCTCGGCTGGTGGCGTCGCCGGCGCGCCCGCAAGGCGCGCCTGAAGCCGGCGAAGCCTGCGCCGGCGCCCACCCACAACGTGCTGGGCGAGGAGCTCGCTGCGTCCGACGCCTGACGTCGGGCCGGAGGCTCAGGACCAGGCGTAGTACCGCGCGGTCACCGTGAAGCTCTTCACGTCGTAGTGGTTGAAGTTCGCCGTGCCGAGGGACCAGAGCACCACGCGGTTGGCGAGGAGCAGGGGCGTCGTGCTCACCGACGTGCCGGTGTGCGTGCCGAGGGTGCTGCCGAGGGTGCGGGTGCTGACGACGTCGCCGTCGCTTGCGCGGTGGTACGACAAGGCTGCCTGGCTGCCGCCGTAGCCCCGCGAGGCTCCGCCGTAGGTGTCCACGCGGAACGAGCCGTACCGCACGGCCTGGGGGAGCTGGATGCCGTTGACGGTCAGGACGACGCTGTCGTCTCCGCGCGTGGACCTGCAGCGGGTGTTGGCGTAGTAGCCGCGGGAGCCCGACCACCCGCGCGAGGCAGGCGACTTCAGGTTGGAGCACCGGCCGACGAAGCCGTCGACCTTGCTGCCGCCGGCGGTCACGGTGCGGCTGAAGGTCTTCAGCACCCCGCTCGTGTGGGCCACCGCGACCGTGCGATGGAGGTCTGAACGGTTGCCCAGCGGGTCGACCGCGCTGACGGTGTAGGTGCCGTCAGGGACCACGTCGCCCGCCTCGTCGCGGCCGTCCCACACGGCGTGCTCGTCGAGCCACGAGTCGACCTCGGGCTCGAGCACGCGCACCTGGGCGCCGGAGGCGTTGTCGATCACGATCTTGTCGGCGTAGTCGAGCTGGGTGTCGTCGTGGACCTTGATCGTCGTGGTCCGGTACGACGCGAGGGCGTCGATCGCGGTCGGGTGGATCCCCGTGCGGGTCACCGTGAGGCCCTCGATGGCGGGGCCCTGCCGGTCGACGAGCAGCGACCCGGAGAAGGCGGTCGTGGAGGGACCGAAGTCGGGGTCGTCGATCGCGATGGTGCCCTCGACGGTCAGGTCGCCGTCGGGCAGCCCGGAGCCCGGCACGTCGATCGGGGCGCTGCCGTCGTCGGCGAGGGGCCCGGACGCCGAGCCCGCCGAGCCGCTGACCTCCGTGCCGTCCGCACTGACGTGCCAGGTCGCCTGAAAGGTGCCGTGGTGGCTCGTCGGCAGCGTGGCATGGCTGGTCCCGACCGTGCTGGTGATGGCCGGCGCGGAGAGGTAGTACGGCTGGCTGCTGCGGGCGACGGTCATCTGGGGGCTGCTGAGGTCGTGGTAGTAGACGCAGTCGTAGCCGTTGAACTCGCTGCAGCGGTACGCGGTCAGGGTGCCGACGCCGTCGGCGAGCGCGAGCTGGGTGGACCCGGTGTGCGCGACCGGCACGGTGACCAGGGCGTTGTCGCCGTTCTCGTTCTGGTAGCTCCAGACCACGCGCAGCGAGCCACCGCCGGCGTCGTCCATCGTGACGCTGGCCTGCTGGTCGCTGCCGTCGGGGTTGTGGCCGATGGTGGCGTCCGTCGGCCAGGTGACCGTGGGGATGACATCGGTCGCTGTCAGCGTGTCCGAGAGCGTCTGTGTGCTGTAGCTGTCGCAGCTGGCGCCCTTCGGCGGTGCGGTCGAGCAGACCACGGCGCCGACCTCGCCCTCGCTGAAGCCCCACGTGGGCAGGTCGAACGTGGCCGCGTGGGTCGACGGGTCGAGCGGGATCCACCAGTCGCCGGTCTGGCCGGTGTTGACGTGGCAGTGGCCCCAGCAGACCCACGCCGACTGGGCGTCGGCGCCACCCGTCACGGTGCCGGTGACGTGGCCCGCGACGCTCGTGTCGAGGTCGGTGAGCGTGGGCGCGGCCGGTGCGGCGTACGCCGGCGTGCCGGCGAGGACGGTGACGGAGCCCGCGATGAGCGCGGCGGCGAGCAGGTGGCGACGCATGTGGTTCCCCCGAGGTGGTGCGGGCGCCGGCGCGGCGCCTCCGCCGCAGGTTACGTCGGGGCGGCGGGAAATGCCGCACTCGTCCGGTAACGGAACGATGACTGTTTGCGCGACATCCCTGCTCCCGGAGGACGCGGAAGGCCCCCGGTCGGGGGACCGGGGGCCTTCGTCAACGTGGATCGTGGGTCACTCCGCGGAGCGGACCCGGATGCCCGACACCGGCACGGTGACCGCGCCGGAGGGGTCGGTGAAGAAGTCGTTGCCCTTGTCGTCGACGACGATGAACGCGGGGAAGTCCTCGACCTCGATCTTCCAGACCGCCTCCATGCCGAGCTCGGGGTACTCCAGCACCTCGACCGACTTGATGCAGTCCTGGGCCAGGCGGGCGGCGGGGCCGCCGATCGAGCCGAGGTAGAAGCCGCCGTAGGTGTCGCACGCCTCGGTGACCTGCTTGGAGCGGTTGCCCTTGGCCAGCATGACCATCGACCCGCCCTCGGCCTGGAACGCCTTCACGTAGGAGTCCATCCGGCCGGCCGTGGTGGGGCCGAAGGAGCCCGACGCCATGCCGTCGGGGGTCTTGGCCGGGCCGGCGTAGTACACCGGGTGGTTCTTCATGTACTCCGGCATGCCCTCGCCGGCGTCCAGGCGCTCCTGGATCTTGGCGTGGGCGATGTCGCGCGCGACGACGAGCGGACCGGTGAGCGAGAGGCGGGTCTTGACCGGGTGCTTGGAGAGCTCGGCGAGGATCTCCGACATCGGCTGGTTGAGGTCGATCTTCACGACCTCGCCACCCTGGATGAGGTGCTGCTCCTCGGTGTCGGGGAGGTACTGCGCGGGGTCGGTCTCGAGCTGCTCGAGGAAGACGCCCTCGGCGGTGATCTTGCCCAGCGCCTGACGGTCGGCCGAGCAGGAGACCGCGATCGCGACCGGGCACGAGGCGCCGTGGCGCGGGAGGCGCACGACACGGACGTCGTGGCAGAAGTACTTGCCGCCGAACTGCGCACCGATGCCGAAGGACTGGGTCAGCTTGAAGACCTCCTCCTCCAGCTCCAGGTCGCGGAAGCCGTGGGCGCTCATCGAGCCCTCGGTCGGGAGGTTGTCCAGGTAGTGCGCGGAGGCGTACTTGGCCGTCTTGAGCGCGAACTCGGCGCTCGTGCCGCCGATGACGACGGCCAGGTGGTACGGCGGGCACGCAGCCGTGCCGAGCGACTTGATCTTCTCGTCGAGGAACTCCAGCAGGCGCTTGGGGTTCAGCACCGCCTTCGTCTCCTGGTAGAGGAAGGACTTGTTGGCCGATCCGCCGCCCTTGGCCATGAAGAGGAACTTGTACTCGGGCTTCCCGTCCTTGGTCGGGGTCGAGTAGAGCTCGATCTGCGCGGGCAGGTTCGTGCCGGTGTTCTTCTCCTCGTACGTCGTCAGCGGCGCGAGCTGCGAGTAGCGGAGGTTGAGCTTCGTGTAGGCGTCGTAGACGCCCTTGGAGACCCACTCGGCGTCGTCGACGCCGGTGATGACGCCCTCCGACTTCTTGCCCATGACGATCGCGGTGCCGGTGTCCTGGCACATCGGCAGCACGCCGCCGGCGGAGATGTTGACGTTCTTGAGCAGGTCGAGCGCGACGAAGCGGTCGTTGCCCGAGGCCTCGGGGTCGTCGATGATCTTCCGCAGCTGCGCGAGGTGCGCCGGCCGGAGGTAGTGGCTGATGTCGTGCATCGCCGCCTCGGTCAGCTGCTGGATCGCCTCCGGCGCGACCTTGAGGAACGTCTGACCGTCGACCTCGACGGTGCTCACTCCCTCGGTCGTGATCAACCGGTAAGGAGTGTCGTCCTTGCCGATCGGGAGGAGGTCGGAGTAGCGGAATTCAGGCCCAGTGCTCACGAGCGGCAAATGTACGCCGCTCCTCCGGCCGTGCGTGCGTGAGTCCGTTGCCGCCGCCGGAATCGTGGCGCCCGCCTCGGCGTTCGGCCTGCGTGCACACGTACGACGCCGTGGTGATCGGAGCAGGACAGGCGGGACTGTCGGCGGCGTACCACCTCAAGCGGCTCGGCGTCGACCACGTCGTCCTCGACGCCGACGAGCGTGCCGGCGGGGCCTGGCAGCACCGCTGGGACTCGCTGACGATGAACGACGTCCACCGCGTCGCCGACCTGCCCGACGCGGCCGCGCCCGGTGGCTCGACCGACCGTGCGAACGTCGTGGTGCCGGCCTGGTTCGCCCGCTACGAGGAGCTCCACGAGCTCCCGGTGGTCCGCCCGGTCTCCGTGGACCGCGTGACCGGCGAGGGCGACCTGCTCGTCGTCCACTCCGGTCCGCGCACCTGGCGGACCCGGACGCTCGTCAACGCGACCGGCACGTGGCGGCGGCCGTTCGTGCCGTACTACCCGGGCGCTGAGACCTTCCGCGGCGAGCAGCTGCACACGGCCGACTACCCGGGGCGCGACCACTTCCGGGGCAAGCGGGTGCTGGTGGTGGGAGGCGGTGCGTCGGCGGTGCAGTTCCTCGGCGAGCTCGCACCGGTCACCGACACCGTGTGGGTCACGCGGCGCGAGCCGGTCTGGCGCGACGGGTTCGACGCGTCGGTCGGACGCGACGCGGTCGCGATGGTCCAGCAGCGGGTCGCCCGTGGACTGCCGCCGGCCTCCGTCGTCAGCGTGACGGGGCTCGCGCTGCGTCCGCAGGAGCGGGAGGCAGAGCGACTGGGTGCCTACGCGGCGCGCAGGCCGATGTTCGCCCGGATCGAGCCCGACGGGGTGCGGTGGGCCGACGGGTCCTTCGAGCCCGTCGACGCGATCCTCTGGGCGACCGGGTTCCGTCCGGCGGTCGACCACCTCGCGCCGCTGCACCTGCGTGGTCCCGAGGGTGGCATCCGCCTGCTCACGACGGGGCAGGACGTGCAGACGGCGGTGACCGCCGCACGGGACCCGCGCGTGCAGCTCGTCGGCTACGGGCCGTCGGCGAGCACGATCGGCGCGACGCGCGCGGGGCGTGCCGCCGCTCAGGCGGTCCGCCGGTTCCGCGACGCGGACGACGAGCGGACGGCCTGAGCCTCATTCCTGCGGGCCGTCGGACTCCTGCTGCTCCTGCTCGCGCTTCTTCTGCTCCGCGTAGCGTCGCCGCTGCTCCTCGGCGCGCTCGCGCACCTGGCGCAGGAACGCCTCGTCGTCATCGGGGTTGGCCGCCATGGCACGGCCGGGCCGGTCGTACTCCGGGAAGCCCGGCGGCGCCCACGGACGCTGGGCCTCCGCCGTCGGTCGCCCCGCCACGAGCCAGGCGATGCCGCCGGCCAGGGGCACGACCAGGATGAGCAGGATCCACGCCCACTTCGGCAGGTTGCGCACGCGGTGCTCCGGCGCGGAGATCGCATCGACGAGGCAGAAGATCATCAGGATCAGCTCGACGAGGAAGGGGAGCGCGCGGATCATGCGGTCAGGCTAGGCCCGCGCGGCCGCCTCTGCGGCCCGTTCGACCCACTTGGGCTGCTCGCCGTAGCGTTGCGAGGGGATCATCCGCCCCGCGGCGTGGTCCTCGAGCAGCTGCGCCATCCGGCGGTCGTTGGTGGCCTGCTGCTTGGCTCCGGTCACCCAGACGATGCAGATCTTGCGGTACGACGGGGTCGCGACCTCCCAGAACGCGGTCGCCTTCGCGTCGGCCGCCATCATCTCGGCGTACGCAGGCGGCAGGGCCACGTCGGCAGGGGCCTCGTGGGTGTAGCCCGAGGCCTCCTGCTTGCGGGCCTCGTAGACCGCGAGGCCGGAGGGCTGCATGCGCCCCTCCGCCTTCAGTCGCTCGACGGCCGCGATGTTGATCCGGCTCCAGCTGCTGCCGGGGCGGCGCGGCGTCCACCGCTGACGCACGGCGTCCTCGTCGATCCGCTCGACCCGGGAGTCGATCCAGCCCCAGCAGAGTGCCTCGACGACGGCGTCCTCCCAGGTCAGGCCGCGGTCCACCACGTGCTTCTTGCGCAGCCCCATCCAGAGGTCGGGCGCGGTGGCGTGGTTGGCCTCGAGCCATGCGGCGAACTCGGCCGGCCCGTCGAAGAAGAGGGCCGGACGCTCGGGGGTGCCCCCCGGCCTGCCAGGACTGCTCACGCGAGCAGGCTACCGACGGCCGAGGGGCACCAGCGGGAGTCAGCTCCAGGTGTCGCTGGTCTGGTAGCCGGCACCGGTGCCGGTCGTGAACGTCCGGTCACCCCCGGACTCCCAGGTGACGACGCCCGAGGCGTTCTTCTTGATGTACTTGTAGGTGAACGTGGTCCCCTTGGGCACGATCGCCGCCTTCGCCCAGACCGGGTAGGTCGCCGAGGAGAGCGGGATCGCGTTCTTCGGGTCCCAGGAGCCGAGCGCCGGGATCGACCCCACGACGTACACGTTGGTGCCGAGGTCGGTCGTGGCGTTGACCTTGAAGGTCACGTCGGTGGCGTCGGCGTTCGCGAGGTTCCAGCTGTGGTTCAACGTGAGAGCGGAGGTCGTGGTGGTCGCCGAGCGGTTCGCGATCGACTCCCAGGTGACTGCGCCGGAGCTGTCCTTCTTGATGAACTTGTACTCGAAGGTCGTTGCGGTCGGCACCGTCACCTGGCCGGACCAGATCGGGTAGCCGCTGGCGGAGAGCGGGACGGCGGAGGCGGTGTTCCAGCTGCCGAGGGCCGGGATCGAGCCGACGACGTACACGTTGGTGCCGAGCGTGGTCGAGGCATCGACGTTGAAGGTGGCCGAGACCGTGGCCGGGTCGGTGGTGCCTCCACCGCCGGTGCCGCCGCACGAGGTCGTGCAGGTCGCGCCCAGTCGGAACGCCACCGCGCCCTTGGCCGGGATGGTGAGGGTCGCGCTGCCGCCGCTGACCGTCACGCTGGTGGCGCCCCCGTCGACGGCGTTCTGGTAGGTGCCGTCGGCCATGCCCGTGGAGAAGGTGTACGTCGCCGCGCTGGTGCCGTTGTTGAGCGCGAAGAACCCCTTCCCCGAGCGGCCGAAGCCGATCACGTCCGAGGACTTGGTCTGCCAGTCGGTCACGTCCGCGGAACCGACCGCGTTGTGCCAGCCGACCATGCCGACGACGGCGGCGTTGCGGTCCAGGCAGTACCACTGGCTGCTCGAGCAGTCCGTGGCGGTGACGTAACCCCCCGAGTTGGGCGGGGCGTCGTCGGTGCCGTTCCAGGTGAAGCTCGCGTAGACCGTGGGGGTCGCGTTCTTGTGGGCGAGCTGGAAGAGGTTGGCCAGCACGTAGGACGCGCCGTCCTTGTAGGACAGGTGGAGGCCGTTGCGCTCGGTGTCGTGGTTGGTCACGAAGTCGACCGCGTTCGCTGCGGGAAGGATCCCGCTGGTGCTCAGGGAGGAGAGATCGGAGACGCTGCCCTGGAAGGCGGACTTGAGCCGGCTGGCGTAGGTGAAGTCGAGCACGTCGCCGGTGCCGTAGTAGTCGCTGGGCTGCGGCGTGCTCCCGGGGTAGACCTCCTGGAAGACGTAGGGGGCCGCCCCGCTCGCCGTGGCGTTGAGCTTCGCCTCGATGGCGGCCATGTCGGCGGCCGCGATGTGCTTGACCGCATCGACCCGGAAGCCGTCCACACCGGTGCCGAGCAGCTTGTTCAGGTAGCCGGCGATCTTGGTGCGCACGCCGTCCTCGCTGGTCTTGAGGTCGGCCAGGCCCAGGAGCTCGCAGTTCTGGACCTCGGAGAGGTTGTTCCAGTCGTCGATGATGCCGTCGGCGTCGTTGCAGTACCCGTCGCCCGGGTGGTGGTAGTCGGCGTAGTCGTAGTCGGGGGTGTCGTACTTCGTCGTCAGGGTCGTGCCGGCATACCCCGAGCCGGTGGCGGCGGCGGTGTGGTTGATCACCGCGTCGACGTAGACCTTCACGCCCGCGGCGTGACAGGTCGACACCATCGCGGAGAACTGCGCCGCCGTGCCGAAGCGACTGTCGAGCTTGTACGAGTACGGCTGGTAGACGTCCCACCACGCGAGGGTGGATGTCTTGAGGGACTCGGCCGGGGGAGCGACCTGGACCGCGCCGTAGCCGGCCGGGCCGAGGTGGTCGGTGCACTCCTGGGCCACCGAGGGCCAGCTCCATTCCCAGAGGTTGGCGATCACGTCGCTGCTGGTGGTGGCGTCGGCCTGGGCCGCCGGGAGCGGCGTGACCGGTCCTGCCACGGTGAGGGCCGCGCCGGCGAGACCGGCGGCGGCCAGGGCGAGGAAACGACTCATTGCAGTGAGACTCCGTCCTGAAGGGCGTGTGGGCTCCGTTGTGACGGACGCCACACCTGTCCTGGCGACCTTGGCCTGTCGTTCCCGCCGGGGTCAACAGTTTCTGCAAGAAATCGTGCAATGTTGCGGATTGCTTGCAGGCCGGGTTGCAGAGACGTTACGGTCACGCGGTGTTCATCGGACGCTCCGCCTCAGTGGTCCTTGCAGCCCTGCTTGTCGTGCTTGCACCCGTGCCGCCCGCCGTCGCCGCCAGCGTGGGGGCGGGGCGCGGACAGGCGCTGACCGCACGTGTCCCCGCGCCCCCATCGGACGCGGAGCTGGCCGCGCAGCCGAGCCGTCACGACGCCACGCGCGAGCAGTTCTACTTCGTGATGCCCGATCGCTTCGCGAACGGTGACGCCGCGAACGACCGGGGCGGTCTGACCGGTGGGCGCATGGTGACCGGCTACGACCCGACCGACAAGGGCTTCTACCAGGGAGGCGACCTCGCGGGCATCACCGAGCACCTCGACTACATCAAGGGCCTGGGCACCACGGCGATCTGGATGGCGCCGGTCTTCAAGAACCGGCCGGTCCAGGGCACCGGGGACAACGCCTCGGCGGGATACCACGGGTACTGGATCACCGACTTCACGCAGGTCGATCCGCACTTCGGCACCAACGCCGACCTCGAGGAGCTCATCCGCCAGGCGCACGCCCGCGGCATGAAGGTCTTCTTCGATGTGATCGCGAACCACACCGCCGACGCCATCGACTACCGCGAGAAGGCCTACGACTACCGCACGAAGGGTGCCTTCCCGTATCTCGACGGGGAGGGCCGGCCGTTCGACGACGCGGCGTACGCCGACGGGAGCCGCGCGTTCCCCGACGTCGACGCCGACGCGTTCCCCTACACGCCGCAGGCGGCCGGGACCGGCAAGGTGCCCGCCTGGCTCAACGACCCGACGATGTACCACAACCGGGGGGACTCGACCTTCGCGGGCGAGTCGTCGACGTACGGAGACTTCTCCGGGCTCGATGACCTGTGGACCGAGCGTCCGGAGGTCGTCCGGGGCATGGAGAAGATCTACGAGCGCTGGGTACACGACTTCGACATCGACGGGTTCCGGATCGACACCGTGAAGCACGTCGACATGGACTTCTGGACCCAGTGGGCCACCGCGCTCGACGCCTACGCCGCGAAGCAGGGCCGCCAGCACTTCTTCATGTTCGGCGAGGTCTACTCGGCCGACCCGGCGGTCACCTCGCCGTACGTGACCCGGGGACGGCTGGACGCCACGCTCGACTTCCCGCTGCAGGATGCCGCACGTGCCTATGCCTCGCAGGACGCCAGTGCCCAGCGGCTGGCGA
The DNA here is from genome assembly GCF_030580915.1 of Nocardioides jiangxiensis. Lineage (NCBI taxonomy): Bacteria > Bacillati > Actinomycetota > Actinomycetes > Propionibacteriales > Nocardioidaceae > Nocardioides > Nocardioides jiangxiensis. Next base: position 2,214,777 of record NZ_JAUQTA010000001.1, read on the forward strand.
CCGTCTTCGCCGACGACTACCGCTACACGACCGACAAGGCCAACGCCTACGAGCAGGTGAGCTTCCTCGGCAACCACGACATGGGCCGGATCGGACACTTCCTCGAGGCCGACAACAAGGACGCCGGCGACGCCGAGCTGCTCCAGCGCGCGCGGCTGGCCAACGAGGTCATGTTCCTCAGCCGCGGCAACCCGGTCGTCTACTACGGCGACGAGCAGGGCTTCACCGGCAGCGGCGGTGACAAGGACGCCCGCCAGACGATGTTCGCGTCGAAGGTCGCCGAGTACCTCGACGACGACGAGATCGGCACCGAGCGCACGCACGCCAGCGACGCCTTCGACACCGCCGCGCCGCTCTACCGGCAGATCGCCGGGCTCGCCGAGCTGCGTCGCGAGCACCCGGCCCTCGCCGACGGCGTCCAGATCCAGCGGTACGCCGCGGACGGCCCGGGCGTCTACGCCTTCACCCGCACCGACCCGACCACCGGCCGCGAGTACGTCGTCGCGCTGAACAACGCCGCCGCCCCGGAGACCGCCACCTTCGCGACGGGTGCCGCCGGCATGGCCTACCGCGGCATCCACGGCACCTCCGGCCCGATCACCTCCGACGCCGAGCGACACGTGACGGTCACCGTCCCGGCCCGCTCCGCGGTCGTCTACGAAGCGGTCGACCCGCTGCCCGAGCCCACGACGCCGCCCCACGTCTCGCTGACCGCCCCTCCGCGCGGCGCGACCGGCACGGTCGAGGTCGGCGCCGACGTGGACGGCGGCCGGCTCGACAGGGTCGTCTTCGCCGCCCAGGTCGGGGACGGCCCGTGGCACGTGCTCGGATCGGCCGACCACGCGCCGTACAAGGTGACGCAGGCGCTGCCCGCCGGCCTGCCTGCCGGCACCGCGCTGCGCTACAAGGCGGTGGTCGTCGACCTGGCCGGCCACACGGCTTCCGCCACAGCCAGCAGCGAGTCCGGCACGCCGCCGACGCCCGAGGTCCCCCGAGCCTCCTCGCGCGACTACGCCGTCGTCCACTACCACCGTCCCGACGGCAACTACGGCGACTGGAGCCTCTACGCCTGGGGCGACATCGCCGACGGCGAGTCGACCCCGTGGCCGACGGGTCACCCCTTCCTCGGCCGCGACGCCTACGGAGCCTTCGCCTACGTGAAGCTGAAGCCGGGCGCGTCGAACGTCGGCTTCCTGGTCATCGACGGTCAGGGCACCAAGGACGTCGCCTCCGACCGCTCGATCGACGTCACGAAGAGCGGCGAGGTGTGGCTCGAGCAGGGCGACCCGACCGTGGTCACGCAGCGCCCTCCGTACCCGGAGCAGGACGCCGCCACGGCGATCCTGCACTACCACCGCGCGGACGGGGCGTACGACGGCTGGGGCCTGCACGTCTGGACGGGCGCCGCGACCCCGACCGACTGGGGTGCGCCGCTGCAGCCGGTCCGGAAGGACGCCTACGGGGCGGTCTACGAGGTCCCGCTGGCGGCTGGTGCCACGAGCCTCAGCTACATCCTGCACAAGGGGGACGAGAAGGACCTCCCGGCGGACCAGTCGCTCGACCTGGCCCAGCCCCGGGGTCACGAGGCGTGGCTGCTCGCGGGCGTGGAGAAGCCCCTGCTCCCACAGGCGCCGGGCAGTGCCGGGGCGCTCGACCTCCGTGCGGCGAGGGCGGTCTGGATCGACCGCGACACGGTCGTCTGGGACGGCGTCGCAGGAGCGGCCTCGACGCAACTCCTCTCCTCTGCGGACGGCTCGATCACCGTCGACGGAGGAACGCTGACCAGCGACGACGAGCGATGGCTCCGGCTCTCGCGGACCGCCCTGACCGACGCCCAGGAGGAGGCCTTCCCGCACCTCGCCGGCCGCACGGCCTGGACGATCGACCCACGCGACCGCGACCGGGTCCGGGATGCGGTCCGCGGCCAGGTCGTCGCCTCGCAGCGCAACGCATCCGGCGCCGTGCTGGCCGCCACCGGGGTGCAGCTGGCCGGTGCCCTGGACGACCTCTTCGCGACCGCGACCGCTGCCCGGCTCGGTCCGGTCTTCCGCGACGGGCGGCCGACGCTGTCGGTCTGGGCGCCCACCGCGCAGTCGGTGTCACTGGAGCTCGGTGGTGACCGGGTGCCGATGCGGCGCGACGCGACCACCGGCGTCTGGTCGGTCACCGGCCCGGCGTCCTGGAAGGGGAAGGCCTACCGCTATGCGGTCACCGTCTTCGCACCGACCACGGGGAAGGTGGTCACCAACCTGGTCACCGACCCCTACTCGGTGGCGCTGACCGCCGACTCCGAGCGCAGCCTGATCGCCGACCTCGACGATGCCGCGCTCGCGCCCCGTGGCTGGTCCGCGCTGCAGAAGCCGGCGGCCGTGCCCCTGCGTGACGCGCAGATCCAGGAGCTCCATGTCCGCGACTTCTCCGTCGACGACCCGACGGTGCCGGCCGCGGATCGCGGGACCTATCGCGCCTTCGGCGACCGGGAGAGCGACGGATCGAAGCATCTCCGTGCGCTGGCAGCCGCCGGCACGTCGTACGTGCACCTGCTGCCGGTCTTCGACGTCGCGACCGTGCCGGAGCGGAGGGCCGACCAGGCGACCCCGCCGTGCGACCTCGCCTCCTACGCGCCGGACTCCGAGCAGCAGCAGGAGTGCGTGGGCCGCACTGCGGCTCGCGACGCCTACAACTGGGGCTACGACCCGTACCACTACACCGTCCCCGAGGGCTCCTACGCCAGCGACCCGGACGGCACCGCGCGCACCAGGGAGTTCCGCTCGATGGTGGCGGGCCTCAACCACGACGGCCTGCGCGTGGTCATGGACGTGGTCTACAACCACACCTCCGCGAGCGGGCAGGCCGAGACGTCCGTGCTGGACCGGATCGTCCCCGGCTACTACCAGCGCCTCCTCGCCGACGGCTCGGTAGCGACCAGTACCTGCTGCGCCAACACCGCGCCCGAGAACGCGATGATGGGCAAGCTCGTCGTCGACTCGATCGTGACCTGGGCGAAGGAGTACAAGGTCGACGGGTTCCGGTTCGACCTGATGGGCCACCACCCGAAGGCCAACATCCTCGCGGTGCGAGCGGCGCTCGACGCGCTCACACCCGCGAAGGACGGCGTCGACGGGAAGAAGATCATCCTGTACGGCGAGGGGTGGAACTTCGGCGAGGTCGCCGACGGTGCGCGCTTCGTCCAGGCGACCCAGCGCACCATGGCGGGCACCGGCGTCGCGACCTTCTCCGACCGTGCGCGCGATGCCGTGCGCGGCGGCGGGCCGTTCGACGAGGACCCCCGGGTGCAGGGCTTCGCCTCGGGCCTGTTCACCGACCCCAACGGCTCCCCGGCGAACGGGACGACGGCCGAGCAGCGCCAGCGTCTCCTGCACGACCAGGACCTGATCCAGGTCGGGCTCACCGGCGACCTCGCGGCGTACCGCTTCACCGACAGCCGCGGCCACTCGGTCACCGGCGCGGAGGTCGACTACAACGGGGCGCCCGCGGGCTACGCCCTCGCGCCGGGCGATGCGCTGGCCTACGTCGACGCCCACGACAACGAGTCGCTCTTCGATGCGCTGGCCTACAAGCTCCCGGTCGACACGCCTGCCTCCGACCGGGCCCGCATGCAGGTCCTCGCGATGGCGACCGCCACGCTCTCGCAGGGTCCGTCGCTGGCGCAGGCCGGCACCGACCTGCTGCGCTCGAAGTCGCTGGACCGCAACTCCTACGACAGTGGCGACTGGTTCAACGCGATCCACTGGAACTGCGCCGACGGCAACGGCTTCGGCCGCGGGCTCCCGCCGGCGCGGGACAACCGGTCGAAGTGGGGTTGGGCGCGAACCCTGCTCGCGGCGGTGCACGTGGGCTGTGACCAGATCCAGTCCGCGTCGGCGGCCTGGCGTGACCTGGTGCGGATCCGGGCCACCGAGCCGGCGTTCTCACTGGCCACCGCCGAGAAGGTCCAGGACCAGCTGACCTTCCCGCTCTCCGGCCCGGACGAGACGCCCGGTGTCATCACGATGGCGCTCGGCGACCTGGTCGTCGTCTTCAACGCCACCCCCCAGCGGCAGCAGCAGGAGCTCCCGGGAGCCGCCCGCACGGCCTATGTGCTCCATCCGATCCAGGCCGACGGCTCCGACGCCGTGGTCAAGACCTCCACCTACGACGAGGCGACCGGCACGTTCGGCGTACCGGCCCGCACCGTCGCCGTGTTCACCCGAGAAGAAGGCAACCGATGACCGACCTCCAGACCCTTCCCGGCGCGCAGGACGACCTCGCCGCAGGCCCGACTGCGCGGCCGGACGCCGAGTGGTGGCGCCACGGCGTCATCTACCAGGTCTACCCGCGCAGCTTCGCCGACGCGGACGGTGACGGCATCGGCGACCTCCCGGGCATCCGGGCCCGCCTGCCGTACCTGCGCGACCTCGGGGTGGACGCGGTCTGGCTCTCGCCGTTCTACGCCTCCCCCCAGGCCGACGCGGGGTACGACGTGTCCGACTATCGCCGCGTCGACCCGATGTTCGGCGACCTCTCCGACGCCGCCGGACTCGTCGAGGACGCCCACGAGCTCGGCCTGCGCGTGATCGTCGACCTCGTCCCCAACCACTGCTCGGACCAGCACGAGTGGTTCCAGCGTGCGCTGCGGGACGGGCCCGGTTGCACCGCACGGCAGCGCTTCCACTTCCGACCGGGGCGCGGTGCACACGGCGAGCTCCCGCCGAACGACTGGGAGTCGATCTTCGGCGGCCCCGCGTGGACGCGCGTCGACGACGGGGAGTGGTACCTCCACCTGTTCGCCCCCGAGCAGCCCGACTTCAACTGGGAGCACCGGGCCGTCCGTGACGAGTTCCGGTCCATCCTGCGGTTCTGGCTCGACCTCGGCGTCGACGGGTTCCGCGTGGACGTGGCGCACGGCCTGGTCAAGGCCGCCGGGCTGCCCGACATCGGCAGCTCGGACCAGCTGGCACTGCTCGGCAGCGCTCCGATGCCCTTCTTCGACCAGGACGGGGTGCACGAGATCTACCGCGACTGGCGGCGGGTGCTGGGGGAGTACGCAGGCGACCGGATCCTCGTCGCCGAAGCATGGACGCCGACGCTGGAGCGGGCCGCCCAGTACGTGCGCGCCGACGAGATGCACCAGGCGTTCAACTTCTCCTACCTGTGCACGGACTGGGACGCGACGGCACTGCGCGAGATCGTCGACCTCACGCTGTCCGCGATGGGCGAGGTCGGCGCACCGCCGACGTGGGTGCTCTCCAACCACGACGTCACCCGCCACGCCACCAGGTTCGCCAACCCGCCCGGTGCGGGGATCCAGATGACCACGCCTGGCGACCGCGAGGTCGGCCTGCGCCGTGCGCGTGCCGCCAGCCTGCTGATGTTCGCCCTCCCCGGCTCGGCCTACGTCTACCAGGGTGAGGAGCTCGGCCTTCCCGATGTCACCGACCTGCCCGACGAGGTCCGCGCCGACCCGTCGTTCCACCGGGACAACGGACAGGACGGCTTCCGTGACGGCTGTCGGGTGCCGATCCCGTGGAGCGGCACGGAGGCCCCGTACGGCTTCGGCCCGACTGTGGGCGGCCCGAGCTGGCTTCCCCAGCCGGCGACCTGGGCGGCCCTCAGCGTCGAGGCGCAGACCGGCGTCGACGGCTCGACGCTCGAGCTCTACCGCGCTGCGATCGCGATCCGGAAGCAGCAGCCGGCGCTCGGGGCGGGTGACGGGGTGGAGTGGATCCACGCGCCCGAGGGCGTCCTCGCCTTCCGCCGTGCGGCGCGCGTGGGGGACCCGGTGGTGGTCATCTCCAACACGACGGGGGATCATGTACGCATGCCCCTTCCCGGCCGCCTGCTCCTCGGCTCGTCCGACGTCGTCGTCGACGGCTCCGAGGTCGTGCTCGCTCCGGACAGCACGTCGTGGTGGAACTCGTAGATGGCCGAAGCACGGCGGACCACCCCGCGGCTGGCTGATGTCGCTGCGCATGCCGGGGTCAGCGAGGCCACGGTCTCGCGTGTCCTCAACGGCAAGCCGGGTCCGTCACCGACGACGCGCCAGGCCGTGCTCGCCGCGCTGGACGTGCTCGGCTACGAGCGACCCGGGCGCCCCCGTGAGTCGGGCGCGGGTCTGGTCGGGTTGATCACGCCGGAGCTCAGCAACCCGATCTTCCCTGCCATGGCGCAGGTGATCGAGCAGGTGCTCGCCCGTCACGACTACATTCCGGTCCTCGGCACGCAGACGCCGGGCGGGTCCACCGAGGACGAGCTCGTCGACGTCTTCATCGACCGCGGTGTGGCCGGCATCGTCTTCGTCTCGGGCCTGCACGCCGACATGACCGCGGACCATGAGCGCTATGCGCGGATCGCCGCCCGCGGGGTGCCCTTCGTCCTGATCGACGGCTACAGCGACCGGATCGCTGCGCCGTTCGTCTCCGTTGACGACGAGGCCGCCATGCGCATGGCCGTCGACCACCTGGTCCAGCTGGGCCACGAGCGGATCGGCCTGGCAGTGGGGCCGGCGCGGTTCGTGCCCGCTGCGCGCAAGGTCTCCGGATTCCTCGATGCGATGGCAGCCCGCGGACTCGACGGAGACGATCTGGTGGCCCACTCGCTCTTCACGCTCGAGGGCGGGCAGAACGCAGCGTCCGTCCTGCTCGACAAGGGATGCACCGCGATCGTGTGCGCGAGCGACATCATGGCGTTCGGGGCCATCCGGGCCGCGCGTGCGCGTGGTCTCGACGTGCCCGGAGACCTCTCGGTCGTCGGGTTCGACGACAGCCCGATGACCGCGTTCTCCGACCCTCCGCTCACCACGTTGCGCAAGCCCGTGGAGGCGATGGGTGTCGCCGCGGTCGACGCGCTCCTCGACGAGATCAACGGCAACCCGGCTCACCGGACGGAGTTCGTCGTCCAGCCGGAGCTGGTCCTCCGAGGCTCGACCGACCGACGCGACGCCTGATCCGTCACAGCGGGTCCAGCAGGGCGTCCAGGACCGGGTGCAGGTGCCTGCTCCTCAGCACGAGGGCTGCGTGGGCGGCCCCGGCCTCGAGCGCCTCGGGGAGGCCGGCGCCTGCGAGATGTGCCTGGAGCACGCCGGCGAAGAAGGCATCCCCGGCTCCGTTGGTGTCGACCACCTCGGTCGGGGCGGCGGCGACCCGGTGTGCGCCGCCGGCGGCGTCGACCGCGAGCGCTCCCTCGGCGCCGAGGGTGCAGACCGCGAACGAGGCTCCGAAACGGAGGCATCGCCTGGCCAGGGCCTCGGGGTCGTCCGTGGCGTCTGCGTTGAGGAAGACCGCGTCGGCGGCTTCCAGGAACGGCTGGTGGAAGACCGCCGTGCCGTCGTAGTCGTGGAGGTCCACCCACAGGGGCCGCCCCGTCGAACGGGCAAGCGGCAGCAGGCGGCGTGACGCGGCTGAGAGGTCGAGCACCAGGGCATCCGCCGTCGCCATCACTGACTGGAGGGCCGCGTCCCCCCGGGGGTCCGCCGGGTCCTCGCCGTCAGCGGGAGGTGCGAGGTAGATCGAGAGGCGTTCACCCCGAGGGGTCATCAGGTTCAGGTGCTTCTCGGTGGCTGCTGAGGGGGTCACCCGCAGCCGGACGCCGGCTCGGTCCAGGAGGTAGCGCACGCGCTCGCCGTCGTCGTCGACTCCGAGCCGGGTGGCGAGGACGGTGTCGCAGCCCAGCGTCGCAAGGCCGAGGGCCTTGCCTGCCGATGTCCCGCCCACCGTCTCCCACGACCGGTCGGCGAAGACCGTGTGGGGGACGGGGGCGGGCAGCCGGTCGAGGAGGACGATCCGGTTCCACGAGGCGGGGCCGTGGACGAGGACGGATGGCGGCATGGTCGCGGCTCTCCGGTCGTCAGGCAGTCGGGAGCGCCTCGCCGGTGACGGGCGAGAAGGCGTGGAGCCGCTGCGGGTCGATGCGGAAGTGGACCACGCTGCCCTTGGGAGGCACGCTGCGCGGTTCGACCTTGGCGACCAGCTGCGGGTTCTGCAGCGTCGCCGCGATGCTGCCGTAGAGGAAGGCCTCGGAACCCAGCTCCTCCACGACCAGCACCTCGGCGGCGAAGGCGCCGGCGGTGCCAGCGGCGACACGCTCCAGCGCCTCCGGACGGAAGCCGAGGACGACCTCGCCGGTGGTGAGGGCGGCCGTGGTCGCACGGGGGAGCGGGAGCCGGGCCTCGGCGACGAGTGCCTCGCCTCCCTCGACCGGGAACGTCCCCAGGTTCATCGCGGGCGAGCCGATGAAGCCTGCGACGAACACGTTGGCGGGCCGGTCGTACAGGTCGAGAGGGGCAGCGACCTGCTGCAGGACGCCGTCCTTCAGGACGGCTACCCGGTCGCCCATCGTCATCGCCTCGACCTGGTCGTGTGTCACGTAGACCGTCGTGATGCCGAGGCGGCGCTGGAGCGAGGCGATCTCCGTCCGGGTGGAGACGCGGAGCTTGGCATCGAGGTTGGAGAGCGGTTCGTCCATGAGGAACACCTGGGGCTCGCGGACGATGGCGCGGCCCATGGCGACCCGCTGGCGCTGGCCTCCGGACAGCGCCTTCGGCTTGCGGTCCAGGTAGCGCTCGAGGTCGAGGATCCGTGCGGCGTCGGCCACGCGGGCGCTGATCTCCGCCTTCGACACCCCGGCGATCTTCAGCGCGAACCCCATGTTCTCTCCGACGGTGAGGTGCGGATAGAGCGCGTAGTTCTGGAAGACCATCGCGATGTCGCGGTCCTTCGGACGCAGGTGGGTGACGTCGCGGTCGCCGATCCGGATCGAGCCGGACGACACGTCCTCCAGTCCGGCGAGCATCCGGAGGCTGGTGGACTTCCCGCATCCGGACGGGCCGACGAGCGCCAGGAACTCGCCGGGGGCGACCGCCAGGTCGAGCCGGTCGACGGCGGGGACGGTGGAACCCGGGTAGAGCCGGGTTGCGGCGTCGAAGACGACGGGGGTGGACATGGGACTCCTATCCCTTGGTTCCGCCGGCGGTCAGGCCGGCGACGAGGTGCTTCTGGGCGAAGTAGAAGACGAGTGAGGCGGGCAGCATGATCAGCACCGCACCAGCGGTGAGCAGGTCCCACTGCGGGTTGAAGCGGGGGACGAACTGCTGCAGTCCGGCACCCAGCGTCAGGTTCTTGTCGCTGAGGATGAACGCGATGGCGTAGGCGACCTCGCCCCAGGCGGTGAGGAACGTGTAGAAGGCGGTGACGGCGAGGCCCGGTCGGGCCAGGGGCAGCACGACGTACCAGAAGGTCTTGAACGGCCCGAGGCCGTCGAGGGCGGCGGCGTCGTCGAGCTCGGCCGGGATGGTGTCGAAGTAGCCGCGGAGCATCCAGGTGCAGAACGGCACCGCCACGGAGCAGTAGGCGATCACCAGTGAGGCCTTGGTGTCGATCAGGCCCAGGTTGGCCATGATGGTGTAGATCGGCACGATGAGGATCGCGACCGGGAACATCTGCGTGATCAGGAAGAGCCACATCACGCTGCGCTTGCCCGGGAAGTTGAACCTGCTGAGCGCGTAGCCCGCGGTGGCGGACATCGAGATGCCGATGACCATCGTGAAGAAGGCCACGACCACGGAGTTGAGGAACCAGGACGGGAAGCTGGTCTCGAAGAGCACCCGGCGGTAGTTCTCGAGCGTCGGGTGGTCGAAGAGCCGGATCTCCGAGGACTGGATCGCGTCCTGGGGCTTCAGCGAGGCGAGGAAGACCCACACCACCGGGAAGAGCGCGATCGTCGTGGCCGTGAGGAGCGTGGCGTGCAGGCCGATGGAGGCCAGCGGGCTGCGCTGGTCGCGGCCGCGAGGCTTGCGGGTCACCAGACCTCTCCCTTGCTCTTGAGTGCGCGCCGGTACGCCGCGGCGTACACCACGAGCAGCGCGAGGATGAGGACGCCGTAGGTGGCGGCCAGCGAGTAGTTGCGGAGCCCCTCGAACGCCGCCCGGTACGAGCCGGTCACGAGGATCTCGGTCTCGCCAGCCGGCTGTCCGCCGGTGACGAAGTAGATGATCGGGAACATGTTGAAGGTCCAGATGGTGCCGAGGAGGATCACCGTCGAGCTCACCGGGCGGAGGCCCGGCAGTGTCACGTGGCGGAAGCGCTGCCACGGGCTGGTGCCGTCCATCTCGGCCGCCTCGTAGAGCTCGGAGGGGATCGACTGGAGGCCGCCGAGGATGGCGACCATCATGAAGGGCACTCCGAGCCACACGTTCGTGGCGACAGCCGCGAACATCGCTGTCCAGCGGTGGTTGAACCACTCCACCGGGTCCAGTCCCAGGTTGACCAGGATCGAGTTGATCAGGCCGAACTTCGGGTTGAAGAGGAACTTCCACGCGAAGGCACTGACGAAGGCGGGAACCGCCCACGGGACGATGAGCAGGACGCGGTAGAGGCTGCGTCCGCGGAAGTTGCGGTTGAGGACCACCGCGAGGCCGAGCCCGATCAGGTAGTGGAGCAGGACGCAGGCGACGGTCCAGACGACGGTGTTGCCGAGGAGCAGCCAGAAGTGGCCGCGCTCGCCGGTCAGCAGGTCGGTGTAGTTGTGGAGGCCGACCCAGTGCCACCGGTCAGGGTTGGGCGTGCAGGACTGCGCGCCGCCGAGCGTCTTGCTGCAGACCTCGGCGCGCTGGTTGGTCTCGGTCAGGTTGGTGAAGGACTGGAGGACGCCGCGGACGAGCGGATAGAGCACGAGGGCTCCGAGGACGAAGATGGTCGGGGCCACCATCGCCCAGGCGTACCAGTGCCGGTCGAGGGTCCGCCGCAGTCGACCGCGGCGGACGGGGCCCGGCGTGACGCCGGGCCCCGCTGCACTGCTCGCGCTCATGGCAGGTCGTACTCCGGCACGACGTCGGCCTTGTACTTCGCGGCCGTCTGGTCGAGGGTCTTGTCGACGTCCGCGCCCTGGACGAGCACCTTGGTGGCCATCTCGTCGAGGGGCCCGAAGAAGAGGCCGCCTTCGGGGATCCACGGGCGGGCCTTGGCCACGTCGAGGGCCGACTTCCAGGCGGTGACCCGCTCGTTGTCCTTGATCAGGTCGTACGCGGCCTCGTTCGTCGGCAGCAGGCCGAGCTTGTCAGCGATGAAGGCCTCCGACTCGGGCGAGGTCATGAACTCGAGGAACGCCGTCGCGGCGTCCGCCTTCTTCTCGTCCATGCCCGAGTACACGACGTAGTTGTGGCCCCCCACGGGGGCGCCGGCACCCTGCGAGCCCGCCGGGACGGGAGCGATGCCGAGGTTGTCGAACCCGCCGAACTTCGGGTCCTTCGAGATGTTCGCGACCTCCCAGGGGCCGTTGATCACCATGCCGACCTTGCCCTCCTTGAAGAGCGTCATCATGGTGCCGTAGGAGTCGTTGGCGTCGGGCTTCGGGGCGGCGCCGGACTTCACCAGGTCCTGGGCGATCCGGATGCCGTCCTTGTTCGCCTTGGAGGCAACCTCGATCGTCTTCGTGTCGGTGTCGACCAGGTCGCCGCCCTCGCCGTACATGAAGGGGAGCATGAAGTAGCCGCCACTGTTGAGGTAGATGCCGTCGACATGGGCCTTCTGCTTCAGCAGCTTGGCGTCGGCCTTCACGTCGGCCCACGTGGCGGGCGCCTCGGTGATGCCGGCCTCCTTGAAGAGCTTCTTGTTGTACATCAGGCCGAGGGTGTCGGTGACCTGCGGAACGCCGTACGTCTTGCCGTTGTAGACGTCGGAGGAGAGCGCGGTGTCGAGGTAGTGGTTCTTCGTGAGGACGTCGCTGCCGTCGAGGGCGTACAGGTGGCCCGCTGCTGCGAACTCGGGGACCCAGGCGACCTCCGCGCGGAGGATGTCCGGTGCTCCCTCCCCGGCTTCGGCGGCGGTCTTGAACTTGTTCTGCGCCTCACCGAACGGCACCGACTGGTAGTTGATCTTCACGTTCGGGTACTCGGCGTTGAAGCGCTTGATCAGCTCCTTGAACGCGGGGCCCTCGTTCGTGGGATCGGAGGTGTCCCACCAGGTGAGGGTGGCCTTGAGGGACGCGTGGTCGGGCGTGTCGCTCGACGCGGCGGTCGTGCCCCCGCCTCCGCAGGCGGAGAGGACGAGGGCGACAGCGGCTAGGCCGGTGAGGCCGGGAAGGGTGCGGCGCATGGTGGGCTCCTTGAAGACAGCGGCTCGGGACCGGTGTGGCCGCACTCTGTGACGGCCATCACGGACCGTAGCAAGAACTTGCAGGCAATTGAAAGAGATTGCTGCAAGTTTTGCAGAGGTGTTTGATGGCTCCATGGGGACTCTTGCGGAGATCGCACGTGAAGCCGGCGTCAGCGAGGCCACGGTCAGCCGGGTGCTGAACGCGAAGCCCGGCGTGAGCGCTGCCGCGCGCCAGCACGTCCTGATGGCCCTGGACGTGCTCGGGTACGAGCGCCCGACCAGGCTGCGGCGGCGCAGCGCGGGCCTGGTGGGGCTGGTGGTCCCGGAGCTCGACAACCCGATCTTCCCTGCGATCGCGCAGGTGATCGAGGACTCGCTCACCCAGCGCCGCTACACACCGGTGCTGTGCACACAGTCGCCGGGCGGAATCGCGGAGGACGAGTACGTGGAGTCACTGCTCGACCACGGGGTCGCCGGCATCCTGTTCGTGTCGGGCCGGCACGCGGACGTCGGGGCAGACCATGAGCGTTACCGGGCCCTCGTCGGGCGCGGCATGCCGGTGGCCTTCATCAACGGGTACGTCGAGGGCATCCCTGCTCCCTTCTTCTCGACGGACGACGCGGCCGCGACGGAGCTCGCGGTGGCCCACCTCGTGCAGCTCGGGCACCGGCGGATCGGGCTCGCGACCGGTCCCGGACGGTTCACTCCCTCGCTGCGGAAGCGTGCTGGCTTCGTCGCAGCACTGAACCGGCTGCTCGGCCTCACCGCGCAGGAGGCAGAGAGCTGGGTCGAGGAGAGCCTGTTCACCGTGGAGGGTGGCGCGGCCTCCGCGGCGAGCCTCGTCGAGCGGGGCGCGACGGGGATCGTCTGTGCCTCCGACATGATGGCGATCGGCGCCGTCCGCGGCGTCCGTGATGCGGGTCTCTCGGTCCCCGGCGACGTGTCGGTGGTCGGCTTCGACGACTCGAACCTGATGGGCTTCCTCGACCCGCCCCTCACGACGATCCGGCAGCCGGTGCACGCCCTCTGCTCTGCGGCGGTGGCTGCCGTGGCCGATGCCATCGGCGGTGCGCCCGTGCCCGCGCGGGAGTACGTCTTCAAGCCCGAGCTGGTGCTGCGTCAGTCGACAGGTCCTGCACGCCCCGGGGCGTGACCTCGCCGGCTGTCACAGATCGACGGCGCCTGGTGTCTTCATGTCGACCGCGATCACGAGGATCGCCACGAGCAAGGGAGACGACCATGACCACCCGCATCCCCGCCGCCGAGATCACCGGCCTGAAGGGCGCGATCGTGAAGGCGTTCAGCAGGAAGATGTTCGGCAAGGTGCCCGAGTCGCTCGGCGTCATGTGGCACAACCAGGCCGTGCTCGACGCGTCGATGGGCTTCGGGCAGAAGCTGAGGAAGTGGGACAGCTGCGACCCGGGCCTCAAGGCCTACGCCCACATGGCCGTGGCGTCGTACATCGGCTGCAGCTGGTGCCTCGACTTCAACTACTTCATGGCCCGGCACGAGGGGCTCGACCTCGAGAAGGCGCAGCAGGTGCCGCGCTGGCGCGAGTCCGACGTCTTCACCCCGCTCGAGCGCGACGTCCTGGAGTACGCCGAGGCGATGACCGCCACGCCGGTGGAGGTCACCGACGAGCTGTCGTCCCGGCTCCTCGACGCACTCGGTCCGGCCGCGCTCGTCGAGCTGACCAGCGTCATCGGGTTCGCCAACCTGACCACCCGGGGCAACGTCGCGATGGGCATCGAGTCCGAGGGCTTCGCCGACTCCTGTGGCATGAAGCCGCTGGCCGCGCGCCCGGGAGTAGCGTCGCCGGCATGAGCGCCACCGCCCTCGGGGACGACCCGTTCGTCGCTCACCGCAGCCTGCTCTTCACCGTCGCCTACGAGATGCTCGGCTCCGCGGCCCACGCCGAGGACGTCGTGCAGGAGGCCTGGCTGCGGTGGGACGAGGTCGACCGGGCGACGGTGCGCGACCCGCGTGCGTACCTCGTCCGGATCGTCACCCGGCAGGCGCTCAACCGGCTGCGGACGCTGAGCCGCCGCCGCGAGGAGTACGTCGGGGAGTGGCTACCGGAGCCGCTCCTCACCGTGCCCGACGTGGCCGAGGACGTCGAGCTCGCCGAGAGCGTGTCGATCGCGATGCTCACGGTGCTGGAGTCCCTCACGCCGACCGAGCGAGCCGTCTTCGTGCTGCGCGAGGTCTTCGACGTGCCCCACGACGAGATCGCGGCGGCGGTCGGCAAGACGTCGGCGGCCGTGCGCCAGATCAGCAGCCGTGCCCGCAACCACGTCGAGGCGCGGCGTCCGCGGATGCGGGTCAGCCGCGACGAGCAGCAGGAGGTCGTCGACAGGTTCGTCGCGGCGGTGACCACCGGTGACCTCCAGGGCCTGCTCGACGTGCTGGCCCCGGACGTCGTCCTCCTCGCAGACGGTGGCGGGATCGCCAACGCCGTGCGGATGCCGATCCTCGGGGCGAAGAAGGTGGCGAACCTGCTCCGCCCGTTCCCGCGGGTGGCGGTCAACGCCACGGTGGAGACGTTCCCGCTCAACGGCGGTGTCGGCGTGCGGATCGACGACGAGGCCGGCGGCCCGACCATCGTCAGCGTGGAGATCGCCGAGGGACGGATCACCCGGATCTTCGCCATGCGCAACCCCCACAAGCTGGGTTGGCTGGACGAGGCCATCGAGCTCCGGAGGTAGTGCGCTACAGTCGCAGGCGAACAAGACACACGGGAGTCCGCGGCAGTGGACTGAGAGGGAGCTGGAGCCGCTCCGACCGTTGAACCTGATCCGGGTAATGCCGGCGATAGGGACGTGAAGGAGTGCACCTCATGGTGCCCCAGCTGATGTGCCTGGTGTCGTCCGTCGACGACCTCGCGCTGCTGCCTGCCCTCGCGATGGCGGGCGTCGACGCCTTCCAGGTCCGCGACAAGCGTCTGGAGCGCGACGGCCTGATCGCGCTGACCAACCACGTGATGAACCTCGTGCCCGCCGCGAAGGTCATCGTCAACGACCGGATCGACGTCGCGGTCATCACCGGCGCCGACGGCGTCCACGTCGGTGCGTCCGACATGCCCGTCGCTGAGGTGCGGTCGATGGTCAGTCGCGCCCAGGGGCGCGGCTTCCTCTCCGACCGCTTCCTGATCGGCGCCACCTGCCGTACGGCGGCCGACGTGCGCGCCGCGGGTGACCTCGGCGCGTCGTACGTCGGGGTGGGGCCGGTCTTCGCCACCACGTCGAAGGACGGCCTGCCCGACCCGCTCGGCGTGGAGGGGCTGGCCGCCGCGGTGGTGCCCGGGGGAGTGCCGGTCCTCGGCATCGGCGGGATCACGCCCCGCAACGCCGTCGAGGTGGTGGCCGGGGGAGCCCACGGGGTGGCGGTGATCGGCGGCATCTGGAACGAGCCCGACCCGGTCGCGGCCGCCCGGGAGCTCGTCGCGGCGGTGCGTGCGCGATGAAGGTGCGGGTCCTCGGTGCCGGCGTCATCGGCCTCGCCTGTGCGTGGGAGCTGACCCGACGCGGCCACACGGTCGAGGTGGTGGACCCGGCGCCGGGCGCGGGTGCCTCCCACGCGGCGGCGGGCATGCTCTGCCCCGCCGGCGAGCTGTGGCACGGCGAAGAGGACCTGTGGCGCCTCGGGCGCGAGTCCGCCGCGCTCTGGCCCGCGTTCGCCTCGCAGCTCGGCGTCGAGGTGCACCGCACCGGCACGCTCCTCGCCGGAGCAGACGCCGGCGACCTCCAGGAGATCGACCGGCAGCTCGCCCTGCTCGCTGCGGCAGGCACGGTCGTCGAGCCGCTCGGTCGCCGGGAGCTGCAGGCGACCGAGCCCGGGCTCGGTCGGGTGGCGGGCGGTGCCCTGCTGCCGGAGGACCACAGCGTCGACCCGCGGTCCGTCGTCGCCGCACTCCTCGCGCGGGTGCCGGTCACCCGTTCCTCCGTCGGCCTCCACGTCGCCGACCCGGCGTACGACGTGACGGTCGTGGCCACCGGATCCGACCTGCCCGAGCCCTTCGCGCACCTGGTCCGCCCCGTGCGCGGCGAGATCCTGCGCGTCCGCACCGACGACGCGCCCCGCCACGTCGTGCGCGGCCTCGTGCACGGGGAGCCGGTCTACGTCGTGCCCCGTGCGGGGTCGGACGAGGTCGTCATCGGGGCCACGTCGGAGGAGCACGACGGTCCGGCCGTGGTCACCGTCGAGGGTGTGCACCGCCTGCTCGACGCGGCCCGTCAGCTGCTGCCCTCGCTGGACCGCGCAGCGTTCGTCGAGGCGATCGCGCGCAACCGTCCCGGCACCCGCGACAACCTCCCGCTGGTCGGTCCCAGCGGGGTCGACGGTGTCGTCCTCGCCGCGGGCCACTACCGGCACGGCGTGCTCCTCGCGCCGCTCACCGCACGCCTCGTCGCCGACCAGCTCGAGACCGGAGCCGTCGACGTCGCGCTCGACCCGCGGCGTCCCGCACTCGAAGGAGCCCCCGCATGAACCTCACCGTCAACGGGTCACCGCGCGCCTGCGCCGACGCGGCCACCGTCGCATCCCTGGTGGCCGACGTGCTCGGCGGCCCCGTGCAGGGCAGCGCGGTCGCCGTCAACGGCGAGGTCGTGCCGCGCGCCGCCCACACGGCCACCCGCCTGAACGACGGCGACGTCGTCGAGATCGTCACGGCGGTGCAGGGTGGCTGACGCGCTGACCATCGCCGGCGTCGAGCTCGCCTCCCGCCTCTTCCTCGGCACCGGCGGCCTGCCGCGGCCGGCCCTGCTGGACCCCGTCCTCGCGGCGGCGCGACCGGGCCTCGTCACGGTCTCGATGCGGCGTGCCTCCGGCACGTCCGACGGTGGCCTGCTGGGGACGCTCGCGGCCCACGGCGTACGGCTGCTGCCCAACACCGCCGGCTGCCGGACCGCGCGGGAAGCCGTCCTCACGGCCGAGCTGGCCCGTGAGGCGCTCGAGACCGACTGGGTGAAGCTCGAGGTGATCGGGGACGAGGTCTCGCTGCTGCCCGACGCGATCGAGCTGCTCGACGCGGCCGAGCAGCTGGTGCGCCGCGGCTTCGTCGTCCTCCCGTACACGACCGACGACCCCGTCCTGGCCCGTCGCCTCGAGGACGCCGGCTGCGCGGCGGTCATGCCGCTGGGGTCGCCGATCGGCTCCGGCCTGGGCATCCTCAACCCCCACGCGATCGAGGCCGTCGTCGCCTCCGTGTCCGTGCCGGTCGTCCTCGATGCCGGCGTCGGCACTGCCTCCGACGCCGCCCTCGCCCTGGAGCTGGGCTGCTCGGCCGTGCTGGCGGCCACGGCGATCACCCGCGCCGACGACCCGGTGGCGATGGCCACGGCACTCCGGCTCGGGGTCGAGGCCGGCCACGCCGCGCGTGCCGCGGGCCGGATCCCCCGGCGGGCAGGCGCTCGGGCCTCTTCGCCGATGGCAGGGCTGATCTCGTGAACCTTCCCCGCCTGCTCCTGCTGACCGACCGCAGCCAGCTGCCGCTGGGTCGCTCGCTGGTCTCGGCCGTCGCGGACTGCGTCGACGCCGGGCTCACCCACGTGGTCGTGCGGGAGCTGGACGAGACGCCGCTGGCGCGCATGGCGCTGGTCGCCGCCCTGACCGAGGTCGGCGCGACGGTCATCTCCGCGCACGACGCGCTCCACGGCGCAGCCGGGGTGCACCTCCCGTCGAGCGCGGCCACGGTCGCGCCCCGCGACCTGCCGTGGGGCCGCTCGTGCCACTCCGCCACCGAGGTGCACGTCGCGGCCGCTGCCGGCGCGGCGTGGGCGACGCTCTCCCCGTTCGCCGCGACGGCCTCGAAGCCCGGCCGCCGGCCGATCGAGCGCGGGGAGTACGCCGTTGCTGCCACGGCCGGGATCCCGGTCTTCGCACTCGGTGGCATCACCCCGGAGAACGCCGTGGACGCGATCGCCTGCGGTGCCGACGGGCTCGCGGTCATGGGTGCGGTCATGCGCGCTGCCGACCCGGCCTCCGTCGTACGGGAGCTGCTGGACCTGCTCGAGGACGCGCCGTGGTGACCCCGCCGGTCGTCCTCACCGTCGCCGGTACGGACTCGGGCGGAGGGGCCGGCATCGCGGCCGACCTGGCGACCTTCGCTGCGCTCGGCGTGCACGGGACGTGCGTGGTCGCCGCGGTGACCGCCCAGGACACCACCGCGGTCCACGCCGTCCACGCGGTGCCGTTCGACGTGGTCGCTGCCCAGCTCGACGCGGTGATCGCCGACCTTCCTCCCGTCGTCGTGAAGACCGGCATGCTCGCCACGGCCGACGTCGCCCGGCTGGTGGCCCGCTGGTGTGCGGGGAGCCCATCCCGCCAGCTGGTCGTGGACCCGGTGCTGCGGGCCACCACCGGCGCTGCGCTGGCCGACGACGACCTGGTGCGCGCCTACGCCGCCGTGCTGCTGCCCGTCGCGACCGTGGTCACCCCGAACGCTGCCGAAGCCCGCGCGCTGCTCGCTCTCGCCGCCGACGACCCCACGCCCTCGCGTGAGCTCGCCGGGCTGCTCGCCGCGCAGCTCGCCGGCCCGGCCGTGGTCCTGACCGGTGGCCCGCTCGGCGCTCCGGCGGCCTCCTCGTCGACCTGCATCGACTGGCTGACCCGCCCCGGCGACGAGCCCGTCGCGATCGAGCACCCCGCCGTCGCGACCCCCAACGACCACGGAACCGGCTGTACGCACGCCAGTGCGCTGGCCGCCTTCCTGGCCCACGGACACGACGTCGCCACCGCCGCGGCCCGGGCTGCGGCGTACGTCTCCGGCCAGCTCGTCGCCAGCCGCGGCTGGCAGCTGGGCAGCGGCCGCGGGCCGATCGCCCACACCACTGATCCGAACACCATCCTGCCCCGCACGACCATCCCGTCCACCGAGGAGACCGCATGACCGCGACCGACGCCGAGCGCACCATCGAGCGCACGGAGACCAGCCCGTTCCACGAGCCGGTGCACCCGGCCCACAGCCGCGTCCTCAAGGGCGATCTCGGCGTCCCCTTCACGCGGGTCGAGCTGACCAACGGCTCCACCTTCGACCGCTACACCACCGAGGGCCCGGGCTCCCAGCCCGAGGTCGGCCTGCCGCTGCTGCGCCAGGCCTGGATCGAGGCCCGCGACGACTCCGAGGAGTACGACGGCCGCGAGGTGCAGCTGCTCGACAACGGCAAGGCGGCGCTGCGCTCCGGCGTACACCGGGAGCAGTGGCAGGGACGCGCCTACAAGCCGCGCAAGGCCAAGCCGGGCCGGAACCTCTCGCAGATGCACTACGCGAAGCAGGGCATCGTCACCCCGGAGATGGAGTACGTCGCCCAGCGCGAGGGGTGCTCGGTCGAGCTGGTCCGCTCCGAGGTCGCGGCGGGCCGGGCGATCATCCCCAACAACGTCAACCACCCGGAGTCGGAGCCGATGATCATCGGCCGGAAGTTCCTGGTGAAGGTCAACGCCAACATCGGCAACTCCGCGGTCACCTCCTCGATCGCGGAGGAGGTGGAGAAGCTGACCTGGGCGATCCGCTGGGGCACCGACACCGTCATGGACCTCTCGACCGGTGACGACATCCACACGACGCGCGAGTGGATCATCCGCAACTCGCCCGTCCCGATCGGCACCGTCCCGATCTACCAGGCGCTGGAGAAGGTCAACGGCGAGGCCGACAAGCTGACCTGGGAGATCTTCCGCGACACGCTGATCGAGCAGGCCGAGCAGGGCGTCGACTACATGACGATCCACGCCGGCGTGCTGCTGCGCTACGTGCCGCTGACCGCGAACCGCGTGACCGGCATCGTCTCCCGCGGCGGCTCGATCATGGCCGGGTGGTGCCTCGCGCACCACGAGGAGAACTTCCTCTACACGCACTTCGACGAGATCTGCGAGATCTTCCAGCAGTACGACGTCGCCTTCTCGCTCGGCGACGGCCTGCGCCCCGGTGCGACCGCCGACGCCAACGACGAGGCCCAGCTGAGCGAGCTGCGCACGCTGGCCGAGCTCACCAAGCGCGCCTGGGAGTACGACGTGCAGGTCATGGTCGAGGGGCCGGGGCACGTCCCGCTCAACCTCGTCGAGGAGAACGTGGTCCTCCAGCAGGACTGGTGCCATGGCGCGCCGTTCTACACGCTCGGCCCGCTGGTCACCGACATCGCGCCGGGCTACGACCACATCACCTCGGCCATCGGCGCTGCCACGATCGCCATGCACGGCACGGCCATGCTCTGCTACGTCACGCCGAAGGAGCACCTCGGTCTCCCGAACCGCGACGACGTGAAGACCGGTGTCATCACCTACAAGCTCTCGGCGCACGCGGCCGACGTCGCGAAGGGCCACCCCGGCGCCCGCGACTGGGACGACGCGCTCTCGCACGCGCGCTTCGAGTTCCGCTGGCGCGACCAGTTCGCGCTCTCGCTCGACCCGCACACGGCGGAGGCGTTCCACGACGAGACGCTCCCGGCCGAGAACGCCAAGACCGCGCACTTCTGCTCGATGTGCGGACCGAAGTTCTGCTCGATGCGGATCTCGCAGGACGTCCGTGACCGCTTCGGTGCCGCGCTCGAGCCGGGTCAGGTCACCGACGAGGCCGAGGCCGGCATGAAGGCGAAGTCCGCCGAGTTCGTCGAGCTCGGCCGCTCGGTCTACGTGGAGCCCACCGCCTGACCCCAGCGCCGAGACGGGGCTCGTGCAACGCCGGGACGGGGCTCGTGCCGGCGAACCGCCGGCACGAGCCCCGTCCCACGGCGGCACGAGCCCCGTCTCGGCGTTCAGGCGCGGTCGGCCGTGTCCGTGATCGACCGGACGAACGTCGGCCACAGGCCGCGCGGGAGGTCGTGCCCCATGCCGTCGATGACGAGCAGGTCGGCGCCGGCGGCGCGGGCCGTGGCACGGCCGCCCGACACGTGCACCATCTTGTCGGCGCGGCCGTGGATGACGGTCATCGGCACGGTCACCGAGGAGAGGAGCCGGGTACGGTCGGGCTGGGTCAGCACCGCCATCATCTGGCGCATCACGCCGGAGCCCGAGATGCCGCGGTCGTAGGTGTCGAGTGCCCGTGCGCGCACCTCGTCGAGCCCGGTCGGGTAGCCCGGCGACCCGATGAAGCTCCAGAAGGCGGCCGTCGACTCGGCGTACGCCTCCCGGCCGCGTCCGGGAGACCGCAGCAGCCGGGGGAGGAGCGAGGGGTGCTGGAACCCCACGCGCCGCGACCCCGTCGTCGACATCACCGACGTCACCGACCGCACCCGGTCGGGGTGCTCGAGGGCCATGGTCTGCACGATCATGCCGCCCATCGACATGCCGCAGACGTGGGCGCTCCCGATGCCGAGGTGGTCGAGGACGGCGATGCCGTCGGAGGCCAGGTCCGACATCGAGTACGGCGCCTCGACGGGCCGTCCCAGGAACGCCTTGACCAGGTCGCCGCGTGCCACCCGGCCCTCACCGCGGAACGAGCGGCCCGTGTCGCGGTTGTCGTAGCGGATCACGAAGAAGCCGGCCTCGACCAGCGCCTCGCAGAAACCGACCGGCCACCAGATCATCGGGCCGGACAGGCCCATCACCAGGAGCAGGGCGCCCCGTGGAGCGTCGGCCAGCGTGCCGAAGGTCTGGTAGCAGAGCTCCTGGCCGGGCCCGACGGGGGCGAAGAGCTCCGCGGAGACGGCGATCGGTTCAGTCACGCTTCCCAGTGAAGCACCACGGCCCGCGACGATCGTCGCGGGCCGGGCTGAACGAGCGGTGTCGGGCTCAGTGACCGAAGTCGATGCCCGAGTAGGCGCGGAGCTTGCCGAGGCGGTGCTCGGAGGTGATCCGGCGGATCGTCCCCGACCGGCCGCGCATGACCAGCGAGTCGGTGGTCGCGCCGCCGGAGCGGTAGCGGACGCCCTTCATGAGCTCGCCGTCGGTGATGCCGGTGGCGACGAAGAAGCAGTCGTCGCCCGTGACCAGGTCCTCGGTGTGGAGGACGAAGTCGGGGTCCAGGTTGTGGCCGGCGTCGATGGCGCGCTGGCGCTCCTCGTCGCTGGTCGGCCAGAGGCGGCCCTGGATGGTGCCGCCGAGGCACTTCATCGCGCAGGCCGTGATGATGCCCTCCGGGGTGCCGCCGATGCCGAGCAGCAGGTCGATGCCGGTGTCGGCCTTGGCCGCCATGATGGCGCCGGCGACGTCACCGTCGGAGATGAACTTGATCCGGGCGCCCGCCTCGCGGATCTCCTCGGCGATCTTGTCGTGGCGCGGGCGGTCCAGGAGAACGACGGTGACGTCCTCCTTCGCGGTGCCTTTCGCCTTGGCGATGAGGCGGATGTTCTCGGCGACCGGGAGCCGGATGTCGACGACGTCGGCCGCCTCGGCACCGGTGACCAGCTTGTCCATGTAGAAGACGGCGCTCGGGTCGTACATCGAGCCGCGGGGCGCGGCGGCGAGCACGGCGATGGCGTTGTTCATGCCCTTCGCGGTGAGGGTGGTGCCGTCGATCGGGTCGACCGCGATGTCGCACTCCGGTCCGGTGCCGTCGCCGACCTTCTCGCCGTTGAACAGCATGGGCGCCTCGTCCTTCTCGCCCTCGCCGATGACGACCGTGCCGTTCATGCTGACGCTGGAGATCATGACGCGCATCGCGTTGACGGCCACGCCGTCGGCGCCGTTCTTGTCGCCCTTGCCGACCCAGCGGCCGGCGGCCATCGCCGCCGCCTCCGTCACCCGCACGAGCTCGAGGGCGAGGTTGCGGTCGGGTGCTTCGGGGTTGACGCTCAGGTCGAGGGGGGCGTTCATGCCGCAGATGTTATCGGCCCGTGACCGCCACCCGACCCCCGACGCGCGCCCGTGGGCTCGCCTTGCGAGGATGGGCCCATGGCCCAGGGAAGTGCGCGGTACGAGCGCAGTGCCGCCGGCATGGTCGGCGCGATGATCGTCACGCTCCTCGTGATCCTCGCCTTCGTGGCGTTTCGCGCGCTCAACCGCGAGCAGCTGTCGGTGCAGCCGAACCAGGTCGACTACCTCCAGGTCGTCAAGGACCTGCAGGGCGCTGGCGGGGTGGACCCCGCCTACCCCGAGCGGCTGCCGAAGGGCTGGATCGCCACCCGCGCGGTGTACAACGCGAGCAACTACGCGTGGGAGCTCGACGTGCTCACCGCCGACGGCAAGTACATCGGCCTGCGCCAGGCAGCCGTGCGGGACCGCGACCTGCTCGAGGACTACGGCTACGACGAGGTCAAGCAGGGGCCGACGGTCGACATCGGAGCCATGGTCTCGCCGGAATGGAAGTCCTGGTCGTTCAAGGGCCACAGCGGCGACACCGTGTACACCACCGCTCTCGGGCTGCAGTGGGGGGACGAGCCCAACCCGGCGCGCGAGCTCGGCAAGGGCCAGACCGTCCTCGTCTTCGGTTCGGCCCCGGCGACGGTGATCCGGGACTTCGCGGCCAGCCTCGTCCAGGACCCGCGGGCGAGCTGAGTCAGCCCTGCTCGCGGTCGGCGACCACGTCGTCGAGCCGCTTGCGGGCCCCGTCGAGCCACTCCTGGCAGCGCTGGGCCAGGGCCTCGCCGCGCTCCCAGAGGGCCAGCGACTCCTCGAGGGTCGTGCCGCCGGCCTCGAGCCGGTGCACGGTCTCGACGAGCTCGTCGCGGGCCGCCTCGTAGGAGAGGTCGGCGACGGGGGTCTCAGGCATGGTCAGGTCCTTCACTGGCGGAGTCGGGGATGTGGTCGGCGGCGACGGTGGCCGCGATGCGACCGTCGCTCACCCGGATGCTGAGGGAAGCGCCCGCCTGCACGCCGACGGTCGTCGTGACGACGTGGCCCGCCGTGTCCTGGACGACGGCGTAGCCGCGCTCGAGGGTGGCCAGTGGTGAGAGAGCCCGCGCCCGCGCCCGCTGGTGGCCGATCTCGTCGGCCGCGCGGTCGAGGCGGTGCGTGAGCGTGCGCCGGGCACGCTCGACGAGCGCCACGACCTCGGCTGAGCGGTTGTCGAGGAGCGAGTGCGGGGCGGCGAGTGACGGACGGGAGCGCACCATGTCCAGGCGTGCCTGTTCGGCGGCCACACGGCCCTCGATGGCGCGGCGCAGCCGGGACCGGGCGCCGTGCAGCAGGTCGACCTGCTCCGCCATGTCCGGCACGACGCGCTTGGCCGCATCGGTCGGGGTGGCAGCACGGACGTCGGCGACCAGGTCGAGCAAGGGCTGGTCCGGCTCGTGGCCGATCGCGGAGACGACCGGGGTGCGCGCCCTGTGCACCGCCCGGATGAGCGTCTCGTCGCTGAACGGCAGCAGGTCCTCGACCGAGCCGCCACCGCGCGCGATCACGATCACGTCGACGTCGGGGTCCTTGTCGAGGCGCTCCAGCCCGGCGATCACCTCCGGGGCCGACCGCGTGCCCTGCATCGCGGCGTACGCGATCTCGAACGAGACCGCCGGCCAGCGGCGGCGTGCCACCTCGAGGACGTCGCGCTCGGCGGCCGACCCGGGAGCCGTGACCAGGCCGACCTTCGACGGGAGGAAGGGCAGCGGCCGCTTGAGCGCGTGGTCGAAGAGTCCCTCGGCGGCGAGCAGCTGGCGGCGCCGCTCGAGCCGGGCGAGCAGCTCGCCGAGGCCGACCATACGGATGTCGCGTGCCTGCAGCGACAGCGTGCCCCGCGGCGCGTAGAAGGTCGGCTTGGCGTGCACGATGACCGAGGCGCCCTCGACGAGCGGCGGGTTGAGGCTGTCGAAGAGCACCCGCGAGCAGGTCACGGAGATCGAGATGTCCGCGATCGGGTCGCGCAGCACCAGGAAGACGGTGGCCATGCCCTGGCGGCGGCTGACCTGGGCGACCTGGCCCTCGACCCACACCGCTCCGAGGCGGTCGACCCATCCCGAGATCGCCTGGGCGATCTGCCGGACCGGGGCAGGAGCCTCCGGGGACGTGTCGAGAGCCATGCCGCAACCCTAGGTGTTGGCGCCGACAACGCCCGTTCTGGTCGCTAGCCTTTCCGCCATGGCTTCTTCCGACATTCCTCCCACCGACCTCAACGAGTCGGGCGGGTCGTTCTGGCGCCGTCGCAAGGGCGTCGAGCTGACCATCGAGGAGGCGAACGACCGCGCGTTCGCAGCCACCGCCGCGGCCGAGCGTGCCCAGCAGCTCCGGCTGGCCGCCGAGCGCGCCGCCCAGGAGCAGTCGGCCGAGCGGATCGCCTCCGAGCAGACCGCCGCCGCCGCGATCCTCGCGCGTCAGGAAGCGGAGGCGCGCGCCACCACCCTGGCCGAGCGGGCCGAGCAGGCGTACGCCGCCCGCGAGGCCGCGGAGCGCGCGCTCGTCGACCTCGCGCGCGAGCGCGAGCAGGGCGAGCTCGAGATGCAGGCCCACCTCGAGCAGCTCCAGGCCCAGGTGCGGGCCGCCGAGGCAGCCCGGGCGCAGGCCGAGAAGGCCACCGCCGACCTGACCGAGGCGCGCCTCCAGGCCGAGGCAGCCGTCGCCGACGCCCAGAAGGCCCGTGCCGAGGCCGACCAGGCCGCCGCGGAGCAGGCACGCCTCGTCGCGCAGGCCCACGAGGCCCGCGTCGCCGCCGAGCAGGCCCTCCAGGAGCTCACCGAGCAGGCGCACGCCCAGGAGCAGCTCCGCCTCGCCGCCGAGGCATCCGCCACGGAGGCTGCCGAGCGTGCTGCGCAGGCGGCCGAGTCCGAGGCGACCGCCCGTGCGTCGGTCGCCGAGCTCGCCGACGCCACCCGCACGGCCGCCGACGCGCGTGTCGCCGCCGATGCGAAGGCTGCGGAGCACGCGGACGCGGCGGCTGCCGCCCACCAGGCCCGCACTGTCGCCGAGGCGGCTGCCGCGGCGGCTGCCAAGGCGCGCACGGCTGCCGAGCAGGCGGCGTCCGCGCAGGCCGAGGCCGCGGCGAAGGCCCACGCCGACCGCGAGCTGGCGGAGAAGGCCGCCGTCGACCAGGCCGCGCTCGCCGAGCACGCCCAGTCGCAGCGCGAGGCTGCCGAGCAGGCGGCGACCGAGCGTGCCGAGGCCGCTGCTGCCGCGCTGGCCGCCGAGGAGGAGGCGCACGCCAAGGTCGCCGGCCTCGCGGACCAGCTCGAGGCCGCGACCGCCGCCCGCACGGCGGCAGAGGCTGCCGCCGAGGAGCAGGCGCAGGCACGCACCGCCGCCGAGCAGGCCGCGACCGAGGCCGCTGAAGCGCGGGCTGCTGCCGAGCAAGCCGCTCAGGCGGCTGCCGATGCCGCGGCCGCGGCGGCGGAGGCCCAGCGCGAGGCGCAGGAGGCAGCCAAGGCCGAGATCGAGCGGGTCCAGGCGGCCGCCGCCGCCGAGGTCGAGCGGATCCAGGCCAGCCTCACCGAGCAGGCCAGCGCCACCGATGCCGCACACGCGGCACGGCTCGAGGCCGAGGCTGGTGCTGCCGCCTCTGCGGAGGCGCGTGCGGCTGCCGAGCAGGCCCTCGAGGAGAAGACGGTCGAGCGCAGCAAGGTCGAGGCGACCGTCCTGCACCACACCGAGGTCGCCCAGGATGCGCTCGGCGCACGCCGTGACGCCGAGGTGCGCGCGGCCCAGCTGGCCACCGAGCTGCAGGAGACCCGCGACGCCTACCTCGCCCACGTCCAGCAGACCCACGGCTGGTTCCGCACCCGGCTCCTCGTCTTCACCGTCGTGCTGCTGCTCGCGGCGCTCGCCGCCGCCGTCGCCGGTGGCTGGCTGATCGGCCAGGACGGCAAGCTGCCGTACGCCGCGGGTGCGATCGCCGGCGCCGTGGTGCTGGCAGGGCTGGCAGCACTGGGCCGCACCGGCCCGCGCGGTCGCGACTTCGACAGCTGAGCCCCGTCGTCCGCCTGAGCCCGCGAATCATCAGGGCCACAGGCGGACGACCCCGGATCAGTAGACTGGCCGGCATGAGCGCTGACCTGGGCCTGCCGCCCGTCCTCACGCCCGACGAGGCCGACAAGGCGGTCCGCCTGGCCGCCCCCCGCGGCTACTGCGCCGGCGTCGACCGCGCCGTGATCACGGTGGAGAAGGCGCTCGACCTCTACGGAGCGCCGGTCTACGTGCGCAAGGAGATCGTCCACAACAAGCACGTCGTCGGCGACCTGGCGGCGCGCGGTGCGATCTTCGTCAACGAGCTCGACGAGGTCCCGCAGGGTGCCACGGTCGTGTTCTCGGCCCACGGCGTCAGCCCGGCCGTGCACGCGGAGGCGGAGCAGCGGCAGCTCAAGACGATCGACGCCACCTGCCCGCTCGTCACCAAGGTCCACCTCGAGGCGGTCCGCTTCGCCAAGGAGGACTTCGACATCCTGCTGATCGGCCACGCCGGCCACGAGGAGGTCGAGGGCACGATGGGCGAGGCGCCCGACCACACGCAGCTCGTCGAAGGTCCGTGGGACGTCGAGAAGATCGTCGTCCGCGACCCGTCCCGCGTGGTCTGGCTCTCCCAGACGACCCTGAGCGTCGACGAGACGATGGCCACGGTCAAGGCCATCCGTGAGCGCTTCCCCGAGCTGCTCGACCCGCCGTCCGACGACATCTGCTACGCCACGCAGAACCGCCAGCTCGCGGTCAAGGAGATCTCGCCCGGCACCGACCTGGTGATCGTGGTCGGCTCCGCCAACTCCTCCAACTCGGTTCGCCTGGCGGAGGTGGCCCTGGAGGCCGGCGCCCGCGCGGCGTACCGGATCGACGACGCTTCCGAGATCGACGAGGCGTGGCTCGACGGCGTGTCCACCGTGTCGGTGACCAGCGGCGCGAGCGTGCCCGAGGAGCTGGTCCAGGGAGTCATCAGCTTCCTGAAGGCCCGCGGCTTCCCCGACGCCACCCAGGTGCACACGGCCGAGGAGTCGCTGATCTTCGCCCTGCCGCCGGAGCTCCGCAAGGACCTGAAGGCTGCCGAGCAGGCGGTCCGCTGATGGCCCGCTACATCGACCTCCACCCGGAGAACCCGCAGCCGCGGGTCATCGAGCAGCTCGTCGAGATGCTCAAGGACGACGCCCTCATCGCGCTGCCCACCGACTCGGGCTACGCCCTCGTCTCCCGCCTGGACAACCACGACGGCAAGGACCGGATCCTGTCGATCCGGGGCCTCGACGACAAGCACCACTTCACGCTGCTCTGCAAGGACTTCAGCCAGCTCGGCACCTTCGTGCACGTCGACAACCACGTCTTCCGGGCGGTGAAGGGCGTGACCCCGGGTCCCTACACCTTCATCCTCGAGGCCACGCGCGAGGTGCCGCGGCGCCTCATGCACCCGAAGAAGAAGACCGTTGGCGTCCGCATCCCCGACCACGCGATCGTGCACGCGCTCGTCGAGGCGATGGGGGAGCCGTTGATGGCCTCGACCCTGATCCTCCCGGGCGAGACCGAGCCGCGGTCGATGGGCTGGGACATCAAGGAGGAGCTCGACCACCTCGTCGACGCGGTCGTCGAGGCCGGTGAGTGCCCGGCGGTGCCGACGACCGTGGTCGACTACTCCGACGGCACGCCCGAGGTCGTACGCCGCGGGGCGGGAGACGCCGACCGCTTCGAGGCCTGAGCCCGGCGCGGCCGGGCGAGCCCGGCGGCGATCCGCTTGCGCCGGATCTGCAGGAACGCCAGGCAGGCCGCGTAGCCGAGGACGAGCGCCCACGAGTGGTGCGCCAGCCCCGAGAGCGTCGCCTGGACCAGGCCGTCGTCGGCCCGGGCGATCACCGAGGCGTCGTCCGCCGCGATCGCCAGGAAGAGCCCGAGCATCAGCAGCGGCGGCGTCACGCTGATCGGGAAGAAGTCGCGCGGGTGCACCCGCAGGGCCAGTGCCGGGGCGATCAGCACGAACCCGATGTCGAAGATGATCCCGAGCCCGCGACCGATGACCAGGTCCAGGGCCGTCACGGTCAGCGTGAGCGCGACACCGAGGAGCACCACCCGGCGCGCCGATTCGGTGCCCTCGTCCCAGATCGTCGGAGCGGCGGTCACACGGTCACGGTAAGCCCCGCCACCGACACTCTCCGCGCTGACCCGCCGCTCAGAGCAGCACGAGGGCCAGGACGAGGGCCACGAGCACGACCAGCGCGACGACGGCCAGACCTGTGCCGGAGGACCCCTCACGGATCAGCTCGGGGTACGCCGCGTCGCCGGTCGGCGGTGCGCTGACGTCGACCACCTCGGCGGGCGCGCTCACGTCGGTGACCCGGTCGGGCGCGCTCGGGTCGATCACGGGGTCGGTCTGCGGTGCGTCCGGCACCGCGATGCCGCGCCCCGCGAGTCCGCGGAGGCGGGCCTCCTCGGCGGCCACCTCGTCGAGGAACGCATCGACCTCGCCCATGTCGTACCCCTCGCGCAGCCGCACGGGCGTGAAGCGCGGCGAGGGCAGCGCGCCGGGCACCGGCGCAGAGCCCGTGACCGCTGCGTCGAGGGCGGCCAGGGTCTGCTTGACCAGGTCGAGGTGCTGGTCGACCTCGCCCATGTCGTACCCCTCACGGAGCCGCACGGGGGAGAAGCGGACGCGGTCGACGTCGATGTTCGCCATGCCGCCACCGTAGCCGGAGGCCGGCGGGCTCAGTCGGCGATGTCGACGATGACGGGCGCGTGGTCCGAGGGAGCTCCCGCGAAGACCGTGGGGTCGCGCTCCTCGCGGTCGATGAAGGCACCGGTGACCCGGGACGCGAGGGGCGGCGAGCAGATCGCGAAGTCGATCTTCAGGCCGCGGTCGCGCTCGAAGCGCTGCCGGTAGTAGTCCCAGTACGTGTAGCCCGCCGCGTGCGAGCGCGTCACCTCGAGCCACCCGTCCTCGCCGAAGGCCGCGAACGCGTCGCGCTCCGCCGGGGTCACGTGCGTGGAGTTGCGGAACTGCGAGACGTCGAAGACGTCCTCGTCCGTGGGGCAGATGTTCCAGTCGCCGACCAGGGCGGTCGGCACCGAGGACCACTCTCCGGCGGCGGCGCGCAGGGCCGCCAGCCACTCGAGCTTGTAGGCGTAGTGCGGGTCGTCGGGCTTGCGTCCGTTGGGGACGTAGAGCGACCAGACCCGCACCCCTCCACACGTCGCGCCGAGTGCGCGCGCCTCCGAGGCGTCCTTGAAGGTCGGCATCCCCTCGAAGCCCACCGTCACGTCCTCGAGGCCGACGCGGGAGACGATCGCGACGCCGTTCCACTGGTCGTAGCCCACGGCGGCGACGTCGTAGCCGAGCATCTGCAGCCCCATCAGCGGGATCTGCTCCTCCTTCGCCTTCGTCTCCTGGATGGCGAGGACGTCGATGTCGTGGCGCTGCAGGAACGCCTCGACGCGGTCGATGCGGGTCCTGAGCGAGTTGACGTTCCAGGTGGCGATGCGCATGACCACGAAGCCTAGAGGCGGCTCAGTCGACGAGCGTCGCCAGGATCCGCCCGCAACGCTCGGCCATCTCCTGGACGCCGCGGTCGGGGTGGCGCTGCCACCAGTGGACGACCGCGGTGACGGCGCTCATCCAGATGCTGGTGAGGATCTCGCGGTCGTCGGCCTCGAGCGTCGCAAAGCGCTCCAGGCTGGCGACGCCGCGGCTGGCCTGCTCCGCGATCGTGCGGCGTTGGTCGCGGACGGCGTCGCCCGCCGTGGTGCCGCCGGGGGCGGTGCGGTCGGTGAGGACGTTCCAGTCCTGCTGGCGTCCCTCCAGGCCCTCGAAGATGGCGGTGAGCGTCGCGAGGGCCATCGCCTCCGGGCCGAGGGGAGAGGTGATCACCTTCTCGATCCGCTCGGCCAGGTTGACGCCGGCACGGGAGGCGCACGCGGCGTACAGGCCGTCCTTGGAGCCGAAGTAGGTCAGCACCAGCGCCTTGCTGACCCCTGCGCGCGTGGCGATCGCCCCCAGCGATGCGCCCGCATAGCCCTGTGCGCCGAACTCCTCCCGTGCTGCGTCGAGCAGCAGGGCCTCCCGCTGGTCGCGGGGCAGCTTGGCGGGGGAGCGGTCCGATGTCACCGGACGAGACTACTCACGTCCGGCGGTGACGGCAGCGGCCATGGGGCGCCGGGCGGGGTCGTCGTTCGCGGGGAGTACCGGACGGCCGTCGACCGGGTTCCAGCCCGGCGGGCCGAAGACGTAGCCGAGCCGGGCCCGGAGGCCGCGCGCGGCGCGGACGTCGCGCCAGATGTTGCGGTACTCGCCGTACTCGAGCTCGAGGAGGTTGTAGGTCCCGACTGGTGAGGTGAGTCCGTAGCGGGGCGTGAAGACCTCGGGCTGGAAGGTGCCGAAGATCCGGTCCCAGATGATCAGGATGCCGCCGTAGTTGCGGTCGAGGTAGATGTCGTCGGAGCCGTGGTGCACGCGGTGGTGCGAGGGGGTGTTGAAGACGTACTCGATCGGCGCCCACAGCCGGCCGATCCGTTCGGTGTGGCTGAAGAACTGGTAGACGAGGTTGGCGCCGAAG
This sequence comes from Nocardioides jiangxiensis, assembly GCF_030580915.1. Classification (NCBI taxonomy): domain Bacteria; kingdom Bacillati; phylum Actinomycetota; class Actinomycetes; order Propionibacteriales; family Nocardioidaceae; genus Nocardioides; species Nocardioides jiangxiensis. The sequence goes on from NZ_JAUQTA010000001.1 coordinate 2,246,176, forward strand.
ACCACGTAGATCATCCACGGCTCGAAGCCGAGGAGGGGAAGCGGCAGCCAGAAGATCGCCTCCGACCAGGGGTTCCACTTCTGGCGCAGTGCGGTGCCGAGGTTGAAGTACTCGCTGGAGTGGTGTGCCTGGTGCGCCGCCCAGCCGATGCGGACGACGTGCGAGAAGCGGTGGTTGCAGTACCAGGTGAAGTCGGTGACCAGCAGCAGGAGTGCCCAGCTCCACCAGGTGACGGGGAGGTGCCAGGGCGCCACCTCCTGCCAGAGCCAGACGAAGAGCACGAGCGTGATCGTCTTGAAGAAGACCATCGCCACGAGGGCCCCGGCGCCCATCGACAGGCTGGTCCGGGTGTCGACGGGCAGGTAGCCGCGCTCACCCGCCGCCGCGCGGTCGTTGCGCGCGTCCCAGGCGTAGAACGCCGCCTCGACCGCGATGCAGGCGGCGAAGACGGGGAGGGCGAAGAGGATCGGGTTCTCGATCGCGTGCCAGACGGCGGCGAGGTCCATGGGCATGACTCCTTCGTTTGACCGATCGGTAAATTAACCGATCGGTCAAACGAAGGTCAACGCGGAGAGAGCGGCCTCACAGGGAGGGGTCGACGAGGATCTTGGCGTGCGCCTCCGGGTCGCCGAGGTCGGTGAACGCCTGGGTCAGGTCGCCGAGTCCGACCGTGCCTGTGTGCAGGGGCGACGGGTCGACCTTGCCGCTCGCGATGAGGTGCAGCGCGTGCTGGAACTCCTCGGGGTCGTACGCGAAGACGAACCGGATCTCGTGCTCCTTGTTGAGCGCGAGCGTCGTGCGGACGGTGTCCGGCTCCATGCAGACGCCGACGCCGACGATCCGGGAACGCACGGGGGCAGCCGCGAAGATCTGGTCGAGGATGCCGGGCACGCCGACGCACTCGAAGACGACGGGTCCGGCGGGAGCGGCGCCCAGCTTCTCGCCCGCTCGCATGACCCGGCCCCACGGCAGCAGCGGCACCTTGCGCATGGCGCCGATGGCGGAGAGGCCGAAGTCGGCGAGCTCGGTCACCGAGCCCACCGGCCCCTTCAGCTCGTACGCCGTCCACGGCGACTGCTCGCGCGGGTCGACGACGACCGTCGCGCCGCACCGTCGCGCGAGCTCGCGCCGGGTCGGGGAGAGGTCGGAGGCGACGATCGTCTTCACGCCGGACGCCTTGAGCATGAGGATCACGGCGAGCCCGATCGGCCCGCAGCCGATGACGATCGCCGGACGCCGGCCCACCTCGCCACGGCGCACCGCGTGCCACGCGACGGCGAGCGGCTCGGTGAAGGCGGCCTTGTCGTCGTCCACGCCGTCGGGCACCGCGAACGCGAAGGCCTCCTGCACGAGCAGGTACTCGGCGTATGCGCCGGGGGCGTCGACGTCGAAGCCGGTCATGTGGATCTCGTCGCCGTGCTTGACCATCGGGACGGCGACGACGCGGGTGCCCGTGGTCCAGCTGCGCTTCGTCTTCGGGCCGCGCGCGACGAGCTCGCCGACGAACTCGTGGCCCATCACGACCTGCTGGGCCGGCGACATGATCGCCTCGTAGCCGAGGTCCCGGCCGAGCGCGTGGAGGTCGGCGGTGTGGGAGCGTGCGTGCAGGTCGGACCCGCAGATCCCGGCGCGTACGACGCGGAGCAGCAGCTGCCCCGGTCCGGGGGTCGGCACCGGCAGGTCGGTGACGCTGAACTCGCCCTGCTGGACGACGGCGGCCTTCATCGTGGACATGGCCGCAGCCTAGGGGTGGCTGTCGAGGGGCGTCAGGGCGCAGCGGTCACGGAGCCGGGGGAGGTGCGGCGCGGAGGAAGCCGGCGACGGCGTCGACCATGCGCTCCCTGGAGTAGCGCGGCGGGTCCTCGAGGATCAGTCGCCCGAACTCCTCGGCCATCACCAGCACGACGTGGGAGAGGATCCGGCTGTCGACGTCGGGGCCGCCGCGCAGCTGGATGCCGGTCTCGATGCCGGCCTCCAGGTAGCCGCGGATCAGCTCGCGGGTCTCCTCGATCCGGTCGCGGACGACGGCGGGTGCTCCCCGCGTCACGCCGAGGACCGGGCGCCACACGTCGGGGTCGGCCACGACCTGCTCGATGAGCCCGTCGATGGCGGTGACGATCCAGGTGTCGACGTCCTCGGGCGTGCCCGACTCGACGAGCACCTGCATCGCCTGGGCGAGCGCGCGGTTGCGGGTGCGGTCCAGGAGGGCGTGGAGCAGCGGCTCCAGGCCGTCGTACGCGCTGTAGACGACCGGCCGGGTCACGCCGGCCTCCTTGCTGATCGCCTCGATGGTGACGTTGTCGAAGCCGTCGCGGGCCAGCACGGTCAGCGCGGCGTCGAGCAGCTGCTCGCGACGCTCGTCGACGGGCACGCGCGCGGCGTACTTGCGGCGCGGTGTCTGTGACGCTGTGTCTCGGCTCACGTCCACAAACGCTATCCGTGACGCCGTGTCGCGTGCGAACCTACGGCCCTGTAATAAATTCCTACGCCGTCGTAACAAACGGCCGTTCGAAGGGAGTGCCGGATGCTCGGCCTCAAGACCCGCGCGCAGCTCATGAAGCAGTACGAGCCGATGGCCGACTACGGCTTCCTCGGCCCGGACTCGGTGTCGTGGAAGGTGTGGGGCCATCCCACGTCGTACGTCCTCGGCTTCGTGCGCGCGGTGACCATCGAGCACTTCGACCCGAACCTCGCGGCCGCCGTCATCCAGTCCGGCGGCGTGAAGTACCGCCCCGCGACCCGCTACGGCCGCACGCTGCGCTACTTCGGCCTCCAGCTCTTCGGTGGCGCCGAGCAGACCTGCAAGGCTGCCGACGTCCTGGTCAAGGTCCACTCCAAGGCGATCGGCCACGACCCCGTCACCGGCGGCACGTACGACGCCAACGACGGTGGTTCGCAGCTCTGGATCCACGTCACGGCGTGGCACTCGATCCTCAAGTGCTACGAGATGTTCGGCCCGGGCAAGCTGACCGAGGACGAGGAGAACCGCTTCTGGGAGGAGATGCGCGAGGTCGCGAAGCTGCAGACCATCGACCCCGACCTGGTCCCGACCACGCGCGAGGCGGTGCACAAGTACTTCGAGGACTGGCGCCCGCGTCTGGCTGCGTCCGAGGGCGCGCAGGACATGATCAAGTTCATCCTGCCGATCGACGTGGCGCTGCCGGTCGACGCCCCTCAGTGGCAGAAGAAGGCGCTCGCCCCGGCCATCTTCCTGCTGAGCAAGGCGGTCATCTCCACGTACCCGAAGTACATGCGCGACATGGCGGGCCTCCACCAGGGCCGTCTGACCGACGCCGCGGTGCGCCTGCCCGTCAAGGCGATGCACTCGCTCCTGTACAGCAGCCTCAACATCCGCCTCGCCTTCATGAACTTCATCGCGCCGCAGGCTGTCCCGGTGGCGGCGCCGGCGATCCTCGGCATCGCGCCGCTCTCGGACAAGGTCTGGGAGGTGCGTGAGGCGCAGGCGCACTTCGGCTTCGACATCCCGTCGGAGGCGCACCAGGACGTCCGGGAGAAGCAGCGCAAGCGCGTCTTCGAGGAGGGTGTGAAGCCGTCGGACGAGGGCCTCGAGGAGTCGCAGGCGCACATCGGCTCGATGGACGTGCACAACGCCGCGAAGCTCGGCGCCTGACCTTCGACGAACCAGACAACGCCCCCGGAGCCAGCCTCCGGGGGCGTTGTGTATCTCGTCGGCAGGTGCGGTCAGCCGCGCGTGATGCCGTCGTCGATCATCTGCTGGAAGTGCGCCTCGACCGACTCCGCGGCCGGACGGAAGGTGACGCCGAGCTCGCGCGTCGTGCGGCTGGCATCGAAGGCGAGCGGGTAGCCGACGTTCTTCGCGATGAAGGCGCGGGTCTGGCCGATGAACGGAGCGACCAGCCAGGCGCCGGCCTTGGGCGCCTCGAAGAGCGGGAACGACGGCCGGTAGCCGAACTTCGCCCGCAGGATCCGGCTGATCGTCAGCATCCGGATCGACTCGGAGTTGGTGAGGTAGCGACCGTGGGCGGCGGGCGTGAAGCCGGCGGCGATGTGGGCGCGCGCGACGTCGCGCACGTCGACGACGCCCAGCCAGAGCCGGGCGGTGCCGAAGGTCTGGCTGTGGTCGGTGAACATCGCCATCGTCGTCATCGAGCCCGAGACGCTGACCTTGGTCAGTGACGGCCCGAGCACGAGGCCGGGGTGGATCGTGACCAGGTCCCAGCGGTCCTGGGCCGCCTGGCGCTCCCACGCCGCGCGCTCGGCGACGGTCTTGGAGAAGGAGTACGGCTGGTGCTCGAGGCTGCTCGTGGTGTTCCAGTCGGCCTCGGTGAAGGTCTGCTTGCCGCGCATCTCGACCGCGTCGCCGTAGATCGCCACGACGCTGCTGGTGAGCACGACGCGCTTCACCGACGGCGTCGCGTCGACACTGGCCAGTACGTTCTTGGTGCCCTCCAGGGCCGGCTCGACGAGGTCGGCGTACGCGTCCTTGACCTTGCCGACGAGGAACGGCGACGCCGTGTGGATGACCAGCTCGCAGCCCGTCATCGCCTCGGCGTAGCTGCCCTCGTCGAGGAGGTCGGCCCGGTGCAGCGTGAGCCGGCCGGGGTGGGCCTCGCTGAGCGCATGGAGGTGCTCGAGCCCGGTCGCCTTGTCAGGGTTGCGGACGGTCGCCCGGACGGTGCGGCCGTCCTCCAGCAGGTAGCGGACGATCCAGCTCGCGACGTAGCCGCTGCCGCCCGTGACGAGGACGGGGGCGGACGGGTCGATGGCAGTCATGCGAGCACGGTAGCAAGATGTTGCAACACCGAGTTACACAATGCGTACGCGCAGGGTTGCGGGTTTGCCGGCACTGACCACGGGGCACTGCGCGCCCATGGCACCCGGCATCGTCCTCATGGTCATCGGCGGCATCTTCGCCTTCGCGCTCAAGGCCGACTCGACGTGGCTCGACACCGACATGCTCGGGCTCATCCTGATGCTCGGTGGTGTGGGGTTCATCGTGCGGTCGCGCATGGCGCGCCGTGAGGTGGTCACGCGCGAGGTCGTGCGGCACCCCGGTCCCGTGGACGCCTCGGCGCCCGAGGATGTGGTGGAGCAGACCGAGGTCGTGCGGCGCCTCGACTGAGCGACTGCCGGCGTGACTGCCGGCCGGGCGTCAGTCGCCCAGGCTGTGGCGGAGCCAGTGCGGCATCGGGCTCTTGGCGATGGCCACGCAGAAGGTCAGGCAGAGGGCGAAGAAGCCCAGGACCCCCTTGGCGATCGCGATGCCCGTCGAGGTCTCGTCGATGACCGAGACGACGGTCATGCCGACGATGAGGGCCTGGATGCCGATCAGGACGAACGCCTGCCACGTCACGGGGACCAGCAGCTGACCGAGGTTGCGGCGGTCGAACCAGTAGTGGACGTGCTGCGTCATGGCGGAGACCTTTCGTCGGCTCGTCGTTGGGCCTGAGCCAACCGTGGCACAAGTCACGTCGTCGCGCGACGCTTGCCACACCGGAAGTTCGTCGAAGTCAGTCGTCCTGGCCGACGTAGCGCCACCGCGGCGCCGGGCCCTTCAGGATCGCCATCCACAGCAGGGGGAGGAGGGCGAACGCCGACGCGGCGCCGTACGCAGCCCCGGCCAGGACCGAGGGGGTCGCGCCGAGGGCGCCGCCGAACGCGAGCGGGACGACGACGAGCGCGAGGGCCAGCGCCCAGCCCTGCCAGGTGATCGGCGTCCAGCCGCGGCCTCGTGGGGTGCGGGCGAACCAGTTGTGGCGGGTCATCGTGGACTCCTCTCGGCAGCACGGGGTGGCGGTCTCTCCGTCGGGACCGCCTCAGCGCCTCGTACTCTGCGTCCCTCCTGTTCCGCGGAGCCGTCGGCCAGAGACGGCCGGGGTAACTCTTTGCTCACGGCCCAACGCGGCTCACGGGCCAACAGGTCCGTGAGCCCTGGTGCCCTGGACTGCGTGTCCCGGGCATCGGTCCGTCCCGGAGGTGCGATGCTCGCGGTCGTGACCGACCTCCGGATTCCCCGCGACCGCACCGACGACTACTCCGCCGAGGCGATCGGCGCGCGCCAGGACCTCCTCGCGGCCGCGACGGGCACCGACCAGCCGCACATGCGGCACTACTCGCTCGACCCGCAGTCGCTGCCCGGCAACATCGAGAACTTCGTCGGCGTCGCGCAGGTGCCGGTGGGGCTCGCCGGCCCGCTGCTGGTCAACGGCGAGCACGCGCAGGGCGAGTTCCTCGTGCCGCTGGCCACGACGGAGGGCACGCTGGTCGCGTCGTACAGCCGGGGCATGAAGCTCTTCCGTGAGGCCGGCGGCATCACCGCGACCGTCCTCGACGACAAGATGCAGCGCGCTCCGGTCTTCTCCTTCGACTCCGCGCGCGAGGCGCGGGCGTTCGGTGAGTGGCTGACCGAGCACTTCGACGAGATCGCCGCCGCCGCGGAGGCGACGACGACGACCGGCAAGCTGCTGGAGATCCAGCAGTTCTCGGTGTCGAAGCTGCTCTACACCCGGTTCAACTACTCCACGGGCGACGCGGCGGGGCAGAACATGACCGGCAAGGCGACCTTCGCCGCCTGCGCCTGGATCAAGCTCAACTACCCCGGAGAGCTGCACTTCGTGCTCGAGGGGCAGTTCGCCACCGACAAGAAGACGTCGGTCGTCAACATGCTCCACACCCGCGGCAAGCGGGTCGTGGCCGAGGCGACGCTGCCCGCTGCGCTGGTCGAGAGGCACCTCAACGTGTCGACCGACAAGCTCTTCGCGGCCCGCCTCAAGGGCCAGCTGGGCTCGATCATGTCGGTCACCAACAACAACGGGAACCACTCCGCCAACGGCATCACGGCGATCTTCATCGCCACCGGGCAGGACGTGGCCAACGTCGCGGAGTCCTCCGCGCTCTACGGCTTCACCGAGCTCCTCCCGAACGGCGACCTCTACGTCTCCGTCACCCTGCCGTCGCTGATCATCGCGACGTACGGCGGAGGCACGGGACTCGCCACCCAGCGGGAGGGCCTCGAGATCATGGGCTGCTACGGCGCCGGCAAGGCCCGCAAGCTCGCGGAGATCATCGCTGCGACCGTGCTCGCCGGCGAGCTGTCGCTCGGCGCGGCCGTCGTCGCCGAGGAGTGGGTGCAGGCCCACGACGACCTGGGGCGCAACCGGCCGTGAGGCGGTAGCGGCGCGCGGTCCGTGAGAGCCGTCGTACGCCGTAGAATTCCGCCCTGTGTCCCTCACTATCGGAATCGTCGGTCTCCCCAACGCGGGCAAGTCGACGCTCTTCAACGCGCTGACCAAGAACAACGTGCTCGCGGCGAACTACCCGTTCGCGACGATCGAGCCGAACGTCGGCGTCGTGGGCGTCCCCGACCCCCGCCTGGCCGAGCTGGCCAAGATCTACGGCTCGCAGAAGCTGCTGCCGGCGACGGTGGAGTTCGTCGACATCGCCGGCATCGTCCGGGGTGCGTCGCAGGGTGAGGGCCTGGGCAACAAGTTCCTCGCGCACATCCGCGAGGCCGCCGCGATCTGCCAGGTGACCCGCGTCTTCCGTGACGAGGACGTCACCCACGTCGACGGCAAGGTCGACCCGGGCTCGGACATCGAGACCATCCAGACCGAGCTGATCCTCGCCGACATCGAGACGGTCGACCGTGCCGTCGTCCGCCTCGAGAAGGAGGCGAAGAAGAACAAGGACCTCGCCGCCAACCTCGAGGCCGCGCTGGAGGCGAAGGCTGCCCTCGAGGCCGGCACGCCGGTCATCGCCACGAAGATCGACCGCACGCTGCTGCGCGAGCTGTCGCTGCTGACCGCGAAGCCGTTCATCTACGTCTTCAACTGCGACACCGACGAGCTGGCCGACGAGGACCTCAAGGCGAAGATGCGCGACCTCGTCGCGCCCGCCGAGGCGATCTTCCTCGACGCCAAGATCGAGTCCGAGCTCATCGAGATGGAGGACGACGAGGCCCTCGAGATGCTCAACGACCTCGGCATCGAGGAGTCGGGCCTCGACCAGCTCGCCCGCGTCGGCTTCGACACGCTCGGCCTGCAGACCTACCTCACCGCCGGCCCGAAGGAGGTGCGCGCCTGGGAGATCAAGAAGGGCGCCACCGCCCCCGAGGCCGCCGGTGCGATCCACACCGACTTCCAGAAGGGCTTCATCAAGGGCGAGGTCATCGCCTTCGACGACCTGATCGCCGCTGGTTCCGTCGCCAAGGCCCGCGAGCTCGGCAAGGTGCGCATCGAGGGCAAGGACTACGTCATGCAGGACGGCGACGTCTGCGAGTGGCGCTTCAACGTCTGAACGAACACGCACCACGACCCCGGCAGCCACCTCGGCAGCCGGGGTCGTTCTGCTCCGGGCACGGCGACGTGTGCGGGCACGTGCACGCGTCACGAGCGACTACCGTCGATGGCGTGGAGTGGGAGTTCGAGGGCGAGGTCATCGAGTGGCGCGGGCCGTCGCCGTACTTCTTCGTGGCGATCCCGCTCGACGAGAGTGACGAGCTGCGGGAGGCCGGGCGGGAGCTCGTCTACTGGGGCCAGGTGCCGGTCCGGGCGCGCATCGGCGAGACCGAGTTCCGCACCGCGACCTTCCCGTACGGCGAGCAGTACGCGCTGCCGCTGCGTGTGGCGATCCGGCGGGCAGAGGCACTCGAGGTGGGTGACCTCGTGCGGGTGTCGCTCCGGTTGGGGAGCCGCTGAGCCCCACGCGCAGGGCCGGTCCAGCGTGAGGAGCGTGGCGCTGCGGGCTGTCGCCGCCGGCGGCGCGCTGGCCGTGGCGGCGTCCACGTGGGTGGCCGCGGTGGCGGCGCCGCTGCTCGTGGTGGCGCGGCCGGGGCGCCCTAGCGGCTGAAGGTGAGGTGGACGGTGCCGCTCTCGGCGGTCTCGGCGGTCACCTCGTAGCCCGACTCCAGGCCGCGCAGGTCGTCCCAGAGACGGATGCCGCGGCCCAGGAGGATCGGTGCGATCGCCACGTGCAGCCGGTCGACCAGGCCCGCTGCCAGGAACTCGCGGGCCACCGTCGCGCCGCCGCCGACACGCACGTCCTTGCCGCCGGCCGCCTCGGTGGCCAGCGCCAGCGCCTGCTGCGGCGACGCGCTGACGAAGTGGAAGACCGTGCCGTTGGCGAAGCTGATCGACTCCCGCGGAGTGTGCGTCAGCACGAAGACCGGGCAGCGGAACGGCGGCTCGTCACCCCACCAGCCCCGCCAGTCGGGGTCGTCGGGGAAGGTGTGCAGGCCGAACATGCCGGCGCCCATGACCTCCGCGCCGATCTCCTCGAAGTACGTCGCGGCATAGCGGTCGTCGACGCCGGTGGTGCCCGACCCCGAGGTGTCGCCCAGGACCCGCTCACGGAAGGTCCGTGTGGCGACGTAGGCGCCGGTCAGGCGGGGCCAGTCGTCGCCGAAGGGCTTCTCCGGGGTCTGGTCGGTCGTCGTGGCGAACCCGTCCAGGGAGATGTTGAGGTCGACGCGGACTGCCATGCTCTGATCATGGCGTACGACGAGGTGCTGGCGGACCGGATCCGCGACGTGGTCGCGGGGACTCCGGACGTGTCGGAGAAGAAGATGTTCGGCGGTCTGGCGTTCCTCGTCGGGGGCACCATGGCGGTCGCCGCCAGTGGCCAGGGCGGGCTCATGCTGCGCTGCTCGCCGGAGGAGAGCGACGCCCTCGTCGCCCGCGGCGCCGAGCGCGTCGTCATGCGCGGCCGCGAGATGGCCAACTGGCTCCGCGTGGTCGAGGCCGTCGACCTGGACGAGGACACGTTCGGAGACTGGGTCGAGACCGGCCTGGCGTTCGCCCGGTCCCAGCCGCCGAAGTAGGTCCTCAGGACTTCTCGGCTGCTGCCTTGATCCGCTCGAGGGTCTCGGCCATGCCGGCGCGCATGGTCTCGCTGAACTGCTCGGTGCCACCCATGAAGCCGTCGGTCAGCTGCTGCGAGAGGTCGGAGATCCCGTCCGGGGCCTCGCGCTGCTGGTGCAGGAGGGTGCCGACCTCCGACGGCTCGAGCACGAAGCGCCAGGTCACCCAGTTCTCCTCGATCCGGAAGGCGACCTCGCGCGGCGCGTCGTACGCCGTGATGGTGGCGTGGGTCGTCCAGTCGAGGCCGTTGCCCAGCGTGTTGCGGTTGGTGAACTCTGCTCCGAGCGCGACCTCGTCGAACCCGCTGCGGAGCCGGACGGAGGTGACCTGAGGGCTCCACTCCGGCATGCGGATCACATCGCTGACGAGCCGCCAGACATCGTCGACGGGTGCGGCGATCTCGATCGCGGCGGACAGCTCGGGAACGTCGTTGCGGGTCACACGAGCACTGTAGGGAACCGGCGCTCAGGCAGATGACGGATCGAGCCACTCCGTGGGCGCGAACTCGCGGCCGTAGTCGGCGCACGCCTCGTTCTCGCAGCGTCCCTGCGTCTCGAAGGTGATGCCGGCGTTGCCCGTGCGGGCGACGAGGGCGGCGTCGTCGTCGGTGAGGTGTCCGCCGCGGCGCAGCGGCTGCCCACAGGTCGGGCAGAGGGGGTCGTCAGCCATGCCTCGACGGTACGCCGACAGCCGCCGGCGCGCATGACTGGCCAGCAGATCCAGGGGCCATCCGGTTCAGCGGCCACGCGTGGCGCTTGGGCCGCGGCGGCAGGATGGCCGCATGGCCAAGAAGACGTGGAACGACCTGAGCCCGACCCAGCAGAAGCTCGTCATCGCGGCGGGTGTGGTGGAGACGTTGCTGACCGGCTACGTGCTGCGCGACCTCGGCAAGCGGTCGAAGGAGCAGGTCCGCGGCCCGAAGCTGCTGTGGCGCGCAGGGTCGGTGGTCCAGCCGGTGGGGCCGCTGGCCTACCTGGCCTTCGGTCGTCGCTGACCGTCCCCTGCGTGCCGCGGCGGGCCGTCAGTCGCGCACCCGGCCGCGTCCCGGCGCCGGACGCCAGGGCGCGCGCGGCTCGGAGGGCCACCGGCGCGGCCCGGTCCACATCGACGGCGGTGCGTCGAGCTCGCGGCACAGCGCGAGGGCGGCGGCGTCGTAGTTGACCCGCCATCCGCGGAAGTGGGGCCAGGCCTCCTCGTCGGTCACGGTGACCGGGTAGTCGACCGAGCGCAGGGCTGCCGTCGCTGCGACGAACTGCTCGTAGGTCACCGAGACCGGCGTCGCCTCGGCGTCGATCGAGCGCTGCGACGGAACGGGGAGCTTGAGCGTGCGCGCCATGTCGTCCAGCGTCGTGAAGCCCATGCGGAGGGCCAGGCGCGCGTTGATCTTCGGCTCCGCGTCGGGCGAGAGGGCGAGGTGCAGCGCCGCTGCGTCCATGACGGCGATGAGGGAGGTCAGCCAGTGCGAGTCGACCCGGGGCGACCGCAGCCGCAGCAGTGCCGGGTAGGTGGCGTGCGACTCGGCGACCTCGGCAGCCCAGCGCTCCCAGCGCACGAAGAGGTCGTCCAGCACCTGTGCCGTGTCGCCGCCGCCCATGCCCCAGTGCGTGCGCAGCAGGATCTCCGGTCCCCACGCGGGCAGGCCGGCCCGGGAGACCAGCAGGCTCACCTCGGTCTCGCGCCGGTTGAACCCGGAGTAGAGCGTGGGCAGGTAGCCGATCTGGAGGCCGACGACGACCATGCCGGTGAAGCCCGCGAGGTAGGCGAGCACCTGGCCGTCGCCGCCGTGCGGGACGGCGAAGCCGAGCGTGAACATCGACGAACCGGCGTCGCGCAGGGCGTCACCGACGTGTCCGTCCGTGTCCGGCAGCATCATCAGCGCGTAGCCGAGGACGAGGAGCCCCATCCACACCGTCAGCCGTACGACGAGCGCGAGCGGCGCCTGCCAGCCGAGCACGCGGTCGCGTCGTTCGAACGAGCGGACCGGACCGAGCGCGGCCAGGAAGGCCCGGTCGAGGAGCCCGTCGACGGCCGAGGTGATCCAGGAGTCGACGCGCCGGGGCACGACGAGGGCGCCGATGATGCTGATCGACGTCCCCGCCACGAGCACGAGCCCCGCTGCGAAGCAGATCCAGACGGTCATGTCCGTATTCAACCGGAGGTGCAGCGTCCACCGGGCCGGGTCCGGCCGCCGCCGACCGGTGGGACGTCGCGCGGGGATTCGCTGTGGCGCCGGTCACGTCGCGTGCTTTGATGGCCGCCATGACCGTGCAGCACGAATCGACGGACGTCATCGAGGTCCGTCACATGCTCAGTGACTGGGATCCGATCGGCTACTTCGCCGCCAACGGCATCTACCCCGACGAGTACGAGGCCCTCATCCAGCCGCTCCTGACCCGGCTGTCGCACACCGCCAGGCGCGACGACATCGTGGCCTACCTCGACCACGAGCTGCACCACCACTTCGGCGCCTTCCCCGACGAGGCCCGTGTCGTGGAGTTCGCCGAGCGCCTCCTGCGCTGGTACGCCGCGCGCGGTTGACCGCGCTACCGTCGGATCCATGCCCGTCGTGCCCCCTCCGGTCATCGCCCTCGGCTTCGCCGGCGTCCAGCGCCTCCTCGCCCCGAAGGAGGACGCCGGAACGGCGCGCAAGCTCGCGGCCTCCGTGCTCGCGGCCGGCAGCGTGGCGCTGGCCGGCGCCGCGGCGCAGCGGTTCCGTGCGGCGCAGACGACGGTCCACCCGCTGCACCCGGAGCGGGCGACGACCCTGGTGACCGACGGCCCCTACCGGCGCACCCGCAACCCGATGTACGTCGGCATGGCCGGTGCCCTCGCGGCGCACGCGCTCGGCAGGGGCGGGCTGGCCACCTGGCTGCCGGTGGCGGCGTTCGTGGTGACGATCGACGAGCTCCAGGTCCAGCCCGAGGAGCGTGCGATGGAGCGCAACTTCGGCGCGGAGTGGGACGACTACGCGCTCCGCACCAAGCGTTGGCTCTGACCGGCGGAGCCAGCCCTCACTCGTTGACGAGCACCGTCACGCCGGCAGCGGCGGCGACGGCCTTCCCGGCGTACGCCGCCGGCACGCGGACGGTGAACCGGACGCGCTCGTCGGGGGAGCCGCTGTGGGGTGCTTCCTCCTCCTCGACGGTGTGCTCTGTCCAGCGTCCCTCGCCGAGGTAGGCGCCCTTCGCGTCGTAGAAGGCGGCGAGCACCTGGAGCTCGAGGATCTCGCTGACGTCGCTCGTGACGTCGAGCTCGCCGCTGGCCGCCCTGCCGTCGAAGCGCAGGTGGTGGGTGGCGAAGCGGTCGTCGAAGCGTCCTGCGACCCAGGCCAGGGTGCCGTGCGCCGGGTGGGCCTCCCGGAGGCCGGCCAGGTCCGGCTCGCCCGAGGGCGCCGGGAGACCGGGGAACGACGTCTGCACGGTCGGCGTGGTCTCCTCCGGTGCGCCGTCGGCCGAGGAGCAGGCGGTGGCACCTGTGGCGAGGGCGAGGACCAGGACGGTGGTGGCGAGCTTCTTCATGGTGTCCTCCGGGGGAAGCGCAGGTCCCGGGCCGGTGTGCGCCGGCCCGGGACCCATGGGTGCCTGGTCAGGGCTTGACCTTCAGGCCGGCCGCCTTGGCCATGATCGGGAAGAGGTCGGTGTTGTCGATCTCAGCCGCGATCGCCTTGCTGCCGGGGCCGTAGGCGAAGATCGGCACGTCCGCGCCGGTGTGGTTGCCCGAGAGGTAGGTCAGCCACAGGCTCGCGGCCGCCGACCCGTCGGTGACTCCGGCCGCGTCGTCCGGCGTGCGGAAGGTGGCGGGGGCGAAGTTGTTGGCGTTGGTCGCGCCGGGGGCGTTGAGGATCCCGGTCGAGCGCGTGGCGTCCTTCGAGCCGCCGGTCGGGCGGGCCAGCAGTGAGCTGTTGGCGGTGTTGCCGCCGTCGGCGTTGGCCGGCGGGGTGGTCGCCTCGGCGTTGGTGAAGGTGCCCTTCTCGATGATGTTGAAGCCGGCGCACTCGTGGTCGGCGGTGACGATCACGGTGGTGTTGCCGTCCGCCTTCGCGAAGTCGTACGCCGCCTTGACCGCGTCGTCGAACGCCTTGATCTCCTCGAGGGTCTGCGCGGCGTCGTTGGCGTGCGAGCGCTTGTCGATCAGTGCGCCCTCGACCTGCAGGAAGAAGCCCTTGCCGCCGGTGGCGGCACTCTTCGCCTGCAGCAGGTCGATCGCCTTGCGGGTCATGTCGGCGACGGTCGGCTCCTCGGCCTGGACCGAGGCCGGGTTGTCCTGCTTGAACTTCTCGATGGTCATGTTGCCCTTGTTGAACAGGCCGAACACCTTGCTCCCCGTCGCGCCGGCCAGGTCCGACTTCGTCGCGACGGTCTGCGACGCCGGCGACCCGAGGACGGAGTAGCCCGACGCCTTCAGCGCATCCTCGTCCGCTGCGTCGAAGCGGGCCAGGCCGCCACCGAGGATGACGTCGGCGGTGTTGTTGCGCGCGATCTGGTCGGCGATCGGGGTCACCCGTACGTCGCTGGTGGGCAGCGCGGTGCCGGTGATCGTGGTGTCCTGGCACGCCGCCGCGGAGTACGCCGGTCCCTGGCAGCCGCGGGCGAGGGCGTGGCTCATCTGGCCGGCCGGCGTGGCGTCGGTGACCTCCGCGGTGGAGACGTTGCCGGTGGCGAGCCCGGCCTGGTGCGCGGCCTCCATCAGGGTGGCCTTCACGGCGCCCTTGGCATCGACGCCGAGCGCGGCGTTGTAGGTCTTCACGCCCGAGGACCAGGCGGTGGCGGCCGATGCCGAGTCGGTCACGAGGTTGGGCGCGAAGTCGGCGGAGCCGGGCTGGCCCGAGTTCTTCTCGACCGAGTACGTCGACACCTGGCCGACGACCGGGAGCTTCTCCATGTTCAGCTTGCCGTGGGCGCCGTAGAAGCGCTCGCGGCCTGCGGTCACGTGGGTGCGGCCCATGCCGTCACCCAGCAGGTAGATCACGTTGTGCGGACGCGGCGTGGCCGCGTCGGCGCTGCCCACGGCGGCGAGGCCGGCGCCCGTGGTTCCCGCGACGAGCGCGAGCGAGGCCGAGGCGATGCGGAACGGGACGTGCATGTCGGTTCTCCCGGGATCACAGCCCGACCCGGATCTCGGGGCGGGACGTCCGGGACGTTAAGGATCGTGTGCAGGGTGCAGGTGCCCGCGGGGTGTCGCCTGCGGAAGAGGTTCGTGAACGGACGGTGGCCTACGCCGTCGGGCGCCGCAGCTTGTAGATCCAGCGGCGTCCGGGGTGCTCGGTGACCGACCAGAGCGAGTCCGTGGCCGGCACGTAGGCGATGTCCTCGGGGCCGATGGGGAGCGCCCAGCGCAGGGCGCGCCAGGCGCCCGGCCGACCGACGTACAGCGTGCCGAGGCCCCAGGGTCCGTGCGACGCGGTGAGGTACCAGGTGTCGCCGACGACGCAGGCACCCTGCATGCCACGCTGCCCGTCGCCCTCGAGCAGGAGTGGCCGGGAGAGGCCGTGCTCGTCCGCCGGGAGCAGGTACGTCGACGGGTCCAGGCCGAAGCGGGCCAGCCGGGTGGTCTGCTTGCGGCGCCCGTACTCGCCGACGACCAGCGCCGGCCCCGCCGCGCCTCGGTCGAGCGAGAGGAAGGAGTAGCGCAGCGGCTCCTCGCCCTCGTCCGCAGCGGCCCGGTAGGAGAAGCGCAGCGGCAGGACGTAGCGGTGGCCGAAGGTCGCCAGCCGGTCGCCGTGGCGCCCGATCCGGTCGGCGTCCTCGTCGTGGAGGTGGTCGGGCACGGCGACGATGTCGTCGAGCCGGAAGACGTGGATGCCCTTGGCGGTGCCGGCGACGTACAGCCACGGCCCGACCCACACGATGCCGCCGGCGTGCGCCTTGAGCGGAGCGAGGGTGACCTCGCCGTCGACGAGCTTCGGCACGACGAGGAGCACGTGCCGGTAGCGCCGGGCGTTGACGTCGACGAAGGAGATCCGCACACCCTTGGCGATGCCCGCGACCTGGTGGGCGTACCAGCTGGTGGCGACGACCTCGCGCCCGGCGACGAGCCCGCGCTGCGTACCCGTCGCATCGACCGAGGTGGTGATGCCCTGCGGCCACCAGCGCTCGCTGAACGCGTCGGCCCGGTCCCAGGCCCACTGGCGCCAGACCCGCAGTCCCGTCGGGACCGCGCGCCGCAGCCGGCGGTCGAGGTGGTCGAGCACGCCGGCCACGCCGACTGAGCCGCCGCACGCCGCGGTGAGGGCGGCCACCTCGTCGACCCGTTCCTCGGTGCGCCGCAGGTGCACGCCGTGGACGGCCTGCGTCCCGGGGGTGGTGCTGTCCGACATGTCTGGCACCGTAGCGTCCATGAGAGGGATCTTCTTCGAGGAGGACGACGCCCGCGCGGTCGTCGCCCGGCTGCGCAACGACGGCTTCGACGCCGACGTGGCCCGCGAGCACCTCGCCGGCGAGGACGACGACGAGGACCACCCCTGGTGCGTCACCACCGACGCCCCGCTGATCGCGCTCGAGCTCCTGGTCGACGAGTACGACGGCTGGCTCGACGTGGACGAGGCCGCGGCGGAGCCCACGCGGGTCGACCTGCCGCCGCTCAACCTCCCGGCCGCTCCGATCCGCGTGAAGCGTCCTGACCTCCAGTGAGCGTCGGCGCCGCTGGCTAGGGTTGCCGGCATGAGCCTCGTGCCCGCTGACATGCGCCTCCTGCTGGTCCACGCCCACCCCGACGACGAGACGATCCAGAACGGCGCGACCATGGCGCGCTACGTCGCCGAGGGTCGCCAGGTCACGCTCGTGACCTGCACCGCCGGTGAGCTCGGAGAAGTGCTGGTGCCGGAGCTGGCGCACATCGCCGCCGACCGGGACGACACCCTCGGCGAGCACCGCCGCGAGGAGCTCGCCGCCGCGATGGCGATCCTCGGAGTCACCGACCACAGGTTCCTCGGTGGCTTCGGCGCGTTCCGCGACTCCGGCATGAAGTGGCACGAGAAGGGCTACGCGATCGCGGCCGACGAGACCGACGACCGGGCCTTCGCCAACGCCGACCTCACGCAGGCGGCCGACGAGCTGGTGAAGGTGATCCGCGAGGTGCGTCCGCAGGTGCTGGTCACCTACGACGAGTTCGGCAACTACGGCCACCCCGACCACATCCAGGCCCACCGCGTGGCGATGTACGCCGCCCAGCTCGCCGCGGTGCCGTCGTACAAGCGCGACCTGGGCGAGCCCCACGACATCGCCAAGATCTACTGGTGTGCGATGAGCGAGGCGCGCATGCGGGAGAGCCTCCGGGCGCTGCGGGCCAGCGGCGACACCGAGACGTTCGCGGGCATGGATCCCGAGGGAGACATGGGGCCGTTCACCACACCCGATGCCTGGCTCGCCGCGGCGATCGACGGCGGGGAGTTCGGTGAGAAGAAGATCGACGCGATGAAGGCGCACCGCACCCAGATCGACCCCGACGGGCCGTTCTTCGCGATGGGCGGCTCCGTCGGCACGGCGTTCTGGAGCACGGAGTTCTACCGCCTCGCCAAGGGCGAGCAGGGCCCCGTGGGCGCTGACGGCTTCGAGACCGATCTCTTCGCGGGTCTCTGATGGGTCGCCGGCTCGGCGGCGGCGCTGTCGTCCTCTCGGTCCTCCTGGTGGGCCTGCTCGCCGGCGGTCTCTACGCGGTCGCGTGGGCCTTCGCAGCCGACCGCCTGCCGCGCGGCACGACAGTCGCGGGAGTGCCGCTCGGCGGCCTCGCGCCCGCGGCCGCCCGGGACAGGCTCGAGAAGGAGTTCGCCGGTCACGACCGCGTCGCGGTGACCGTGGCCGGCGCGACCGAGACCTTCACCGCCGCGCAGCTGGGCCTCCACTTCGACGCCGCCGCGACGGTCGAGGAGGCCGGGGGTGGGCGCTCGCTCGACCCGCGCCGGCTGTGGGACTACTACGCGGGTGCGGACGAGGTCGCCCCGGTGGTGGAGGTCGACGAGTCGGCGCTCGACCAGGTCGTGGACGGGCTCGAGGAGCGCCACGGCCGTGCGCCGGGCGAGGGGGCGGTCCGCTTCGTCGGCGGCCGGGCGAAGGCCGTCCCGGCCCGGGTCGGCCTCGGCCTCGACCGGGACGCGACCCGTGCGGCGATCGAGGCGGCGTACGTCGCGGGGGAGGGCGCGACCCTCCCGCTGACCGACGTGCAGCCCACGATCGGCGACGAGGAGGTCACAGCTGCCCTCGCCGAGTTCGCCAGGCCCGCGATGAGCGCACCGGTCACGCTGGTCTTCGACACGCAGGAGGTGCGGCTCCGTCCGGCGCAGTTCGCGCCGGCACTCGCCCTGGTCCCCAAGGACGGCGCGCTGGTCCCCCAGGTCGACGCGACGCGCCTGAAGGCGGCCGTCGACGCGCGGCTCGGGGACGCCGGCACGCCGGTCGACGCCACGGTGCGGCTGGTCCACGGGGTGCCGAGGGTGGTTCCCGGCAAGCCGGGGGTGGGCTACGACCCGAAGGACGTGACAGGCCCGTTCCTCGACGTGCTCACGAAGTCCGGCGCCGAGCGGCGGCTGGCGGTGCAGGCCACCGTGGCGAAGCCGCAGGTCACGACGGCCGAGGCACGGAAGTGGGGGATCCGGGAGAAGGTCTCGACCTTCACCACCTACTACCCGCACACCGACTACCGCAACATCAACATCCCGCGCGCGCTGAGCCTCATCGACGGCACCGTCCTGGCCCCCGGCGAGACGTTCTCGCTCAACGACACGGTCGGCGAGCGCACGAAGGCGAACGGCTTCGTCGAGGGCTACGTCATCGACGGCGGCGAGATCACCACCGCGCTCGGTGGCGGCGTCTCGCAGGTGGCGACGACGACCTTCAACGCGGCCTTCTTCGCCGGGCTGAAGGACGTGCAGCACAAGCCGCACAGCCTCTACTTCGACCGCTACCCGGTGGGGCGCGAGGCGACCGTCGCCTGGCCGTACGTCGACCTGAAGTTCCAGAACGACACGCCCTACGGGATCTTGATCGAGACCCACGTGCAGAAGTCCACCCCGTCGAGCTCCGGCGTCGTCACGGTCAGCATGTGGTCGACGAAGTTCTGGGACATCAGCGCCACCACGAGCGGCCGCTACAACGTCGTCGAGCCCGGCTCGCGCGTGTCGAAGGCGCCCGACTGTGAGCCCCAGGAGCCCAACACCGGCTTCGACATCGACGTCTACCGGCACTTTCGCCGCAACGGCGAGGAGGTGCGGGTCGAGAAGATGCACACGCACTACGACTCGGCGGACAAGGTGACCTGCACGTCGCCCTGAGGACGCCATCCCACAGTGGCGCCGGTCAGCCGGTGACCCAGCGTGGTGCCCGGAAGAGCGCGCCCAGGCGCGCTGCGCCGAGCGCCCGGTGGAGGACCAGGCAGATCGCGGTGACGGCCAGTGCGCCCACGATCGGGTACGCCGCGACGACGACGCCGTCGAGGGGCCCGGGGTCCGCTGCCATCCGCAGCGGCAGCGAAGCCAGGGCGCCGATCACGACGAGGTGCAGCACGTAGACCGGCAGCGTCCGGCTCCCGAGCCAGGCCAGCGGCCGCGCGGCGGCGGTCTGGCTCAGCCGGCGGGATGCGACCAGGCCGAGCGGAAGCCCCAGGAGGCTGAGGCCGGTGACGCTCACGCTCAGCGGCACCTCGAGCGCGGAGACGGCGAACGCGGCCAGGGCGAAGGTCGCCGCCAGCGGGAGGAGCGGGATGCGGGCATCGGCCACGCGACGGACGAGGTGGGGGTAGTGAGCGCCCGCGGCGAAGTAGACGAAGTGGCTGAGAACGGCGACCCGGTTGTTGGCGTCGATGCCCCACCACGAGACCGACGCGGAGATCGCGAACGCGGCCGCGACGACGAGGGCGGGCGGCAGGCCGCGCAGCGCGCGGGCGAGCAGCAGGTAGGCGGTCATCGCGTAGAGGAACCACAGGGAGGTCGACGGCAGCAGCAGCTCCGTCGCGAGCTCGCCGGGGGAGTGGACCCGGTTGGCCGGTGTGCGGGTCTCGACGAGGTAGAACGCCGAGAGCAGCAGCAGCCACACGACGTACAGCCAGGCAGGGGAGAGGACGCGCTTGCGGACCCGTGGCCAGGGCCGGTGCACCGCTCCGGCGGCGAACATGCCGCTGATCAGGAAGAAGAGCGGCATGCGGATCGGCTTCAGCGCCCAGGTGACCTCGGCCCAGGCGGCCTGCCAGTGCTCGTGCCCGGGAGGGACGACGAGGTGGAGCTGCTTGTGGACCAGGTGGTGCAGCACCACGAGCAGGATGCAGACGCCCTTGGCGACGTCGGCCCAGACCTGCCGGCCTGCGCCGGAGGTCGCCGGACCTCCCGACCCGGTCGGGTGGCGCTCGAGGACCTGCGACGTCACGGGAGCACTCAACGCGATGGGGAGCGTCGGGTGACGGGAAGGTGACCGAGCCGACAGGTGCCTCGCACGCGCTCAGGCGGGGAGTGTGAGGTAGCGCATGCGGTGGTGGGTGACGAACCCCAGCGACTCGTAGAGCGTCCGCGCCGGCACGTTGTCCGCCTCGACGTGCAGCCAGGCGGTCGAGGCACCCTGCTCGACGCCCCACTCCAGCAGGGCCGCGACGGTGGCCCGTGCCAGGCCCTGGCGACGGCGCGCCGGATCGACCAGCAGGTCGTGGATCCCGATCCAGTCGCCGTCGACGGCAGCCAGGCCCTCCGCGACCGCGTCGCAGGCGCTGCTGACCTCGGCGCTCGCGCGGCTGCCCGCGACCGAGAGCTCCACCGGTGCGGACGGGCGACCGGCGGCGCGCAGGGCGCGGGTGGCCCCGGCGAGCAGGAAGTCGGCCTCGCCGCCTGCAGGGGTGCAGCCGAGTGCGCCCAGATCGGCCTCCAGGTCGGAGCCGACCTCCACGTGCAGCAGCGCAGGACGGTCCTCGTACGCCGCCCGGACGGCCTCGACGGCTGCGGGCAGCGGGATCCCCGGGTCCGTGACCGCGAGGCAGGAGTTCGCCCGCCTGCGGCCCACCGTCGCCGATGTGCGGACCTGCCAGGCACCCACCCTCGTCGTCCGCACCGAGGACCAGAGTGAGGCGACGTGCGACTCGCACTCCTCGACCGTGGCGCGCAGCCGGACCGAGGGGCGCGGGGGCACGGGCTTGCCGGAGACGATCAGGTCGACCGGGATCTCGACGCGCTCGCCCGCGGCCGTGACGACGACACACGGGTCCCAGGCGATGCACTCCCCGAGCACGTCGGTGAACGCCGGACCTCCCGTCGGGCCGGTCTCGCCGGGCACCAGGCGACGTACGACGACGCGCTGGCCGACGACATGGGGGCCCAGATAGGGAGAGCGGATGCCGTCGGACATGGCGGGGATACTAGGCTGGCCCCGCAGGTTTCCGTTAAGCCCCTCTGGAGGACCAGATGACCTACGTCATCGCCCAGCCGTGTGTCGACGTCAAGGACCGCGCGTGCGTGGACGAGTGCCCCGTCGACTGCATCTACGAGGGCAAGCGGATGCTCTACATCCACCCCGACGAGTGCGTCGACTGCGGCGCCTGCGAGCCGGTGTGCCCGGTCGAGGCGATCTACTACGAGGACGACGTCCCGGCGGACCAGAAGTCCTTCTACGACGCCAACGTCCACTTCTTCGACGACCTCGGTTCGCCGGGTGGCGCTGCCAAGATGGGTGAGATCGACAAGGACCACCCGATCGTCGCCGCGCTCCCGCCGCAGGGCGAGTGACTCTCTCCTTCACGCCGGTCTCCGGGCGTCTTCCCGACTTCCCGTGGGACAAGCTGACGTCGTACGCCGCGATGGCGCGCGCGCACGCTGACGGCATCGTCGACCTGTCGATCGGCACGCCGGTCGACCCGACGCCGCAGGTCGCGGTCGACGCGCTGGTCGCGGCTGCCAACTGGCCGGGCTACCCGACCACGATCGGCCTTCCCGCGACCCGCCAGGCGATCAGCGACTGGTTCGCGCGCGTCCACGGAGTGGTGGGCCTGGGCCTGGACCAGATCCTCCCGGTCGTCGGCACGAAGGAGCTCATCGCGCAGCTGGCGCTCCACCTCGGGGTCGGCGAGGGCGACCTCGTCGCGTTCCCCGAGGCGGCCTACCCGACCTACGAGGTGGGAGCGGCGCTCGCCGGTGCGACGCCGATGGCGTCGGACTCGCTGACCGCGTTCGGTCCGCAGACGCCGAAGATCCTCTGGCTCAACTCACCCTCCAACCCGACGGGCCGCGTGCTGCCGCCGGAGCACCTGAAGAAGGTCGTCGACTGGTGCCGCGAGCGCGGGGTCCTGCTGGTCTCCGACGAGTGCTACCTCGACTGCGTCTGGGAGGGCGAGGCGGTCTCCGTCCTGCACCCGTCCATCAGCGGGGGCTCGGCCGACGGCATCCTCGTCGTCCACTCGCTCTCGAAGCGCTCCAACCTGGCGGGCTATCGCGCCGGCTTCGTCGCCGGTGACACGGCTGTCATCAAGGAGCTGCTGGCGGTCCGCAAGAACCTCGGCCTGATCGTCCCCGGTCCGGTGCAGGAGGTCATGACCGCCGTCTACGCCGACGACGCCCATGCCGAGGAGCAGCGCGAGCGGTACGCCGCCCGGCGTACCCGTCTCAAGGCGGCGCTGGAGGCAGCCGGCTTCACGGTCGACCACTCGCAGGCGGCGCTGTACCTCTGGTCCACCCGCGGCGAGGGATGCTGGGAGACCGTGGACTGGCTCGCGGAGCGCGGCATCCTCGTGGCACCGGGCGACTTCTACGGGCCGGCCGGCAAGGAGCACGTGCGCATCGCGATCACCGCGACCGACGAGCGCATCGACGCCGCGATCGCCCGCCTCGCCTGACGCGCGCCGTCAGCGGACCGTGATCCGCACGGCGTCACCCGGCGCGGTCGTGCTCCCCGCCGTGCGCCAGCCGGCCTCGCTGGCATCGCCGTCGTGCCAGGTCCGCCCGTCGTAGCTGACCTGGCTGATGCCCAGACGCTTGGCCTGCGCGACGGCGTACGACGCGATCGCCCAGCCGCGACGATGCGCGGAGGCCCCTACGCCGATCGTGACCGCGACGCGGCGGCTGTCGAGGTTCGACGGCGTCGCCCCGAAGACGTTGCCGAGCTCCTCGCGCAGCACGCTGCGGCGCTGGTCGTCGTAGGTCTTGTCGGGGCGGACGACGCAGCTGAAGGTGTGCGCGGACCAGCCGGTCAGCGCCGAGGCGAGGGCTCGGCCGTCCTCCGCGTGGTCCTCGTAGGCCTCCGGGTACGCCGAGCGCTGCACCTTCTGCGCGGCCTCGGTGATCCGCATCGACTCGTAGCCGTCGATCTTCACCAGCGCGTCGTAGAAGGCGTTGGTGGCGTGCACGGGGTCGAGGATCTGTGCCTCCGTGCCCCAGCCCTGGGACGGACGTTGCTGGAAGAGGCCGAGCGAGTCACGGTCACCGTGCTCCACGTTGATCATCTTCGACTCCTGGTACGCCGTGGCCAGCGCGATGCTGACGGCACGGGCGGGGAGCCGGCGGTGCACGCCGATGGCGGCGATCAGGGCGGCGTTCTCCGCCTGCTCGGTGTCGAGGGAGACCGTGTGGCGCTCGACGACCGCCGTGCAGCCCTCGGGGTCGGGGAGCGGGCCCGTGCCGCGGACGACCGCGACGACCCCGGCTCCTGCCGCTCCGAGGACGACGAGGGTCGTCACAGCGCTGCGGACCCGCACGCCAGCCTCCTCGTCGTCCTCGTGTGGGCCGGGTCAGTCGTTGGCGTGCAGCGCCGCGTTGAGGGCGATGCCCTCGCCCTTCCACGCGACGGCCTCGAGGGCGCCGGAGATGGAGTTGCGGCGGAACAGCACGTTGGAGGCCCCCGAGAGCTCGCCGGCCTTCACGACCGAGCCGTCGGCCAGGGTGACCTTGGAGCCGGCGGTGATGTAGGTGCCCGCCTCGACGACGCAGTCGTCACCGAGGGAGATGCCGAGGCCCGAGTTGGCGCCGAGGAGGCAGCGCTGGCCGACCGAGATGACCTGCTTGCCGCCGCCCGACAGGGTGCCCATGATCGAGGCACCGCCGCCGATGTCGGAGCCGTCGCCGACGACGACGCCTGCGGAGATGCGGCCCTCGACCATCGAGGTGCCGAGCGTGCCGGCGTTGAAGTTCACGAACCCCTCGTGCATGACGGTGGTCCCGGAGGCGAGGTGCGCGCCCAGTCGGACGCGGTCGGCGTCGGCGATGCGGACGCCGGACGGCACGACGTAGTCGACCATGCGCGGGAACTTGTCCACGCCGTAGACGGCGACCGGGCGCCCGGCGGCCTTGAGGCGGGCACGGGTCAGCTCGAAGCCCTCGACCGCGCACGGGCCCTGCGAGGTCCACACGACGTTGGCGAGCAGGCCGAAGATGCCGTCCAGCGAGAGGCCGTGCGGCTGCACGAGGCGGGTCGAGAGCAGGTGCAGGCGCAGCCAGGCGTCGGCGGCGGAGGCCGGGCCGGCGGCCAGGTCGGCGATCTCGACCGTGACGACCTCACGGGTCACCGCTCGCGCGCCGTCGGCGACCGCGAGCTCGGACAGGGTGGCGAACACCTCGGAGGCCTCGGCGTCGGCGGGCTTCGCTCCGAGCGCGGGGGCCGGGAACCAGGCGTCCAGGAGCGAACCGTCAGCGGCGTACGTCGCGAGGCCGTGGCCCCAGGCAGAAGTCTCAGTCACGTCGGCGGATTCTACGGGTCCGCGTTGGAGAGGTGCGCTCGCGGCCGAGGACCTACACTGCGTGCATGAGCGCGGTCACCCTTCCCGTTCCCCGCGCCGTCGCGAAGTCCGATGCTCGCCGGGCGGAGCTGGCTGCGTCGGCGCTGCAGACCCTGGGTGAGCTCGGCTACGCGCGCACCTCGCTGCGCGAGATCGCGCAGAACTCGCCGTTCTCCCACGGTGTCGTGCACTACTACTTCGACTCCAAGGTCGAGCTGATCATCCACGCCGTCCGGGAGTACAAGAAGGTCTGCGTCACCCGCTACGACGACGCCGTCATCGAGTCGCAGAGCGCCGAGGAGCTGGGGCGGCGCTTCAGCGAGCGCCTCGTCGAGACGCTCCACGACGACATCGCCATGCACCGGCTCTGGTACGACCTGCGCACGGCGGCGATGTACGAGCCCGAGCTGCGCGACGACGTCGCCGAGATCGACCTGACGCTCGAGGCGATGGTCTGGCGGATCGTCACCCGGTTCGCCGAGCTGGCCGGGGCGAAGCCGGCGTTCGACGAGCCGACCACGTACGCCCTGATCGACGGCCTCTTCGAGAAGGCCGTCTTCGCCCACCTGGCGGGCGACCCGAAGGCCGGAGCGGACCTCCAGTCCCGTGTCGCCGGCCTGGTGCCTGCGTTGCTCGGCTGACCCGTCCGGCGCGTACCGACGAACGCTCAGCCGGCGAGGATCGCCAGCTGGCGCGACTGCGCGATCAGGCGGCCCTGCTCGTCCCAGAGCTCGACGTCCTCGTCGGCGTACCCGTCGATGACATGACGGGTCACGACGTGGCCGAGCGCCCACGTGGTCTCGGGGCGCCGACGGAAGTGCACGGTGAGCTGGATCGTCGCCGACGCCAGGTGCCCGATCTCGGCCGTCACCGGAGGGAACGCGTCGGTCATCGCACCCGCGAGCATGGCGTCGACGGGCCGGGCGTCGCTGGTGCGGATCCAGCACAGCGACTCCGTGGTGCCGCTGGGGGAGCCCTCGAGCCACCCCGGGATGGCGGCCGCGCGGTAGGTGTAGCGCTCCAGGATCGGCACCATCCCCGCCGGGATGACGGTGCTCAGGTCGGCGCAGGCCTCCGGGCTCGGCATGGCCGGGGCGGGGTGGGGTGTGTTGGTCACCGACCCGGCGTGGTCCCAGTCGTGCGTCGACACCACCGCGTGCGCGACCTCCTTGTCGCCCTGCACCACGAGGGCGTCGTACGTGGAGACCCGGCGGCCTGCGCGCACCTGTCGCACCTGGATCACGGCCTCGCCGGCCTGGGCCGGACGGAAGTAGGTGATGGCGATGCTGAGCGGGTCCGGCTCGCTCGCCTCCTGCATCACCGCGTGGAGGACGAGGGCCAGGATGTAGCCGCCGTTGGGGGTGCCGTTCGCGGTGTTCCAGTCGGTCGTCACGATGACCCGGTGGGCGCCGCCCCCGAGCGGGGTGGAGGCGACGGCGGTGTCGAGGGCGTAGGTGCTCACGCCCGCCATCCTCGCGCCCGGTGAATCCGATTGCCACGAGACGCGCACCACGCCGTACGATTGCGCCCAAGGCGTCTGAGCCGTCATCAGCGGCGAGCCTCCGGAAGAACATGGAATGTTCGCGGCCCAGCTTGCGAGGTCGCCGAGCGTTTCACCAGTAGAACCGGACGGGTGGCCCGTCACAGCCAGAACGAAGCGGCCGGCGCAGCCGGCAAGCGAGGTGGTACCGCGGTTCCCGCCAGGGAGTCGTCCTCGTGGAGAGAGACCCGAGACGACGTACCCCGCAGGAGCCGAGATGACCTATCCGAAGGTCAGCCACACCGACGCGACGAGCGTGCCCGCGAGCCCGCGCTTCCCCTCGATCGAGGAGGCCGTGCTGGCCTACTGGGAGCAGGACGGCACCTTCCAGGCCTCCATCGACCAGCGCCCGACGCGCGCCGACGGCGGTGACGAGTTCGTCTTCTACGACGGTCCGCCGTTCGCCAACGGCCTGCCGCACTACGGCCACCTCCTGACCGGCTACGTCAAGGACCTCATCCCGCGCTACCAGACGATGCGCGGCAAGCGCGTCGAGCGCCGCTTCGGCTGGGACACCCACGGCCTGCCCGCCGAGCTCGAGGCGATGCGCCAGCTCGGCCTCAAGACGACCGACGAGATCCACGAGCTCGGCATCGAGAAGTTCAACGAGGCCTGCCGCGCCTCGGTCCTGAAGTACGCCGACGAGTGGCGTCGCTACGTCACCCGCCAGGCGCGCTGGGTCGACTTCGACAACGACTACCGCACCATGAACCCCGAGTTCATGGAGTCGGTCATCTGGGCCTTCAAGCAGCTGCACGAGAAGGGCCTGGTCTACGAGGGCTTCCGGATCCTGCCCTACTGCTGGAACGACGAGACGCCCCTCTCCAACCACGAGCTGCGGATGGACGACGACGTCTACAAGATGCGCCAGGACCCGGCGCTGACGGTCGGCTTCCGGTTCGGCGACGCCGGCGACGCCCTGGACGGTGCCAACGTCCTGATCTGGACGACGACCCCGTGGACGCTGCCGTCGAACATGGGCGTCGCGGTCGGTCCTGACGTCACCTACCTGCTGGTCGAGTCCACGGGTGCGGTCGAGGGCCGCTACCTCGTGGCGCAGTCGCGGGTCGCGGCGTACAAGAAGGAGCTGGGCGAGGAGCCCACGGTGGTGGCCACCTTCGCGGGCTCCGAGCTGGCCGGTCGCCGCTACCTGGCGCCGTTCGACTACTACGCGGGGGCGGACAACGCGCACCAGGTGCTGGTCGCGGACTTCGTCACGACCGAGGACGGCACGGGCATCGTGCACCTCGCCCCGGGCTTCGGTGAGGATGACAAGGCCGTCCTCGACGCCGCCGGTGTCGAGACGGTCGTGCCGGTCGGCAAGGACGGCAAGTTCACCTTCCCCGTCGAGGAGTACGCCGGCCTGCAGGTGTTCGAGGCCAACAAGCCGGTCATCGCCGACCTGAAGGCGGGCACCGGTCGTGTCACGGCCGGCACCGTGCTGCTGCGCCAGGAGACCTACGACCACAGCTACCCGCACTGCTGGCGCTGCCGGCAGCCGCTGCTCTACATGGCGGTCTCGTCGTGGTTCGTCGAGGTCACGAAGTTCAAGGGCCGCATGGGCGAGCTCAACGAGCAGATCTCGTGGACCCCGGACCACATCAAGCACGGCCAGTTCGGCAAGTGGGTCGAAAACGCCCGCGACTGGTCGATCACCCGCAACCGTTTCTGGGGCTCGCCGGTCCCGGTGTGGAAGTCCGACAACCCGGAGTACCCCCGCGTCGACGTCTACGGCTCCTTCGCCGAGCTCGAGGCGGACTTCGGCGTCGAGGTCACCGACCTGCACCGCCCGTACGTCGACGAGCTGACCCGCCCCAACCCGGACGACCCGACGGGCCAGTCCACGATGCGCCGCGTGACCGACGTCCTCGACGTGTGGTTCGACTCCGGCTCGATGTCGTTCGCGCAGAACCACTATCCGTTCGAGAACGCCGACTGGTTCGAGGCGAACTTCCCGGCCGACTTCATCGTCGAGTACATCGGCCAGACCCGCGGCTGGTTCTACACGCTGCACATCCTGGCCACCGCGCTCTTCGACCGCCCGGCGTTCAAGAGCTGCGTGAGCCACGGCATCGTGCTCGGTTCGGATGGCCAGAAGATGTCGAAGTCCCTGCGCAACTACCCCGACGTCGCCGAAGTCTTCGACCGTGACGGCGCCGATGCGATGCGCTGGTTCCTCATGTCCAGCCCGATCCTGCGCGGCGGCAACCTCGTCGTCACCGAGCAGGGCATCCGCGACTCGGTCCGCCAGGTGCTGATCCCGCTGTGGTCGTCCTGGTACTTCTTCTCGCTCTACGCCAACGCCGCAGGCTACGAGGCGAAGCGACGTACCGACTCCACCGACCCGCTCGACCGCTACCTGCTCGCCAAGGTCCGCGACTTCGTCGGCGAGGTCACCGAGCAGCTCGACTCCTACGACGTGGCCAACGCCTGCGAGTCGACGCGCGGCTTCATCGACGTGCTGACCAACTGGTACATCCGCCGTTCGCGCGAGCGGTTCTGGGTGGCCGACGGCGTCGTCACGGCCGACAACGAGGCCGCTTTCGACACGCTCTACACCGTGCTCGAGACGGTCTGCCGCGTGCTCGCCCCGCTCGCTCCGCTGACCGTGGAGGAGATCTGGCGCGGCCTGACCGGCGAGCGTTCGGTGCACCTCGCGGACTGGCCGTCGGTCGACGAGCTGCCCGCAGACGACGACCTCGTCGCCGCGATGGACGTGGTCCGTGACGTCTGTTCCGCCACCTCCGCGCTGCGCAAGGCCAACAACCTGCGCAACCGCCTGCCGCTGGCCGGCCTGACCGTGGTCTCCGACCTCGACCTCAGTGCCTTCGCGGGCATCGTGGCCGACGAGGTCAACGTGAAGTCGGTGCGGCTGGTCGCTGCCGACAGCGACGAGGCCTCGGCGTACGGCGTCGAGCAGAAGCTCACCGTGAACGCCCGCGCTGCGGGCCCGCGCCTGGGCAAGGACGTGCAGCTCGCCATCAAGGGCTCCAAGACCGGGGACTGGTCCGTCGACGCCGCCGGGGTCGTGACGGCCGGTGGCCTCGCGCTGGTCGAGGGCGAGTACACGCTCGAGACGGTCGCGGGCGACGCCGACGGCGGCACCGCGACGGGCGTCCTTCCGGGCGGTGGCTTCGTCGTCCTCGACACCGTGCTGACCGACGAGCTCGAGGCCGAGGGTGCGGCCCGCGACCTGATCCGCACCATCCAGCAGGCGCGCAAGGACGCGGGTCTCGAGGTCTCCGACCGGATCCTGCTCTCCATCACCGCTCCGCTCCCGCTCCTCGAGGCCGCGCAGGCCCACCAGGAGCTGGTGGCGGGGGAGACGCTCGCGCTCGCCACCGAGTACGCCGAGGGGCCCACCCTCGCGGTCATGGTCGCGAAGGCCTGATCCCCCGGAGTACGCCGAGACGGGCCTCGTGCCGCGCCGAGACGGGCCTCGTGCCGCGACTTCCGCGGCACGAGGCCCGTCTCGCCATGTCAGCAGGGCGTTGCAATACAAAAGTAATACAACTAAGTTACTCAACAATTATGAACGTCCTCCTGACCCAGCGCGTGCACGTCGACCTGATGCGCGTGCACAGCTCCCTCTGTCGCTGACGCCGCCCCGCGCCCACGTACCCGGGCAGCAGCCCGTCATCCGAGACAGACCCAGGAGAAGCACCCATGTCCCTCGACATCCAGAAGATCAGTTCCCACATCGGCGCACGCGTCACCGGCGTCCAGGCGAAGCCCGACCTCGACGCTGCGACCGTCGCCGAGCTCCGCGCCGCGCTCCTCGCGCACAAGGCGATCGTGCTCGACGCCCCCGACCTCGACGCGGAGGGTCACGCCCGGTTCGCCGGCCTCTTCGGCGACCTGACCACTGCGCACCCGACCGTCCCCGGTCTCGAGGGCGCGCCCCACGTCCTCGACGTCGACAGTGAGCGCGGCACCGCCAACGTGTGGCACACCGACGTCACCTTCGTGGTCAACCCGCCGGCGATCAGCACGCTGCGCAGCATCACCATCCCGCCGTACGGCGGCGAGACGCTCGTCGCCGACACCGCGGCGGCGTACGCGAGCCTGCCGGAGCCGCTGCGCGCCTGGGCGGACACCCTCTGGGCGGTCCACACCAACGTCTACGACTACGCCCGTGCCGAGGAGGACACCCCTCGGCAGAAGGAGTACCGCGACATCTTCCAGTCCACGGTCTTCGAGAGCCTGCACCCGGTCGTCCGGGTGCACCCGGAGACGGGGGAGAGGGGGCTCTTCATCGGTGGCTTCACGCGCCGCATCCAGGGCCTCTCGGAGACCGAGTCGCGCGACGTGATCCGCCTCCTCCAGGCCCACGTCACCAAGCCGGAGCACATCCTGCGCTGGTCGTGGCAGCCCGGCCAGGTGCTCGTCTTCGACAACCGGATCACGCAGCACTACGCGATCGACAACTACGACCAGCAGCCGCGCAAGCTCGCCCGGATCACCGTCGCCGGTGACGTCCCGGTGGCCACGAACGGCGACCGGAGCCGGTCGATCACCGGCGACGCGAGCCACTACACGCCGTCCGGGGACGCGACGGCCCACCGGGCCGCCTGACCCCCAGGGGTACGCCGGTGCAGGCGCGACGCACCGGCGTACCCCTCAGCCCTGCCGCCGTGGTGTGACCACACCTGATTGGATGGGCGGCATGAGCCTCGACCTCGCCGCCGACGTCGTGGAGCTGACCCGTCAGCTCGTCGACTTCCCGTCCGAGAGCCTCCAGGAGGAGGCCCTCGCCGACGCCGTCGAGGCGGCGCTGCGCGGGCACGCCCATCTCGAGCTCACTCGCGTCGGCAACACCGTGGTCGCCCGCACGGACCTGGGCCGCCCCGAGCGGGTCGTCATCGCCGGCCACCTCGACACGGTCCCGGAGAACGGCAACCTGCCGAGCCGCCTCGAGGACGGTGTCCTGCACGGCCTCGGCAGCGTCGACATGAAGGGCGGCGTGGCGGTCGGCCTCAAGCTCGCGGCCTCCCTGACGCAGCCGGTCCGCGACGTCACCTACGTCTTCTACGACGCTGAGGAGATCGCCGCGATCCACAACGGGCTGGGCAAGCTCAGCGTGACCCACCCGCACCTGCTGGAGGCTGACTTCGCCATCCTCATGGAGCCGTCCAACGCGCTGGTCGAGGCGGGCTGCCAGGGCACGATGCGCATCGAGGTGACGACCACCGGCGAGCGCGCCCACACGGCGCGCGCCTGGATGGGCTCCAACGCCATCCACAAGGCCGCCGGCATCCTCGACCGCCTCAACGCCTACCAGCCGCGCAAGCCGGTGATCGACGGCCTGGAGTACCACGAGGGGCTCAACGCGGTCTTCGTCAGCGGCGGTGTTGCCGGCAACGTGCTGCCCGACGCCTGCACCGTCACGGTCAACTACCGCTTCGCTCCCGACCGCAGCGTCGAGGAGGCCGAGGCCTGGCTCCGCTCCTTCTTCGACGGGTACGCCGTCACGGTCACCGACGCCAGCCCCGGAGCCCTCCCCGGGCTGACCCGGCCCGCCGCCCAGGCGTTCCTCGAGGCCGTCGGCGGCGAGCCGGCGCCGAAGTTCGGCTGGACCGACGTCTCCCGCTTCAGCGCCCTCGGCGTGCCCGCGGTGAACTTCGGCCCCGGCGACCCGCTGCTCGCGCACAAGGCCGAGGAGCACGTGCGGGTGGAGGAGATCGTGCGCTGCGAGCAGCAGCTCGTCGCGTGGCTCAGCGAGGAGGACGCGGGATGACCGAGATCCTGAAGGGCCAGCCGGAGAAGCAGAAGGGTCCGGTCCGGCTGCGGCGCAGCCAGGTCGACCACTCGACCACCGACCAGCGCCTGCTCGACTCGCGGGGGCCCAGTGACTGGGTGCACACCGATCCCTGGCGCGTGCTCCGGATCCAGGCCGAGTTCGTCGAGGGCTTCGGGTCGCTCGCCGAGCTGGGGCCGGCGGTCGCCGTGTTCGGCTCGGCGCGCACGAAGCCCGAGCACGCGCACTACGCGCAGGCGGAGGAGACCGGCCGCAAGCTCGCCGAGGCCGGCTTCGCCGTCATCACCGGTGGCGGCCCCGGCACCATGGAGGCGGCCAACAAGGGTGCCAGCCAGGCCGGTGGCGTCAGCATCGGCCTGGGCATCGAGCTGCCCTTCGAGACCGGCCTCAACGCATGGGTCGACAAGGGCATCAACTTCCGGTACTTCTTCGCCCGCAAGACGATGTTCGTGAAGTACTCGCAGGGGTTCATCGCGCTGCCGGGCGGCATCGGCACGCTCGACGAGCTCTTCGAGCTGCTGACCCTGGTGCAGACGGGCAAGAAGACCCAGTTCCCCGTCGTCCTGATCGGGGTCGCGTTCTGGAGCGGCCTGCTCGACTGGATGCGCGAGACCGTGCTCGCCGACGGCAAGATCTCGGCCCGTGACCTCGACCTGATCATGCTCACCGACGACGTCGACGAGGCCATCGCCGTCATGGTCGAGGCGCGCCGTGTCCGGGAGGCCGAGGACGCATGATGTGGTTCTTCGCGATCCTGGTCGTCCTCGCCCTGGGTGGTGTCGCACTGGTGGCCTCGGGCCGTGGTGAGCCGCTCGCTCCGGCGTACGACGACCGGCCCGACGTGACGCTGCCGGCGGGACGCCGGCTCGTGGGCGCGGACCTGCGCCGGGTCCGCTTCGGGGTCGTGCTGCGGGGCTACCGGATGGCGGAGGTCGACGCACTCCTCGCCCGGCTGGCTGACCAGCTGGACGACACGCGCGACATCACGTCCGGGGAATAGGGCAGACTCCCGCTGTGTCCACTGCGCTCCTCGTCTACCTGCTGACGCCCCTGCCGGGCATCGTGGTGATCCTGACCCGGGTCCGTCTCGGTGGTGCGCAGGCCCGCTCGGGCCGGCTCGAGATCTCGCGTCTCGTGCTCAACACGCACACGGTCGTTGGCCTGCTGGCAGGCCTCACCTGGATCGCGTTCCTCCTCACGGGCATCGGCAACGAGCACAAGGGCAACCCCATCGTCGGTGTCGTCGCGCTGGCCATGCTGTGGGTGACGGCCGTTGCCGGGCTGATGATCCTGGCGCGCTGGCTGCGCCCGCGCGGCAAGCGTGCGGCGCAGGTGATCAACGAGGACGGCTGGGGTCGCGGCCCCGGCCTCTCGCTGCTGGCCCACCTGGGTCTGCTCGCGATGGTCCTCGTCTTCACGTGGGCCTACCTGGTCACCGCGGTCTGAGCGCCACCAGGCGCACCGGCGTGCAGGATCCCCTTCTGCTCATGGGATAATGGTCACTCGGTGTCGTTCGGCGACGCCTTGTCAGAGCCTGAAGATCAAGGAAGAGGTGTCGCGGATGGCGGCAATGAAGCCCCGCACCGGCGACGGTCCGATGGAGGTCACCAAGGAGGGTCGCGGCATCGTCATGCGCGTCCCGCTCGAGGGTGGCGGCCGTCTCGTCGTCGAGCTCAACGCGGAAGAAGCCGGCAACCTGCGTGACGCCCTGGCGGGCGTCGTCGGTCCTGCGTGACCCTCGCCTCCACTGATCTGGTCGGCCTGCCCGCCCAGATCGCACCGCCCGCCTTCGTGCTCGAGGAGCACGATGCCGGGCGCCTGCCCGCGGGCGCCTTCGTGGCGCTCGCCGTGCTTCCGGCCGAGGACGGGACCGATGGTCCCGTCCTCGGCCCGGGCGCGTCGGCGCTGGCTGACAGCCTCGATGTCGACCTGCTGGAGGTCCTCGCCTTCCACGGCGCCTCCGGTGCCGCCGGCGAGCTGACCCAGCACGTCCTCCCGGGCGGGGGAGCGGTGCTGCTGGTCGGTCTCGGCGCGTCGCGGCCCCGTGACTTCCGCGACGCCGGAGCCGCCCTGGCGCGTGCGAGCAAGGGGCGCGAACGCCTCCACGCGGGGCTCGCCTCGCTCGCTGACGACGCCGCCCTGCGGGCCCTGGTCGAGGGCCTCGTGCTGGGCTCGTTCGAGTTCCACTGGCGCTCCGCCGGCGCGACTGCCCAGCCGGTCGGGACGGTCGTCCTGGACACCGCGCCCTCGCGGCAGCCGCTCGTCGACACCGCCGCCGCCATCGCGCTGGCCGGCTGGCGTTCGCGCGCCCTGGCGACCACGCCGTCCAACCTCAAGAACCCCGCGTGGCTCGCCGAGCAGGCCACGGTCTGGGCGGCAGAGGCAGGCCTGGACCTGCGGGTCTGGGACGAGGCCCAGCTGCGTGCCGGTGGCTTCGGCGGCATCCTGGCCGTCGGCCAGGCCTCGGCCACACCGCCGCGGCTGATCCAGCTCGACTACGTGCCGCCCAAGGCCCGACGCAGGACCCCGCACCTCGTGCTCGTCGGGAAGGGCATCACCTTCGACTCCGGCGGCCTCTCGATCAAGCCCGCCGACTCCATGGTCACGATGAAGCGCGACATGACCGGCGGCGCGGTCGTCCTCGCGACGATGGCCGCGCTCGCCGCGGTCGGCTGTCCCCTCCGTGTCACCGGCCTGGTCGCCGCTGCGGAGAACGCGGTCTCCGGCTCGTCGTACCGTCCCGGCGACGTGATCCGCCACTACGGCGGCCGCACCACGGAGGTCACCAACACCGACGCCGAGGGCCGGCTGGTCCTCGCCGACGCGCTCGCCTACGCGGTGTCCGAGCTGAAGCCGGACGCCGTCGTCGACATCGCGACGCTGACCGGTGCCGCCAAGGTCGCGCTCGGCCTGAAGACGGGGGCGCTCTTCGCCAACGACGACGCGCTCGCGGCGCGCATCGCCGACGCCGGTGATGCGGCCGGTGAGCGGCTCTGGAGGCTTCCGCTGGCCGCTGCCTACGAGGAGCGCCTGTCCTCGAAGATCGCCGACGCGGACAACGCGGCCGGTGGCCCGGGCGCGATCACCGCGGCGCTCTTCCTGCAGCACTTCGTCGGTGGCATCCCGTGGGCGCACCTCGACGTCGCTCCCGTCGGCGACACCGTCGCCGATGACGGCATCTGGACCACCGGGCCGAGCGGCTTCGGCGCCCGGCTCCTGCTCCACTGGCTGGAGCAGGAAGCGCCCCTGGAAGGAATCTCGTGAACAACCTCAACGGCCTCACCGTCCGCTGGTCCCTCGCCGATGCGCCCGCCGACATCGCCGACCGGCTCCGTGACTACGTCGAGGAGCCGTCCCACGCACGCTTCACGGGCAAGCCCGGGCTGCGCTTCAAGTCGTGGCGCATGGTGCCGGGGCAGTGGTTCGAGGGCTGCTACGTCTTCGAGACGGGTGAGGCTCGCGAGGCGTTCCAGACCGAGTTCGCCGCGATCGCGGACAAGGCTCCCGTCTCCGAGCTGACCGGTGCGGGGCCGCTCTACCTGGAGCCGTGCGAGGTCGTCGCGGTCGCCGAGGGCGGCGCTGGCTTCACGCCGTACGCCCGCTACTGAGGCACGACGACGAAAGGGCCCGCTCCCCTCGGGGAACGGGCCCTTTCGTCGTTGGTCAGTGGGTCAGCCGCCTTCGGCGCGCCTCCCTCGGTGGGTTCGCGTCCACGAGCAAGGTCGCGACCCGGCCTTCACTCAGTCGGCCTCGGGGGCCCAGACCTTCTTGGCGCACAGCAGACCGTCGCCGACCGGCAGCAGCACGGGGATGAGGTCGTCGTTCTCGGCGACGGCGCGGCCGAGGTCGCGGATGGCGACCGTCTGGTCGTCGCGCTGGGCGGGATCCGCGACGCGGTCGTGCCACAGGGCGTTGTCGAAGCAGACGACGCCGCCCGGACGCAGCAGGCGCAGCGCCTCCTTGAGGTACGCCGAGTACTCGCGCTTGTCGCCGTCGCAGAAGACGATGTCGTAGTGACCGTCCGTGAGGCGGGGGAGCACGTCGAGGGCGGAACCCGGGATCGTGCGCACGCGGTTGGAGGCGATGCCCGCCTCGGTGAAGGTCTTCTTCGCGAGGCGCTGGTGCTCGGCCTCGACGTCGACGGTGGTCAGGACACCGTCCGAGCGCATGCCGCGGAGCAGCCAGAGGCCGGAGACACCCGTGCCGGTGCCGATCTCGACGGCGGCACGTGCGTCGAGCACGGCGGCGAGGAACCGGAGGGCTGCGCCCACGCCCGAGCCGATCGGCACGACGCCGACCTCCTGGGCACGTTCGCGCGCAGCGCGCAGGACATCGTCCTCGCCCACGAACTCCTCGGCGTAGGTCCAGCTCGTGGTGCTGATCGGTGCAGTGATGACGGCCTCCTCAACCGGTGTGGCACGACCCTACCGTCTGCTTTCGTGGGAACACACGGGGTGAACGGGTCGTTCGCCTTCACAGTCAGCACCCTGCAACACCTCAGGGTTCTTTCAGATCGGATGCCTAGCGTGACTGCCATGACCGAAGTGAGCCCCGTCCAGGCCGACGCCGTCCCCACCTGGGACGAGATCGTCGACCGGCACAGCGACCGCGTCTACCGGCTTGCCTACCGGCTGACCGGCAACGCGGCGGACGCCGAGGACCTGACCCAGGACGTGTTCGTCCGCGTGTTCCGGTCGCTCGACACCTACACGCCCGGCACGTTCGAGGGATGGCTGCACCGCATCACCACCAACCTCTTCCTCGACGGTGCCCGCCGCCGGCAGCGGATCCGCTTCGACGCGCTCTCCGACGAGCGCGCCGAGCGGCTGCGCTCCAGCCTCGCCGCGCCGCACGAGGCGTACGCCGACCGGACCTTCGACGCCGACGTCGAGCAGGCACTCGCTGCCCTCCCGCCCGACTTCCGCGCAGCTGTGGTGCTGTGCGACATCGAGGGGCTCACCTACGAGGAGATCGCGGACATCGTCGGTGCCAAGCTCGGCACGGTGCGCTCGCGCATCAGCCGTGGTCGCGCGATGCTCCGCGCGAGCCTCGCCCACCGCGCGCCGTCCGCGGGACGCACGCGGTACGCCGGTCCGCTCACCGTCGCGACGGGAGTTGCCCGGTGATCGGCCACGTCGGCAACCGCGTCGGTGCCCTCGTCGACGGCCAGCTGCCGCGCGAGGACGCCGAGCGCCTCTGGCACCACGTCCACGGCTGCCGCCGCTGCAGCGCCCGCGTCGAGCGGGAGGGCTGGGTGAAGATGCAGCTGGCAGGCCTCGCCTCGTCCTGGCCCGAGAGCGCGCCGCTCGGGCTGCGTCAGGGCCTCGCCGACACCCCGGCCTACGGCATGCCGCTGCCGGCGCTGACGCGTGCGTCCGACCACCGCGGCATGCTCACGGTCGCCGCCCTCGGCGCCGGTTCGCTCGGCGCGGCGATGATCGGTGTCATCGCCCTCCAGGTCGCGGACCACCCGGCCGACCGGCGTCCGCCCGTGGCGACCTCCCTCCAGACCCGCATCTCCGACCCCGCGGCGCCCCGCACCCGCACCGAGCCGTGAAGGACCACCACATGAGCGACCAGCACGACGAGCAGCCGACCACCCCGATTCCGCCTGCGCCGCCCGCGCCTCCGGCGCCGCCGGTCCCGCCCGCGGCGGCGCGGCCCGAGCCGACCACTGCGCTTCCGGCCTACGGCGGCGGCGTGTTCGGTGCCGCCCCCGAGCCGGAACGCCGTTCCCGGGTCGCCGGCTGGGTGTGGCCGTCGGTCGCCGTGCTCGCCCTGCTCGCTGGCCTCGTCGGGGGTGCGGTGGGAGGCGCGGCCTACCAGAACCTCAACCCGTCGTCCTCGTCCGGCGACGGGCTGGGAGCGGTCTCGATCGAGACCAAGGCACCGCTCCCGGCGGACAACGGAAGCGTCTCGGCGGTCGCGCAGAAGGTGCTGCCGTCGACGGTGCAGATCGTCGCCGACACCGAGTCCGAGGAGCAGGGTGCGACGGGATCCGGATTCGTCCTCGACCGCGAGGGCCACGTCGTCACCAACAACCACGTCATCGAAGGTGCGGACCACCCGGGTGGCAAGGTGACCGTGGTCAGCTCCGACGGCAAGCGCTACTCCGCTCAGATCGTCGGCCGCACACAGGCCTACGACCTGGCGGTCCTGAAGGTGAAGGGCCTCGAGGGCGCGCAGCCGGCCGCGCTGGGCACGTCGACCGACCTCCGCGTGGGCGAGGGCGTCGTCGCGATCGGCTCGCCGCTCGGCCTGGCCAACACCGTGACCGCCGGCATCGTCTCCTCGCTCAACCGACCGGTGTCGACCAGCGGCGACGCCGAGGACACCACGTCGTTCATCAACGCCGTCCAGACCGACGCGGCCGTCAACCCGGGCAACTCGGGCGGTCCGCTGGTCGACATGCGCGGCCGGATCGTCGGCATCAACAGCGCGATCGCCACCGTCGCCGGCTCCTCGACGGGGCAGGGCGGCAACATCGGTGTCGCCTTCGCGATCCCGGTCGAGCAGGTCCGCGTGTCCGTGGACGAGATCCTGCGCGACGGTCACGCGAGCTACCCCGTCATTGGCGCGACTGTCAGCAGCGGCCCGGACGAGGACGGCGCCCACGTCGAGGACGTGACGCCGGGCAGCCCCGCCGCGGGCGCGGGCCTCGAGAAGGGCGACGTGATCAGCGCCATCAACGGCCACACGGTCTCGGACAACGCCTCGCTGATCGTCGCGATCCGTGCGCAGATGCCCGGAGACACGGTGAAGCTCACGGTCGAGCGCGACGGCACGTCGCGCACCGTCCAGGTCAAGCTGGCGTCGAAGGTCGGCTGACCCGCCGCACGTCAGCCCAGCTCGTCGGCGCCCTCGTCCACCTCGGTGAACGGATGGGCGTCGACGAACTGCCGCGTCGCCACGTACTGCTGCTGGATGTAGGTCTCGAGCTGCTCCGTCTCGACCCGCCACTGGCCGCGTCCACCGATCTTGATGGCCGGCAGCTCTCCGCGCCGGACCAGCGCATAGACCTGTGCTGTCGAGGTGTTGAGGACTTCTGCCACATCGGCGAGGGTCAGGAAACGGGGGCCGGACATGGCTCCCACTCTGCCACCCCGACCCTGACCGTCCGCGCCGCACCACGAGCTGCCTGTGGACGGCAGGGGTGACGAAATCGCCCCCTCACGCGCATGATGTGCCGCGTGACCAAGGATCTCGGGACCTCGGGCACGCCGGCCGCTGCACGTTCGCTGCGGACGCCCTGGCGTGATCCCCGGCTGTGGACAGGCGTGGCGCTGGTGGCGGCCTCGATCGCGGTGGGCGCGCGCGTGATGGCGGGCGCCGACGACCTCACGCCGGTGTGGGCGGCGCGCTCGGACCTGCAGCCCGGTGTCACGATCCGCAGCTCCGATGTCGTCGCTACCTCCGTGCACCTCGACGACCGCGCCGCGCGGCGCTACCTCCGGGCCGACCGTCCCCTCCCGCACGACCGGAGGGTCCTCCGGGCTGTGGCGGAGGGCGAGCTGGTGCCGGCGGCGGCGCTCGGTGCCGAGGCGGCCGGTGTGGTCTCGGTGCCGGTCTCCGTCCCGGCCGGCGCCGTCCCGCCGTCCCTCGTTCCCGGTGCGGTCGTCGACGTCTGGGTCGCCTCCGGCGACCGTGGCGAGGCGGCTTCCCCCGTGCTCGACGACGTCGTCGTGCTGGAGGTGCCGGCCCCCGATGAGCTGCTGGGAGCCGGGTCGGACCGCGAGGTCGTCGTGGGCGTCCCTGCCACGGCACGCGACGGAGTGGGCCGGGTGCTCGCCGCGGCCCGCGATGGCCGGGTCTCCATCACGCGGGAGGGCTGACGTGGCCGTCGCCGTCAGCGTCCTGGTGGTCGGGTCGGGCGCCGACTGGGAGCCAGCGGCGCTCGCGGCCCTCGACTCCGCCCCGGGCGTGGTCGTGCTCCGCCGCTGCATGGACGTGACGGACCTCCTCGCCCACGCGGCAGCAGGAGACGCCCGCGTCGCCGTCGTCGCGGCCGAGGCCCCGGGCCTCGACCAGGACGCGATCACCCGGCTGCGCCGTGACCTGGTCGAGCCGGTCGTCGTGCTCGCCGACGGTCGGGTCGACATCGTCGACCGCGCCCTCAGGGCCGGCGTCCGCCACCTGGTGACGGCCGCGGACGTGGGCACCCTTCCCCAGCTCGTGCGCGCAGCGTCCGACGGTTCCCCGGGCCCGCGCGCAGCCGGCCCGGGCGCAGAGGTCAGCGGTCCGCCGTCCGCGGACGCTGCCGTGTCGCGCGGCGTCTCGGTCGCCGTCTGGGGTCCCTGCGGCGCCCCCGGGCGGACCACGGTGGCGCTGGGCATGGTGGGGGAGCTGGCCGCTCGGGGAGCCAGCCCGCTGCTCGTCGACGCGGACCCCTGGGGCGGCTCCGTGGCCCAGCGCCTCGGAGTGCTCGACGAGGTGTCCGGTCTCCTCGCAGCCGCGCGTGCGGTGGGGCGCGGTGACCCGCCTGCGACCGCACCGGGGGCCGTGAGGCGGGTCGGGGGCTTTCGCGTGGTGACCGGGCTCCCGCGAGGGGACCGGTGGGCCGAGGCCGGGCCGGAGGTCGTCGAGGCCCTCCTCGCCGACGCGGGTGGCGACATCGTCCTCGACACCGGGTTCAGCGTCGAGGACGACCCGGTCTCCGACTTCGGTGGCCGTCCGGGCCGCAATGCGCTCACGCACGCGGCGCTCTCCGGCTCCGACGTCCTGGTCGTCGTCGGCACGCCGGACCCCGTGGGGCTCACCCGCCTGGCACGTGCCCTCGACGACCTCGGCGAGCGCTCCAGCGGCCAGCCGCTGCACGTCGTCCTGAACCGGTGGCGGCCGCGGCTCGGCATCGACGAGACGGAGGCGGAGCGCCTGCTGTCGGGGTTTGCGGAGGTGACCGCCTTCCACCAGATCCCCGACGACGGGCTGGCCGCCGACCGGGCGATCGTGACCGGCCGCACCTATGTCGAGGCAGGCCCGAGTCCGCTCTCGCGGGCGTTCGCGCCGCTCGTCGACGCGCTCTTCCCGGGCTCGCGCGAGCCCGTGGCCTCCCCGCGGCGCGGCGTCAGGCGCCGAAGAGGAGGAGCAGGCCGCCGGCGGTGAAGCCGACCATCAGGAAGAGCAGCGCCAGCTGACCCGAGAGCTGGTCGCGCTTGGGCAGCAGCCGCATCGCGGCGTCGTGGGCCGCGATGACCGCGACGACGTGTCCCGTCAGGACGCCAGACACCTTGGCCACTGCGAGGAACGTCGGGTGCTCGGAGAGCCAGTAGTTCACGCCACGGTCGGACAGGCCGAGCACGTTGCTGCCGTTGCTCAGCGGATCGCTCAGCTGGATCAGGGTCTGCTGGCCGCTCTCGACGAGCATGCTCAGGTAGTGCGCGAAGACGTAGCCGATGATGATCGGCACGAGCGTGTGCGCGTACGCCGCGGGCAGCTGCCGGCGGTCGTGCCCCTGGTGGATCCCGGTGAGCATGGTCGCCCCGGAGAACAGCAGGCCGACGACTCCGATCAGCCCGATCAGCCCGAGGGTCCCCACGACCTCGCGAGGTCCCAGCGACTCGGTGTGCACCAGCCACCACGAGGAGCCCCCGAGGGAGTCGAAGGCAGTGCTGCCGAGGAGGACCGCGCAGACGGCGAGGACCCCGGGACGGATCTCGAGCGAAGCCAGGTGACGGAACGGGTTCACGAGGACGACCCGACCGTCGACACGGCGCAGCGGCGACAGGTGTCCGACGAACGTCGAGTAGACCTCGAACGGGTCGGCGCGCGCGAAGAACGTGTTGCCGTAGACCGCTCCGCCGATGACCATCGCTCCGATGTAGACCGCCAGCCAGAGCCGGACGTTGCCGAGCTCGGCGTTGCCGGCGAACACGAGCTCCATCCACACGAACGCCAGCAGCCCGAAGGCCGCCGGCCAGTAACCCAGCCGCTCGGGATAGTCACGCAGCCCCGTCGCAGGGTCGGCTCCGGACACCCGCGCGAGCAGTGCGTTGACCGTCCGGACCGGGCTCAGGGCGCGGTAGACGGGGCCGAAGGCGAGCGACAGGGGCACCATGCCGGTCCAGAGCAGCACGTAGAAGACGCCGAAGACCGGGTTGATCAGCGTGTCCTGGCCGAAGAGGGCCGCCACGGCGACGTACAGGAAGAAGGCGAAGCCGAGGACGCGCAGCACCGGGCCGATGACCGGGCCGCCGGGTGCGCCGGCTTCGTCGACGGCGCCGGTGGTGGTCTCGGCGAAGTGCGGCTTGCGCCAGGCGACCGCGAGGACGACGAAGGAGACCGTGAGCGCAGCGCACGCACCTGCGATCGCGTACTCGGCCGGGATCGGGAGGTCCTTGGCGCCGCCGACGCCGTGCATGCTGATGAACATCTGTCAGCCGTCCTGCTCTGCCGTGCACCTGTGCACACGGTCCTCGAAGTCATCCGGAGGCGCCTGCGCAGCAGGTGCCTCCGGCTCTGGGAGACTTCCACAGGATCCCAAGAACTTGATGAAAGAGGTCGCGATGGCCGTCCGTGTGTACGTCCCGTTCACCCGCGACGGCCTGGCGCGCGCTCTCGCCGCGGGCCGGGTCGGCGCCCCTTTCCCGGCCCATGCCGTCACGGCGGCGTTGGTCGCAGCATGGCCGGAGGG
Organism: Nocardioides jiangxiensis; assembly: GCF_030580915.1. Classification (NCBI taxonomy): domain Bacteria; kingdom Bacillati; phylum Actinomycetota; class Actinomycetes; order Propionibacteriales; family Nocardioidaceae; genus Nocardioides; species Nocardioides jiangxiensis. The sequence goes on from NZ_JAUQTA010000001.1 coordinate 2,288,616, forward strand.
CGACGAGGAGGAGCTGGAGTACGCCGCGATGGCGGCTGCCGCGCATGCTTCCTGGGAGCTGCGTGCCGACGATGACGTCCCGCGCCGCTTCGTCCTCGCCGGCGACGTCGACGCCGTGACACCCGAGGACTCCGAGGACCCCACGCTGGTGACGGTCGCCGCAGACCTGCCGTGGTCTCGGGTCGCCTCGGTACACGCGGACCTCAGCGACATCGGTGAGGACGACCTCGACGAGGCCGACCTGGCCTGGCACGCCACGCAGGAGATCGCCGGCCTCGTCTCCTGAGGTCCCCGTGGCACGATCGTGGAATGGACGCCACGACGCATCCACCCACACCCCGCAACGAGCCGGTGCTCGACTACGCGCCGGGCACGGCGGAGCGCGCACAGCTCGCCGCCGAGCTGGCACGGCAGTCCGCCGAGGAGCGTGACCTGCCGGCCTACATCGCCGGGGAGTGGCGCGCTGGCGGTGGTGCCGACGGCCGGGTGGTGGCGCCCCACGACCACCAACGGGTCCTCGGCCACTTCCGGCACGCGACGACGGAGGACACCGCCCGGGCGCTGGCCGGCGCGAAGGCAGCTGCGCCCGGCTGGCGCGAGCTCCCGTACGACGAGCGCGCAGCCGTCTTCCTCCGCGCTGCCGAGCTCCTCGCGGGGCCATGGCGCCAGCGGCTCAACGCCGCCACGATGCTGGGCCAGTCCAAGACCGTCGTCCAGGCGGAGATCGACGCGGCCTGCGAGCTGGTCGACTTCTGGCGCTTCAACGTCCTGTTCGGCCGCCGGATCCTCGAGGAGCAGCCCGAGCTCCAGGCGCCGGGTGTGTGGAACCGCCTCGACCACCGCCCCCTCGAGGGCTTCGTCTATGCCATCACGCCCTTCAACTTCACCTCCATCGCCGGCAACCTGCCGACAGCGCCGGCCCTCATGGGCAACGTCGTCGTCTGGAAGCCCTCGGTCACGCAGCAGCTCGCGGCCAGCCTCACCATGGAACTCCTGGTGGAGGCGGGGCTCCCGCCGGGCGTGATCTCGATGCTGCCGGGGCACGGGACCCCCGTCTCCGAGGTGGCGCTGGCCGACCCCGACCTGGCCGGGATCCACTTCACCGGATCCACCGCGACGTTCCGGCACCTCTGGTCGACCGTGGGGGAGCGGATCGCCTCCTACCGGTCCTACCCCCGTCTGGTCGGCGAGACCGGTGGGAAGGACTTCGTGGTGGCACACCCGTCCGCGGATGCCGAGGCGTTGCGGGTCGCCCTCCTGCGCGGTGCTTTCGAGTACCAGGGTCAGAAGTGCTCGGCAGCGTCGCGTGCCTACGTGTCCCGCACGGTGTGGGAGCGGATGGGCGAGCAGTTCCTCGCGGATGTCGACGCGCTCGGCATGGGAGACCCCGCGGAGTTCGAGCACTTCATGGGTGCCGTCATCGACCAGCGGGCGTTCCGGCGGGTCACCGAGGCGATCGAGCGTGCTCGGCGCACGCCGGGCCTGAGGATCGCCGCGGGCGGGGAGTACGACGACCGAGTCGGGTGGTTCATCCGGCCGACCGTCGTCCTCGCCGATGCCCCCACCGACCCGATGTTCGGGGAGGAGTACTTCGGCCCGCTCCTCGCCGTGCACGTCTTCGAGGACGACCAGTACGACGCGGTCGTCGACCAGCTCGAGGGCTTCGCGCCGTACGCCCTGACCGGTGCGGTCTTCGCGACGGATCGGGCCGCCATCGCGCGCACGGCGGCCAGGCTGCGGTTCGCAGCCGGCAACTTCTACGTGAACGACAAGCCGACCGGTGCCGTCGTCGGGCAGCAGCCCTTCGGTGGGGCCCGGGCGTCCGGCACCGACGACAAGGCAGGCTCCGCGGAGAACCTCCGCCGATGGACCTCCACGCGCACGGTGAAGGAGACGCTCGTGCCGCCGCGTGATCACCGGTATCCCCACATGGGTACCTGAGACACAATGTCCGCACCATGATCCCGATGCACCTGGGGCACCTGAACCCCGCCGAACAAGTCCTCGTCCTGCTCATCGCCTTCGGGCCATTCCTGCTGGCCGCCGGAGTGGTCGTCTACCTGCGCCGGCATGCCGTCGAGGACGAAGAGGACTGAGCCGTCGGCCGTCTGAGCGTGAAAAGGCGCTGCAGAGGCCGGGAAACCACCCCGTTTTGCATTCGTCGGCCAACGTGCCCTAATGTTTCACCTGTCAGCGCGGGACGCCCCCGGCGCCGCGACGCGGAGGATCTCCTCCCCACTGCGGACCGCCTGACCACCTTCCCCACCAGGATCTGAGCATGCGCGCTGAAGCGGCTGCGAGGAACCCAACGGGGCAGTGTGCCCCGGGGAGCCGCATCGCGGAGGCCAGTTTGACAGGCCGAAACGAAGCCGGTAAGTTTGATCGAGTTGCCCCAAGCGGAGCCGAGAGGCCGAGCGAGGTGCGCGCTGGATCCTTGAGAACTCAACAGTGTGCCAAAAGTCGACGAATTAATTTTACCCGTCCGACGTCTGCGCCTTCGGGTGTGGGTTGGATGGTTCCTTTGGTAAGTAATCGATAATTCTGACAATTTTGTCAGGGTTCGGTCTCTTGCCGGGATCTCTTTTTCCTGCATGGTTTTTCTGTGTGGGTGTTGTTTTCAACGGAGAGTTTGATCCTGGCTCAGGACGAACGCTGGCGGCGTGCTTAACACATGCAAGTCGAGCGGTAAGGCCCTTCGGGGTACACGAGCGGCGAACGGGTGAGTAACACGTGAGCAATCTGCCCTTCACTCTGGGATAGCCACCGGAAACGGTGATTAATACCGGATATGACCCTGCCAGGCATCTGGTGGGGTGGAAAGTTCTGGCGGTGAAGGATGGGCTCGCGGCCTATCAGCTTGTTGGTGAGGTAATGGCTCACCAAGGCTTCGACGGGTAGCCGGCCTGAGAGGGTGACCGGCCACACTGGGACTGAGACACGGCCCAGACTCCTACGGGAGGCAGCAGTGGGGAATATTGGACAATGGGCGAAAGCCTGATCCAGCAACGCCGCGTGAGGGATGACGGCCTTCGGGTTGTAAACCTCTTTCAGCAGGGACGAAGCGCAAGTGACGGTACCTGCAGAAGAAGCACCGGCCAACTACGTGCCAGCAGCCGCGGTAATACGTAGGGTGCGAGCGTTGTCCGGAATTATTGGGCGTAAAGGGCTCGTAGGCGGTTGGTCACGTCGGGAGTGAAAACTCGGAGCTTAACTCCGAGCCTGCTTCCGATACGGGCCGACTAGAGGTATGCAGGGGAGAACGGAATTCCTGGTGTAGCGGTGAAATGCGCAGATATCAGGAGGAACACCGGTGGCGAAGGCGGTTCTCTGGGCATTACCTGACGCTGAGGAGCGAAAGTGTGGGGAGCGAACAGGATTAGATACCCTGGTAGTCCACACCGTAAACGTTGGGCGCTAGGTGTGGGACACATTCCACGTGTTCCGTGCCGCAGCTAACGCATTAAGCGCCCCGCCTGGGGAGTACGGCCGCAAGGCTAAAACTCAAAGGAATTGACGGGGGCCCGCACAAGCGGCGGAGCATGCGGATTAATTCGATGCAACGCGAAGAACCTTACCTGGGTTTGACATATACCGGAAACACCTAGAGATAGGTGCCCTTTTAGTCGGTATACAGGTGGTGCATGGCTGTCGTCAGCTCGTGTCGTGAGATGTTGGGTTAAGTCCCGCAACGAGCGCAACCCTCGTCTTATGTTGCCAGCACGTAATGGTGGGGACTCATAAGAGACTGCCGGGGTCAACTCGGAGGAAGGTGGGGATGACGTCAAGTCATCATGCCCCTTATGTCCAGGGCTTCACGCATGCTACAATGGCCGGTACAAAGGGCTGCGATACCGCGAGGTGGAGCGAATCCCAAAAAGCCGGTCTCAGTTCGGATTGGGGTCTGCAACTCGACCCCATGAAGTCGGAGTCGCTAGTAATCGCAGATCAGCAACGCTGCGGTGAATACGTTCCCGGGCCTTGTACACACCGCCCGTCACGTCACGAAAGTTGGTAACACCCGAAGCCGGTGGCCTAACCCTTGTGGAGGGAGCCGTCGAAGGTGGGACGAGCGATTGGGACGAAGTCGTAACAAGGTAGCCGTACCGGAAGGTGCGGCTGGATCACCTCCTTTCTAAGGAGCTTTCACTGGCCGAATCAATCGGTCCAGGGCGCAGGCTTTCGAGGCCGAATGTGTCTCGGGTCTGCACTGCTCACTAGTGGAACGTCGATTAGTTGGTCATCGTTGAGAACGATGCCTCCTCAGTACTGCTCACCGTGTGGTGGGCGTGGAACCTGGGGGTTGGTTGTCTCGGGGTGGCTTGGCACACTGTTGGGTCCTGAGGGATCGAGCTTCGGACGTTGGTCCGGGATTGATCTTCTCTACGTATGGACCACTACCGAGGTCGCACTGATGTGTGGGTGAGGGGTGGGGCCGCCCGTATCTTGAGAACTACACAGTGGACGCGAGCATCTTTGTAGCAAGACAAGCTACTAAGGGCACATGGTGGATGCCTTGGCACCAAGAGCCGATGAAGGACGTAGGAGCCTGCGATAAGCCCTGGGGAGTTGGCAACCGAGCGTTGATCCGGGGATGTCCGAATGGGGAAACCCAGCTGGAGTCATGTCCAGTTACCCGCATCTGAACACATAGGGTGCGTGGAGGGAACGTGGGGAAGTGAAACATCTCAGTACCCACAGGAAGAGAAAACAAAAGTGATTCCGAGAGTAGTGGCGAGCGAAATCGGAACAGGCCAAACCTCATGCGTGTGATAGCCGGCAGGCGTTGCGCTTGGGGGGTTGTGGGATCATTCTTTCCTCGACTGCCGTCGTGGAGCAGAGTAAGAAACCGGTGTTGAAGTCGAAGTGGTCTGGAAAGGCCTGCCGTAGAGGGTGATAGCCCCGTACATGTAAGACACCGGCTCTGTTGAGTGACACCCAAGTAACACGGAACCCCTGAAATTCCGTGTGAATCTGGCGGGACCACCCGTTAAGCCTAAATACTCCTTGGTGACCGATAGCGGACAAGTACCGTGAGGGAAAGGTGAAAAGTACCCCTGGCGGGGAGTGAAATAGTACCTGAAACCATGTGCCTACAATCCGTTGGAGCCCCTACGTGGGTGACAGCGTGCCTTTTGAAGAATGAGCCTGCGAGTTTGCGTTGTGTAGCGAGGTTAACCCGTGTGGGGAAGCCGTAGCGAAAGCGAGTCCGAATAGGGCGTTTGAGTTGCACGATCAAGACCCGAAGCGAAGTGATCTATCCATGGGCAGGTTGAAGCGCGGGTAAGACCGCGTGGAGGACCGAACCCACTTAGGTTGAAAACTGAGGGGATGACCTGTGGATAGGGGTGAAAGGCCAATCAAACTTCGTGATAGCTGGTTCTCCCCGAAATGCATTTAGGTGCAGCGTTGCGTGTTTCTTGCCGGAGGTAGAGCACTGGATAGCCGATGGGCCCCACAAGGTTACTGACGTTAGCCAAACTCCGAATGCCGGTAAGTGAGAGCGCAGCAGTGAGACTGCGGGGGATAAGCTCCGTAGTCGAGAGGGAAACAGCCCAGACCATCAGCTAAGGTCCCTAAGCGATAACTAAGTGGAAAAGGATGTGGAGTCGCACAGACAACCAGGAGGTTGGCTTGGAAGCAGCCACCCTTGAAAGAGTGCGTAATAGCTCACTGGTCAAGTGATTCCGCGCCGACAATGTAGCGGGGCTCAAGTTATCCACCGAAGCTATGGTATTCATGCGTAAGACAGGCCTTCGTGGTCCAGTTGCATGGATAGGTAGGGGAGCGTCGTGTGCGGGTTGAAGCGGCGGAGTGATCCAGCCGTGGACAGCACACGAGTGAGAATGCAGGCATGAGTAGCGAATGAGGAGTGAGAAACTCCTCCGCCGAATGATCAAGGGTTCCAGGGTCAAGCTAATCTGCCCTGGGTAAGTCGGGACCTAAGGCGAGGCCGACAGGCGTAGTCGATGGACAACGGGTTGATATTCCCGTACCGGCAAAATAGCGCCCATGCTGAACCCAGTGATGCTAAGTGCCCGAAGCACCCTTTCTTCCCTTCGGGGGAGTCTGGGATTGTGGAGCGCACGACCCGACCTGGTAGTAGGCAAGCGATGGGGTGACGCAGGAAGGTAGTCCAACCGTGGCGATGGTAGACCACGGCTAAGGGTGTAGGGCTGATGATAGGCAAATCCGTCATCTATGTGCCTGAGACCTGATGGGGAGCCATATTGGTGAAGTGGATGATCCTATGCTGTCGAGAAAAACCTCTAGCGAGCTATGCGCCGCCCGTACCCCAAACCGACTCAGGTGATCAGGTAGAGAATACCAAGGCGATCGAGTGAACCATGGTTAAGGAACTCGGCAAAATGCCCCCGTAACTTCGGGAGAAGGGGGGCCGGATCCGTCAAACTCCTTGCGAGTGGCAGCGGTGATGGCCGCAGAGACCAGGCCCAAGCGACTGTTTACTAAAAACACAGGTCCGTGCTAAGTCGTAAGACGATGTATACGGACTGACTCCTGCCCGGTGCTGGAAGGTTAAGGGGACCGGTTAGACGTAAGTCGAAGCTGAGAACTTAAGCCCCAGTAAACGGCGGTGGTAACTATAACCATCCTAAGGTAGCGAAATTCCTTGTCGGGTAAGTTCCGACCTGCACGAATGGAGTAACGACTTGGGCGCTGTCTCAACCGTGGACTCGGCGAAATTGCACTACGAGTAAAGATGCTCGTTACGCGCGGCAGGACGGAAAGACCCCGGGACCTTTACTATAGTTTGGTATTGGTGTTTGGTTCGGCTTGTGTAGGATAGGTGGGAGACTGTGAAGCATTAACGCCAGTTAGTGTGGAGTCATCGTTGAAATACCACTCTGGTCGTACTAGATGTCTAACCTAGGTCCGTTATCCGGATCAGGGACAGTGCCTGATGGGTAGTTTAACTGGGGCGGTTGCCTCCCAAAATGTAACGGAGGCGCTCAAAGGTTCCCTCAGCCTGGTTGGCAATCAGGTTTCGAGTGTAAGTGCACAAGGGAGCTTGACTGTGAGAGTGACAGCTCGAGCAGGGACGAAAGTCGGAACTAGTGATCCGGCGCTGGCATGTGGAAGCGGCGTCGCTCAACGGATAAAAGGTACCCCGGGGATAACAGGCTGATCTTCCCCAAGAGTCCATATCGACGGGATGGTTTGGCACCTCGATGTCGGCTCGTCGCATCCTGGGGCTGGAGTAGGTCCCAAGGGTTGGGCTGTTCGCCCATTAAAGCGGCACGCGAGCTGGGTTTAGAACGTCGTGAGACAGTTCGGTCCCTATCCGCCGCGCGCGCAGGAAACTTGAGAAAGGCTGTCCCTAGTACGAGAGGACCGGGATGGACGAACCTCTGGTGTGCCAGTTGTTCCGCCAGGAGCACGGCTGGTTGGCTACGTTCGGAAGTGATAACCGCTGAATGCATCTAAGCGGGAAGCACGTTTCAAGATGAGGTTTCCCACCGGGTTAACCGGGTAAGGCCCCCAGTAGATGACTGGGTTGATAGGCCGGAGGTGTACAGCAGTAATGCCCAGCCGACCGGTACTAATAGGTCGAGGGCTTGTCCCTCAAAGATGTTGCGCGTCCACTGTGTGGTTCCCGAGTTACGGTCGGGAACCAGATCCAAGCCCAGAAACGGCTTGGAGTTGGTTGATCTAACTCCATAGAGTTTCGGCGGCCATAGCGTCAGGGAAACACCCGGCTCCATTCCGAACCCGGAAGTTAAGCCTGACAGCGCCGATGGTACTGCAACCGGGAGGTTGTGGGAGAGTAGGACGTCGCCGGACAAATTTTC